>NZ_JBXALT010000010.1:0-219044 GCF_058799755.1 Arthrobacter sp. GW822-FHT05G07 | reverse complement strand
GCGATCGCGGCATCCAGATCGGTTTCGACCTCGTCCAAGTACCGCTTCCCCACACGCCGACGCAAACGGGACTCATCAACATCAACAATCAAGCACGCACCGTCGTTCAACGTCACGGCCAACGGCTGCGCGCCGCCCATGCCACCACAACCACCGGTCAACGTCAAGGTCCCGGCCAACGGGCCCTCCGTGGAACCCGCCGGAGCGGGTGCCGGGTGGCGTCCCTCAGCGGCCAGCTTGTTCCCCACCGCAGCAAAGGTCTCATACGTGCCCTGCAGAATGCCCTGGGTACCGATATAGATCCAGGACCCGGCCGTCATCTGCCCGTACATCATCAAACCCTCGGCCTCGAGCCGGCGGAACTCAGGCCACGTCGCCCAATCCCCCACCAGGTTCGAGTTCGCCAACAACACCCGGGGAGCCCACTCATTCGTGCGGAACACACCCACCGGCTTACCCGACTGCACCAGGAGGGTTTCGTCCTTCTCCATGGTCTCCAACGTCCGGGTAATCGCATCAAACGCAGCCCAGGAACGCGCTGCGCGGCCGGTTCCGCCGTAAACCACCAGATCATCAGGACGCTCAGCAACCTCCGGATCCAAGTTATTCATCAACATGCGCAACGGCGCCTCGGTCTGCCACGACTTGGCAGTAAGCTCAGTGCCCCGCGCGGCCTTAACCGGACGGGCACCAGAAGTGAAATCGGCGGGTGCCATGGTGACTCCTTCGTCTGTGGGAACTGTGTGGTGGAAAGATCTTCTGCTTCTACTAAAGCCCCTTTAGCGAGCGGCAGGAACGGCTTTTGGAGTGGTGCTGTCCGGGATTACAGACATGCTCAACCCCTCGCATTTACGCGACAATGAGCGCATGCTGGACCCATGGCAACGTTCCGCATTTCCACCCTTGTCGCAGCATCACCCGAGCACGTTTTCGCGACCTGGACGGACCTTGACCGGTACCCCGAGTGGATCGGCGGAGTCACCCGCGTGAGCGACCTCGTTGGTTCGATCGATGTTCCCGGCAGCCGCTACACCCTGTGGTTTGGACGCATGGCAAGCCCCACCGAGATCCTTGAAGTTGAGAGACCCCGGCACATCCGCACACGGTTCGGCAATGCGATTCTGAAGGGCGAGTCGGACGTCAGGTTTACTGCCGAGGGCGAGGGCACGCGCATCCACCAGGAGTTCGTCACCCGGGGATTCATCGCCGGGATTTTTGGCCGGCTTTTCGCCCTGGGATCCTACCGGGGCAGCTTCCGAGGTGAGCTGGAAACCTTCCGTAAACTCGTCGAGCGCGACGCGCCGAGACGGGGCTGACAGAAGTTTGCGCGCTACTGCCCGGGCCGCCCGTGGATTCGCACCGATAATTCGTCAGCGGCTTTCCGGATGCGGGCTGCCAGCACCGGCCATTGCTCAGCCGGCACTTTGTCCTCCAAGAACGTGACGGCGACTGCCGCCGTCGGCCATCCCACGTGGTCTGTCACAGCGGCGGCGATGGATCCGAATCCCGGCGTGATTTCGCCGTTCTCGGTGGCGTAGCCACGTTGCCGCACCTGGTCCAGATGGGACGATAACGCGGAGTACTTCATGATGGGGAACTCCACCTCGTGCCGGGACGTGAAGGCGGCGGCGTTTGGATACAACGCGCGAACCTGCGACTTGGGCAGGGCAGCCAGGATCGCGCGGCCCGACGCCGTGAGGTGGCTGGGAAGGCGGACCCCGACGTCGGTCACCAGACTCGGGCGGTTCTTTGCTCGTTCCTCCACAATGTAGAGCACGTCACGGCCGTGAAGCACCGCCAAGTGCGCGCTCTCACCAATCACGTCCACCAGGGAAGCGAGCATGGGACGCCCCAGCCGGGACAAGGGTTCCTGCCGCGAGTAGGCCGAGCTGAGCTCGAACGCGCTGATGCCCAGTCCGTAGCGCTGCTCCTCGTGCAGGTGCAGGACGAAGCCATTCGCCTCCATCACGCCGAGCAAGTGGTACACGCTGGATCGCGGCAGGCCGAGCGCCGTTGCAATGTTCGACGCCGCCATGGGACCGCGGCGCGAAGCCAACAGTTTCAAGATGCGCAGCGTATTTTCGGCGGCCGGGACTTTGGACGTGGCTTTGCCTGGTGCGGTGGGCGTCGTTGTCATGGTTCCTCGCTGCTTGGGCTGCTGACGGGATACCGGGCATAGCTGTCCGGTATCCCGTACTCAAGCGTGCACCCTTGTCAGGGCATCCGACAATGCGAAACCGCTGATCCTGTCTCGGATACCGGACCCGCTTGCGACCCCTAACCCTTGGTTGGGGCTACACCCTTACGCCTGAGCAGGAACGTAATGGCTCCCGCCGCGGCCAGGACCAGAGCCACGATCAGCCCGATGGTCCAGCCGCTCATCCCGTTGGATGAGGCAGCCAGCGGACTGGCGGCCTCTTGCGACTGTGAATCAACCGAGGCGCCATCCTTGGCAGCTGACGCGGCCGGCGGCACTGAAATACTGGGCGCGGCCGACGCTGTGGCTGCGGGGGTTTCTACGGCTTCGGCCGGCGTACCGGTTTCGGCAAGCTCGACGGCGGGAGCGTAGTCACGCGGCCAAGGAACCACGATCGGGGCTACTCCGGTTCCCGAGTGCTGGGAGACGTCAACCTGGCCGGCTGCAGCCTGCCCGGCCTGTCCACCAGCATTGGCCGCGGCAGTTTGGCGTGCAGCTTCAGCCTGGCGGGCGGCTTCTGCGGCAGCTTCGGCCTGACGTGCGGCTTCGGCCTGACGTGCGGCTTCGGCGGCTTTGGCAGCGTCGGAGGCCTTGCCGGCGTCGACAGCTGCTGTATCTGCCAGGCCGGCAAGCTCGGCGATCATGGCGTCGATCGAGGCAACGTGGGCCCTTGTGGCCATGTCCCGATCAAGGGCTGCAAACTGACCAACCGTAGCGAATGCGTGCGCATCTGCCCGGCTGCCGTCCAAGGCAACATCGGCGGCTACCCGCAGTTCCAGATCTGCGGCGTCCAGTTTCTGGTAAGCGAGGATGCGGTTGTCGAGGTCCTGCGGACCAGCAAATCCGTACTCCAGGAAGTAACGGACGTCTGCGTGGCTGGCAGACTTCACGGCCTCGGTGGCAGCCTTCTGTACGTACTTGCCACCCGTGGCCTGGTATTGGAAAGCACGCTGGCGGTCGGCAACCAGTGCGGCCTCGTCCAGCTCAAAGGCAGCATCGTGGCCGACGGCGACGAAGTCCTTGATTGCAGCATCGCCACCCAGCAGCGCAGCCTCCGCGGCTTTCCGAACCTCAGGCGTACCCACCAATGCGAGATCCAAGGTGGCCTGGCGGGCATCATTGATCAGCGCGTCGAGGTCGGCACCGGGCGCCGTCAGGGTTGCGAGAAGCCCGGGAAGCTCTTTGGCTGCTTTTCCAAAAGCTTCTTGAAACGGCTTCTTAGCGGTCATGCTTGCACCGTCGATGATGGCACGCGGAACGGCCTGTGTGGTCTGGAATTTCCAGTCGGCCATCAATCGGGCCGTGTCTGCTTCCCTCGCAGCTGATGCTGTGTTTTTGGCCTTCTCCACGGCGGCCTTCGCGCGATCAGCGACCGCAACGGTGCCGTTGGGATTGGCTGCGATGTCTGACTTGATTTGTTGGAGCAGCCCGGTCACTGTTGCCGTCTCTGAATCGCGATCGGCAGCAACAAACTGGCCGTAACGAAGGAAAGTAGCGAGGACCTCCGGATCATAGGTGTCCAGAGCCGCTTGGGCTCCGAGAGTGACACCGGCGATGGGCGAATTTGTCAGGTGTGTGACAGCCTCCCGGTCCTGGCCCTGAGCAGTCTTACGCCAGCCCTCGAGAACGAATCCCTCGATAGCCTCAGCGCCTTGATCCAAGCTCTTGGAAGCAGCCATGCGGACGGGACCCTCGTAGTTGAGGAACCAGCTCGTAGCGATCCGCAAATCAAGTTCCCAGGACTTGGCCCAACCGCTCGACAGGAAGCTATCAATCACAGCGGGGTCATTCGTGGCCAGTACCCGGACCGCGCTCTCCCTGACGTTCTCGCTTCCCCGCGTCGTCAGCTCGGTGACCAGCTGCTTGCGGTCCGCGGCCAGCGTAACGTCCTGTCCGCCGTCGAGAAATGTCAGCAGCGCCTCCGGCCCGCCCACAAGAGCCGCAGCAGCGGCGGCACGGGTTGCAGGGCCACCCGCCTTCCACAGCTCAACGACGCCGGCAGTATCAGTCGCCCGCTCCACGAACGGGACAGGAGCCTGAGCGGCGTGCGGAACTTCAAAAGCTGGAATTTCGTAGGCCTGAGCGGGAGCAGCGAGGAGCAAAGAAGCCCCAGCTACAACGGCAACAAGGGCAGCAGTAACACGGCGCCGGGCAGTGCGGAATGCAGAGTTCAAGAGTCCCCCAAGTAACGGATGCGATGGCAGCGCGGAGTTCAATGGGGGCGACGCGGATGCGAGGGATGCCTGACCGGTGACGAGCTGTCCGCGGTCATCATATCCGACCGGAGACTATGACTTTTACCACGGTGAAAATCGACGCCACTGGACTGTCTGCGATCAAAGACACCAAAGCCCCGTGAGTCCCATCACAAGGCGCCCAAAAGTGATCTGCTGGATAGCGATCCCCTCCCAAAGACGAGAAGGTTTTACTATGCAACAAACCAAGCTGGCTGTGGAGAGCTCTGTCCTCCAGGCCGCGGGTACGGCGCTCAGCCGAGGCCTCAACGTCCGTCACATTCGCTTCATGGCGCTCGGATCTGCGATCGGCACCGGCCTTTTCTACGGCTCCGCCTCCGCCATCCAGAAAGCCGGCCCCGCCGTCCTGCTGGCCTACATCATCGGCGGCGCGGCCGTGTTCATGGTGATGCGAGCACTGGGCGAAATGGCTGTCCGACACCCCGTGGCGGGCTCCTTCGGCCAGTACGCGTCCAAGTATCTGGGACCGTTCGCGGGCTTTGTGACCGGTTGGACTTATGTGTTCGAGATGGCGATCGTGGCCATCGCCGATGTCACAGCCTTCAGTATCTATATGGGCTTTTGGTTCCCACAGGTGGACAGATGGATCTGGGTGCTCGCGATCATCCTGTTTCTGGGCGCCATGAACCTGCTCAGCGTGAAGGTGTTCGGCGAGCTCGAGTTCTGGTTCTCGCTGATCAAGGTGGTGGCGATTATCGCCATGATCGTCGGCGGTGCAGCGATCGTCGTGTTCGGCTTCCAAACGGGCGACGGCGGTGGCGTGGCACCGGGACTCGGGAACCTCGTGAATCACGGCGGTTTGTTCCCCAATGGTTTCGAGGGGCTCCTGGCCGCGTTCGCCGTCGTGATGTTTGCCTTTGGCGGGATCGAGACGATCGGTATCACGGCGGGCGAGGCCACGAACCCCAAGAAGGTCATCCCGCAAGCAGTTAATACTGTGCCCGTCCGCGTTTTGTTGTTCTACGTACTGACTTTGGGCGTGCTGATGAGCATCTTCCCGTGGAATGAAATCGGCAGCAGCGGCAGTCCGTTCGTGCAGATCTTCGATGGTTTGGGCATCCCGGCCGCCCCGCATATCCTCAACGCCGTGGTCATTACCGCCGCGCTCTCGGCGATCAACAGCGACATCTTCGGTGCTGGCCGCATCCTGTTCGGACTGGCCCAGCAGGGACACGCGCCCAAGAGCTTCAGCAAGATCTCCCGGCATGGTGTTCCGTGGATGACCGTGGTGATGATGGGCGGGATCCTGCTGGTGGGCGTCGTATTGAACGCTGTCATTCCGGAGGACGTGTTCGTGCTCATTGCCTCGATCGCTACCTTCGCCACCGTGTGGGTTTGGGTGATGATCCTCGCTTCGCACGTCGCCATGAAGCGGGAGATCAAACGCAAGGGCCTGCCGGCGTCGGAATTCGGTTCGCCTCTGTGGCCTGTTGCGTCCATTCTCACCATGGCGTTCATGGCCATGGTGATCGTGATCCTGGGCGTCTTCGAGGACACGCGTGTTGCCTTGTACGTTGGCGGAACCTGGCTGGTGCTGCTGTTCGTGGCCTACAAGCTGTGGGTCCGCGGTGGCGGATTGCTCAGGGCAGAGCTGGTGGACGAGACCGCGCAAATGCCCATTGTGAAGGCACCCTAGTTTGCTGGCCGGGCTGTCGTTTGCTGGCCGCGTCTAGTTTCTGAGGCGCGTGGACTTGTGCCCCGGCAGCGGTGGCGCTTTGGATTTGTAGCTATGCCCGGTGGGAGTGCTGACACGGATCGTGTGCACGTCACCGGGCATGCTCTTTGCGGTCCAGCCCGGATTCTCCTTGGTGTGGTTGCAGGCTTCGCAAAGCCCGGCCCCATTGTTGAGGTGGGTGCTGCCTTCTGAATGCCAGGGAATGACGTGGTCGATGTGCCGGATGGGCGCGTCACAATACGGGGTACGGCATGTGTTGTCCCGGATGTGGATGAAGCGTCTCAACTTTTGGGGGAAGAACCGTGCTTTTGAGTCCATCGTCAGGAGCTCGCCGCTGCGGGGAGCTGTGTAGAGGCGGCGGAGCAGCACTCTCAATTCGCTGCGGTCCGCGGACTCCAGGTTCCAATGAAGCTGATCCTCATACCCGGATTGTTCCTCAACCAGAAGCGCCCTTGCCCATTCAGCGGGTACGATTCCGTAGCCTTCGAGCCGCGCGGGCTCGGGGTCCCCTTGAAAGAGCGTGCGATCGGTCATGACGAGGTTGAGGTTGATGCCCGCGACACCACCCGACGTGCCCGTAACGCGTTCGGTCAGGGTGTCAGCCATGACTTGGCCGCGGGTCCGCGCGTCCCCGCTGGAACGGACGGAGTCCGCTGTCCGGGTCAGCGCTGCATAGACGGCCACACCTTGGGCGACCGGGAGCAGTGCGGTGAGGTACGTCATGGTGTCCGGCGCAGGACGGAGGCTGACCGTACGTTCCGTAGCTGCACGGCTGGCTCGCTGTGCCACAGACCGCGGGTCACGACGATATGCGGCGGCTTTTGCGGCGGCGATGATGGCCTTGTCTCCGGTCCCATCGAAGGTCCCGGCGTCCGGGGCGAGTTCCTCGTCCACCGCTGCCCGGTCCTCAACGGACAGGCAGGCTGTTTCCTTCACGAGCAGCGTGGCCCGCCACTCGTTCAACTGGCCCGACTCCAGCGCTGCCATGGTTCGCGGCATCTCCGTGACAAGCGCTTTGGCAAAGCCAAAGAGTCTGGATCCTTTATTCGGTGATTCCCGCCGTGCCAACGCCACCTGCGCAGCAACGCCCATGCCACGCTCTGCCGCGGGAACCCCGGCCTGGGCCTGCTCGGCCCTCTGCGCCAGATCAAACGCCACTGCAACCCGGGCTTGCCGGGCTGAAATGGCAGACTTCAGGTCCTCAAGATCGCGCAATTCATCAATCAGCGCCGAGCTATCGGCGGTGATCTGAAGTGACCCCAGCTCAAGGATGAGCTCCCGGATGCCCCGTCCGCTAACTGCCACTCCAGACGCCACCGCCCCGGGAGGTGCAGAAGGCAGGACACGGGCTGGTAAAGCCAGTGGCGAAGCCACTGCTGCCTCCTGCGATCCCCGAATTCCGCCCATAAAGCTACTCTTCCAGGGGCCCCGGCCGAACATCAGACCTGTAGTTGTCTATGTGGAAAACCCCACAAACGCCCGCGTCGCAGCAAACGTTTGAAGCGCACCCGCGCCGAGATGGCAGTTAATGCCATCTCGGCGAAAGGGTGGGCGCGGCAGGGCTACCGAGCCGACCATCCACCGTCCATGGTGTAGCTCGCACCGGTAACCATGCCGGCGTCGTCGGAGGCTATCCACGCTGCCAACGACGCAACTTCCTCCACCTCCACCAACCGCTTCACCGCGGACTCCGTCAGCATCACCTTGGCCAAAACCTCGGCCTCGGGGATGCCGTGGAGCCGGGCTTGATCGGCAATCTGGCGTTCCACCAAGGGGGTCCGAACGTACCCGGGGTTGATGCAGTTGGACGTGACCCCGCGCTCGCCGCCCTCCAAGGCGGTGACCTTGCTGAGTCCCTCGAGGCCGTGCTTGGCGGACACGTACGCGCTCTTGTAGGCCGAGGCGCGGAGCCCGTGGACCGACGAGATGTTGATGATCCGGCCGAACCCGTTGGCGTACATGTGCGGGAGGGCGGCCCTGATGAGGAGGAACGGGGCCTCCAGCATCAGGGCCAGGATCCGCCGGAACTCGGCGGGTTCGAACTCCTCTATCGGCGCAACTTTCTGGATCCCTGCGTTGTTGACCAGGATGTCGCAGTCGAGGCTCAGGGCGGCCAGCGCGTCCACGTCCAACAGGTCCACCGTCCAGGCTGTGCCGCCCAGCTCATCGGCGAGCGCCGCAGCTCCGGAGGCATCGACGTCGGCCACTACTACTTTCGCTCCGCGGGCGGCGAGCGCCCGGGCGCAGGCGGCCCCGATTCCGCTGGCGCCGCCGGTCACCAGTGCTTTGCGTCCGTTCAAGGAGTTGTCCATCAAATTAGCCCTTCGCTGCTGAAGACGTAGTCAGTCCATGCCGGATTGCGTCCGCCTCGTCCACCTCTTGCAGCGCGATGCCCTTGGTTTCCTTGAGTGAAACAACGGCGACGACGGTGATGGCGCAGGCGACTACAAGGTAGATCGCTGTGGGAACCCATGAGCCGGTGTCCTTGAGCCACTGGGTCGCCAGCAGCGGGGCGAGTGAGCCGGCGAAGATGGACGTGACCTGCGAGCCGAGCGAGACACCGGAGTAGCGCATGCGGGTGGGGAAGAGCTCGGACATGATGGCCGGCTGCCCTGCGTACATGAAAGCGTGGAGGCACAGGCCGATGGTCACGGCGAGCACAATCACTACGGCGTTCTTGGTGTCGAACATGGGGAATGCGAAGAACGGCCAGGTTGCGCCGGTGATTGCGCCCACCAGGTAGACGGGCTTGCGTCCCCACGAATCCACCAGGCGTCCCACCTGCGGGATGACCAGGAAGTGGATCACATGGGCGATCAGGAGCGCCAGAAGGAGCGAGGAAGTGTCGTACTTGTGGACGCTCTTGAGGTAGACAATCGCGAAGCTCACCACGAGGTAGTACATGATGTTCTCGGCGAAGCGGAGGCCCATGGCCTGCAGGATGCCCTTGGGGTACTTGCGGATGACCTCGCCAACGCCGTAGCTGATGGCCTTGGACTCCTCCACCTGTGCCTTGGCTTCGAGGAAGATCGGGGCTTCGGTGACGTGGGTGCGGATGTAGTAGCCAACGAACACGATCACTGCAGAAAGCCAGAACGCTACGCGCCAGCCCCAGCCGAGGAAGGCTTCGCTGCTCAGTGTGGTGGACATGACGAACAGGACCAGCGTGGCCAGGAGGTTACCCACCGGCACGGCTGCCTGCGGCCAGGATGACCAGAAACCGCGGGACTTGTTGGGGCTGTGCTCAGCCACCAGCAGGACAGCACCGCCCCATTCGCCACCGAGCGCGAAGCCTTGGATGAAGCGAAGAGCAACCAGCATGGCCGGTGCCCAGTAGCCGATTTCCATGAAGCCGGGGAGGCAGCCCATCAGGAACGTCGAGACGCCCACAATCACGATGGTCAGCTGCAGGGTAGGTTTGCGTCCCAGCTTGTCGCCGATCTGGCCGAAGACGATGCCACCCAGCGGACGGGCCACGAAACCAACGGCGTACGTGATGAAGGCCTGGATGATGCCGTCCAGTTCGTTGCCCGTGCTCGGGAAGAAGTACTTGCCGAAAACCAGCGTGGCGGCAGTGGCGTACAGGAAGAACTCGTACCACTCCACCACCGTGCCCACCATCGATGCGGCGACGATCTTCTTGAGTCCGGAACCTTCGCCGGCGCCTTTCCCTGCTCTTGATGCGGAGCGCTGCTCTACGCTCATATCCATCTCCTCAGTGTCCTCTTTGACCCTCTTGAACGTGATGTGATCCACAACACGAAATGCTCCACTGAGTATTGCTGCAGATTCTTCCGCACTCAATGACCAAAGTGGCACTGAGTATGTGCAAAATTGCAGATATGAATCCGAACCCCGACGACCTCCTCATCTTGCTTACCGTCTCACGTTCAGGAAAATTTACGACGGCGGCCCAAGCCTTGGGACTCAACCACACCACCGTTTCGCGCAGGATAGCGGCGCTGGAGAAAGCGCTGGGGGGCCGGGTCCTCGCGCGCGCGGCTGGTGGTTGGGAGGTAACGGAGCTGGGAGCGGAAGCGGTGCTGGTCGCGGAACGGATCGAAGCGGCGGTGGGCGCGCTGGGACCGAGCGACCGCGCACCCGACCCCATCACCGGCGTCGTACGCATGACCGCAACTGATGGCTTCAGCGCCTATATCGCGGCACCTGCCGTGGCCCGTTTGAGAAGGGAGCATCCGGGACTCAGCGTGGAGATCGTCACTGTGACACGGCGGGCGTTGCAACAGCGATCGGGCCTGGACATCGAGGTGGTGGTGGGGACGCCGCAGGTGCACCGGGCCGAGGCGATCCGGCTCGGTGAGTACCGGCTGGGGATGTACGCGTCCCGCGCCTATTTGAAAGACAACGGAACGCCGTCCAGCATCGAGGAACTCACGCAGCACCAACTGGTGTACTTTGTGGACTCCATGCTGCAAGTGGATGACCTGGATGCTCCCCGCAGGCTGGTCCCAGCCATGCGCGACGGCCTGAGTTCAACCAATGTGTTCGTGCATGTTGAGGCTACCCGTGCCGGGGCGGGCGTGGGATTCCTGCCGTGTTTCATGGCCGATCGGCACAGTGATTTGGTGCGGCTCCTGCCAGCGGACTTCGCGGAGCTCCTGCCCTACTGGATGGTCCTCCGCCCCGACTCCATGCGCCGCCCCGCAGTTGCCGCCGTCGTGCAGGCCTTGCGGGAGGAGACGGAGCAGCGTCGGGAGGAGTTGCTGGGCGCGGAATAGCGCAAGGGGGAAATCACGACCCCAAGGGGATCACCAGCGGCGTGTGGCTCACAGGATCGTCGATGACTACGCACGGCAGGCCAAATACGTGCTCCACCAACTCGGCCGTGACCACGTCGGCGGGCCGGCCCTCGGCAACCACCGCGCCGTCCTTCATCGCGATGAGGTGCGTTGCGTAGCGGCAGGCGTGGTTGAGGTCGTGCAGCACGGCCACCAAGGTATTGCCCTCGCCGTTAAGCCGCCGGAACAGCTCAAGGAGCTCGATCTGGTGCGCGATATCCAGGAACGTGGTGGGCTCGTCCAGGAGCAATAAAGGGGTTTGCTGTGCCAGCACCATGGCCACCCACACGCGTTGCCGCTGCCCACCGGAGAGTTCGTCCACCAAGCGACCGGACAGCGACGTTACGTTGGTGGCCTCCAACGCAGCAACTACTGCGGCTTCATCGGATTCGGACCATTGACGCAACAGCTTCTGGTGCGGGTAGCGTCCACGGGCAACAAGGTCGGCCACGGTGATTCCGTCGGGCGCAATGGATGTCTGCGGCAACAAACCGAGACGCCGGGCGACTTCCTTGGCTCCGTAGGACGAAATGTTCTTGCCGTCCAACACAACGGAACCGGAGGAAGGTTCCAGCAACCGGGACAACGCCCGCAACAGTGTTGACTTACCGCAGGCATTCGGGCCCACGATCACCGTGAACTCGCCGTCGGGAATGCGGACATCGAGCGCCGAGGACACCGTGCGGCCAGCGTATCCGAGGCTCACATTATCGGCCCTGAGGCGCGAACCCACGCCAGAGCGGACCCGGGAAGGCCGCGAGCCTGCCGATCCCGGTTCAACCAACACGTTAGTCATTGCAATCTCCTTCAAGTCGTCACTCATTGCCGCTTCACCTCACGGGCAAGGAGCCACACGAGGTAGCACCCACCGATGCTGACGGTCACTACACCCACGGGCAGTTGGACGGGCGCGAAAAGGTTCTGGGCCACGATGTCGCTGGCCACCAGCAGGAACGCACCCATGGCGGCCGATGGAACCATTGCCACAGAAGCGGACCGGGTCAGTCGCCGAGCAAGTTGAGGGGCGGCCAAGGAAACAAACGCGATGGGGCCGGCAGCAGCGGTGACCATTGCCGTCAAAGCCACGCCCACCACTGCGAGGACCAGCCGCGAGCCTTCCAGCCGAACGCCCAAGGCCCGGGCGGCGTCGTCGCCCATTTCCAACAGGCCCAGCCGCCTGCCGTAGAAAGACAACGCAGCCAGCAGCGCCATGAAGATGACCACCACAGGCAACACCTGATCCCACGAAACTTTGTTCAGGGAACCAGCGCCCCAGACGGCCGCGGACATGGCCTGTTCCAGGGAGGCTTTGAGGATCATGAAGGTGTTCACCGACGCCAACATGGCGCTCATAGCGATGCCGGCGATGATGAGCCGGAAACCCTGGATGCCCTTCTTGTAAGCGAATACGTACACGAGCGCCGCCGTCACCAGCCCACCCACCAACGCACCGACAGACACCGCGTAGTAACCGCCGCCCATCAGCAGGATGACCACCAGCGCGCCGGTGTATGCACCGGTGTTGAAGCCGATCACGTCCGGACTTCCCAGTGCGTTTCGGGTCAGCGACTGGAAGATTGCCCCGCTAACCCCCATGGCCGCCCCCAATAACAGGGCCAGGAGGACGCGGGGCAATCTCCACTCCACCACCACCATGTGCACGGCGCCGCCGGATTGGCCCAGCAGCGCAGAAACAACGTCCGGTACCGCCACGCTGAACTCGCCCAGGCCAAGGGCGACGACGGCGAGCGCCAGGGCGGCGGCGACGAGGACGGCGGTGACAATCAGGGTGCGGACGTCGATGCGGAGTGAGACGCGCCCGCCGAAGCGGCGGACGGAGAGGGTCCGCCTGCCAAAGTCAACGGGCGCCGCTTGCTCAACCGGGGTAGCTGACTCAACCGAAATCACAAGGTGCTCACTTTCCGGCGTCGGATGAGCCAGATGAGGACGGGCGCGCCAACAAATGCGGTGATGATTCCAACCTGCATCTCGCCGGGACGGAGAACAAGGCGCCCCAGGATGTCGGACATCAACAGCAGCACGGGAGACAGCACCAGCGTGTAGGCCAGGATCCATCGCTGGTCCGGACCAACAATCCATCGGGCAACGTGCGGGACCATGAGCCCCACGAATCCGATGGGGCCCGCGGCTGCGGTCGCGGCGCCGCAGAGCAGGGTCACTGAAACGATGGTCCAGACGCGGGTGCTCACAATGTTGGCCCCGAGTGACTTGGCGGTGTCGTCGCCCATGGCCACGGCGTTCAAGGGCCGGGCCATGGCAAGGGCGATGAGCGTTCCAACAAGGATGAACGGCGCCACGGTGGTGAAGATCTCCCACGTACGGTTGCTGAGGGTGCCGGCGCTCCAACTGCGCATGCTGTCAAAAACGGCCGGGCGAAGCAGCGTGATGCCGGACGATATCCCGCCCAGGACTGCCCCGAGGGCAACTCCGGCAAGGGTGAGGCGGAGCGGGGTTGCGCCGCCCCTCCCCCGTGAACCAATGAAGTACACAGCCACAGTGGCCACCACTGCACCCGCGAAGGAGAACCAGATGTACTCCTGGATGCTGGTGACGCCGAAGATCGCCACTCCAAGGACCACGGAGAACCCCGCGCCCGCGTTGACGCCCAGGATGCCGGGGTCCGCCAACGGGTTGCGGGTCAACGCCTGGATGAGTGCCCCGGACAAGCCGAGGGCAACCGCGACCACCACGCCAGTGACAGTCCGTGGCAGGCGGAGATCGTGGATGATGACGTGTTCCGGCGAGCCATCGTAGGCAGTGATCGCGGGCCAGAGAGCGGCCAAGTCAACGTCCTTGGACCCCACCACCAGGCTCAGCCACAGGACCAGGGCCAGCGCGGCGAGTGCTGTGAGCAATCCCAGCAGGCGGTACCGGTTCACGGCCACCAACCCTGCCGACGCCGAGGGTGGCGGGGAGTCCCCGGCAACCGGCACCGCGTCTGGCAGCTCGACCGCCGCTGCAGTTGCCGAGCGCGGCGCCATGGTCCCGGACGCCATTTAGAGGCCCAGCAATTCGAACTTGGCGTCCTGAAGGTCCACGATTTCCTCGCGATCCCACTTCTCGTTGGACCACAGTTCGTCAAACCAGCGGCGCGTTTGGGCGTCGAGATTTTCCCAGCGCTCTTCCCAGGCTTCGCTCTTGTCCGTCCAGTAGCCAATCAGCTTGTAGGACTCGGGCTTGAGCTTCTTGTCATGCCGGAGGTACTTGCGGATCCCGCGCAATACCTTGGTTTCGCCGGCGACCCAGATGTAGCCCACGCCGCCAGGCAATTCCATGGAGCGCAGAACCTCGTCCAAACGGGATTGGCTGTGGCCGTTCCCACCGTAAATCCAGGCAACCTCGGTTCCGGCGCCAAGGGTAAGTTCCTGCTGGTGCGACGGATCCTCCACTTCGATCAGGACCCGCGTCCGGACACCCGGCGGACTCTGCTCAACGAGCCGTGCGACGGCCGGGAGGCCCGTGGCGTCGGCGAGCAGGATCTGCCACTGCAGCCCGGCCGGCGGTTCATACAGTCCGGTTGGAGAGTTAAGTCCGACGACGTCGCCAGCTTGGGCGCGCCCGGCCCAGGAAGCTGCCAATCCGCCGTCGTGAACCACGAAGTCAATGTCCACGGTGCCTGCGCCGGCGTCCACCGCGCGGACCGTGTACGTCCGCATGGCGGACGGTTCGACGCCAGGCGACCAGTCCCACGAGTCCCCGGTGGAGATGGGCAGGCGGGCCTCATGGCAGCCCGGATCCGGCAAGAACACGCGAAGGTATTCGTCCCCGACTCCAGTGGTGTCGAAGCCGGCCAGCCCCGGACCGCCAAAGGTAATCCGGATCATTCCGGGGGTGAGCAGCAGTGTGGAAATGACCTCGGCGCGGTAGATCCGCATCATGATAGGAGCGCCTTTTCAAACTTCTCCAGCAGGGCATACTGGCCGCTCGGGGAGCCGTAGATCATTTCGAGGTCGTAGGTGTGGATCTGCTTGTTGGCCACGAACGGCAGCGAGGTCCACAGTTTGTTGTTGGCCAGCGGAGCGAAGGCGTCCGGGTTTGCGCCGTCCTTCTCGGGAACCTCGGTGGTGATGATGGCGTCGATTCCGTTGAGCTGTTGGAGCTGCTCGGCACTGAGCTTCACACCTTCGCCGTCGGCTAGTGGGGAAACCTTCAGGCCCAGGTCCTTGATGACCAGACACGGCGTCCCGTAGCAACTGACCGAAACTTGGTCTTCGTAGTAGTCCACCGGGCCAATCACCAGGTTGCTCTTGCCGGCATCGGCCAGGCGCTTCTTCACGTCGTCAACCTTTGCCTGGTACTTATCCATCCAGGCTTGGTACTGGTCGGTCTTGCCGAAAGCCTCGGCTACGGTCTTGAACTTGGTGCGCCAGTCGCTGCCGTCGAAGCCGTTGAAAGTGTAGGTGGGGGCGATGTCGGAGAGCTTGGCGTCAAGCTCCTTTTCGTAGCCCAGGCCGTTCAGGATCACGTCCGGCTGTGCTTTGAGGATGGCCTCAAAGTTGAACTCCGGGTAGTTGGTGAATGGGGTGATGCCCTTGAGTGCATCTTGGTCGAAGAAGTACGGGAAGCCCGTGTATCCGCTGTCCCGGATGGGCTGCTGGCTTGCGAGTGGTATGCCGAGCGTGATCAACATGTCCAGGTCCGTGGTGTACATGCCCAGGGCCTTCTTCGGCTCGGCCGGCATGACTACTTCCTTGACCTCACTTTGGACCGTCCGCGTTTCGGATTTGGTGGTGGCGCTGGCGTCAGTGGTGGCGCAGCCACTCAGGAGCAGGGCTGCGGAGGCCAGGGCCGCAACGGCGGCAGACATGGTTTTAGAGCGTGAAATCACTGCGGTCCTCTTGATTCTCAGGGGAGACGGAGAGCTCCCGGTAGCGGCCGCAGGTATCTCGACGGGCCGCCGAAGTTAGGTATACCTACCCTAACAACGGAAGGGGCTGAGAAGCCCCTGGATTCTACTCGGAACCGGCCAAAGAATGGCGGTTTCCGGCCTTAAGCGAGGACACGTACCAGCCGGGAGTGTGCCCCATCACCTTTCGGAACACCTGCACGAAGGCGCTCGGGTTGTTGTAACCCACCCTCCTGCTGACCGAGGAAACCGGGTAGCCGGCGGCCAGTAAACCCAGGGCAACCCGCACCCGGGCGTGGATGCGCCACTGGGCAAACGTCATCCCCGTTTCCTTGTGGAAGAGGCGGGACAAGTTGCGGACACTGATGGAAACGTGAACGCTCCACTCCTCCAGTGAACGGTCCAGGGCAGGATCATCCAGGAGGGCCCGGGCAATGAGCTCCAGGCGAGGGTCGGAGGGCATCGGCAACAGCATCGGCCTGGCATCCACTACATCCAACAGTCCCAGTACAACTTGCTCCGAACGTTTCCTGATGGAATCGTCCATGTCGAAGTTGCTCATGTGGCGTAGCAGCTCCTGAGCGGCCGTGGGCACAGTAACCGCCACTGTCCGGCTTGTCAGCTGCGGGGCGAGCTGCGTAGATATGTGCGAGCAGTAGAAGTCGGTCCCCTGCGTGGATTTCACCGCATGAACCACCCCTGCGGGAATCCACAACCCGAGGGTGGCCGGGACAGCAAAGAAGCCTCCGCCGGCCTCCACCGTCAGCACTCCGCGGGCACCCCAGAGCAGCTCATGGGTATCGTGGACATGTTCAGTCCACGTCGCCGGCGTCGCGCACTCGAAATATCCCGTGTAAACGCCATAGTCCTGCGACATCGTCTCGCCCTCCACAGAAGCGTCCACCTGGATTTCCGAAGCTGGCGCGGTCTGTCCGGATTGCGATATAGCTTGGCGGGTCATCTGGCCTTCTCGAAGTTAGGTGAGCCTTACTATGGTAAGCATGCCCTCCAGTTCCGCCATTCCGTCCTGCCCGCCCGGACGTAACAAGCCAGCACCCTGGACCGTCTCCCGTCTCTTCACCTTCACTTTGTTCGCCAATCGCCGCTGGAAGCTGTTGCTGGTGGGCTGCGCGGGACTCGCCCTGCACCAGGTCAGCGAGGCTTTGGTGCCGGCAACCATCGGCGCCGCGGTGGACAACGCCATTCAACCGAACGACGCCGGCGCGCTCCTCGGATGGCTGGGCGCCTTGGCTGTGGTGTTCGTTGTGCTCGCTTTGTCGTGGCGTCTCGGCACCCTGGCCACTGAGCGATCCTTCAATTACGGCTCTCATGACCTCCGGCAACTGGTGGTGGAACGGACGCTTCACCACCGCGGTATGGCGGCCCGACGAGCACCCGGCGAAATCGTGGCCATTGCTTCTTCCGACGCCGACAGGGTGGCCGGGCTGTCCTGGCTGATCAGCGGCGGTCTGGCTGCAGCGGCCGGCGTGATCACCTCGGCCGTTACCCTCCTGCTGATCTCGGTGCCCCTGGGCCTTGCCGTTCTCTTGGCAACCCCGGTCATGCTGCTGGTGATGCACCGGCTCACCAAACCGCTCGAAAACCGCAGCGACATGGAGCAGTCCACGGCGGCCCGCGCCGGCGCCTTGGCCACCGATTTCATCACCGGCTCACGCCCCCTCAAGGGCCTTGGCGCCGAGGATGCAGCCATCGAGCGCTACCGCGCAGCGAGCCGGGAATCCCTCGCTTCGGCCCTGAAAGCCATCCGCGCCAAGTCCGCTTACACAGGAGCCAGCACGGCCTTGTCCGCAGCGTTCCTGGCCGGTATAGCCTTCTTCGCAGCTTGGTTCGCCGTCCAAGGAACCATCACGGTGGGGGAACTGGTGGCCGTTGTTGGCGTGGCCCAGTTCGTTCAGGGCCCCATGGCGTCGCTGGGCTTCCTCAGTGTGGAACTGGCACGCAAACGCGCCTCGGCAGCACGCATCGCAGTCCTGCTCGAGGAACCGGACGCCGTACCCGCCCCGGACGCGGAAGAACGTACGACGGCGGCAGCTGGCTCAGCAGCAACACTCACCTCCCCGGCGGAACCAGCTCCATACGGGGAACCAGCGCCGCTGCTCGAACTCAGCGGCAACGCAGACAACAGCGCATTCCCGCCCTTCACTGCGTCAATCGGCGAAATCGTTGGCGTCGTACTTCCGGACGGAGACCACGCGCGGAAACTGGTTGACACTCTCGGCTTCCGCACACCGGCTCCCCCGGGTCTGATATCCATCGATGGCCGCGACGCCGCCCACCTTGATCCCCACCACGTCCGTTCACGGGTCTTTGCCGACAGCCACGATGGTGTCCTGTTCCGCGGCAGTGTCCGCGAAAACGTGGCAGTATCCAGCACCGAACTGGAGGAACGCGCCCTGGCGGCCGCCGCCGTCGGGGACTTCGTCTCGCAACTGCCGGAAGGCACGGAAACTGTTCTCACAGGGCACGGCCAGAGTCTCTCCGGAGGCCAGCGGCAGCGACTGGTGCTCGGCCGCTCGCTGCACCAAAAGCAACCGGTTCTGGTGCTGCACGACCCCACTACCGCCGTCGATACCGCCACCGAAGCGGTGATCGCTGATGGCTTGCGGAACTTCCCGGACAAGGCCCTGGTGTTGGTGACAACGAGTCCCACTCTGCTGGCCATTTGCCATCGGGTGGTGATGGGCGGAGCTGATGGGCCGCCTGCAACCGGTACGCACCGGGAGCTTCTTGCCACGTCCGCCAGCTACCGTGAGGTGGTGGGCTCATGAGCGCGGAAATCCTGCCCATTGCCACGCCACGCGAGACCCGGAAGGCAATGTGGCGCCTGCTGGCGCAACACCCGGGCAGGCTCACCCTGACCATCGTGGTGTTGCTGGCGGCGTCCTGTTGCGGCTTGGCGGCCCCGGCACTTCTGGGCGTGATGGTCAACATCGCGGCCTCGGGCGGGGACGTCTTGTCCCTGCTCTGGCTGGCAATCGGGCTGCTGGTTGCTGGTGGACTCGGCGCCCTCCTGGGCATTCTGGGCCAGAACCTGCTGGCGCGGATCTGCGAGGAAGCCCTCGCCGGACTGCGCGAGGAAGTGTTTGCCGCCGCCGCCCGGAAGCCGCTCGCCCAGCTGGAAAAGGCGGGCATCGGCGACGTCGTGGCCCGCGTGTCCGGCGACGTTGAAGCCGTCAGCGAGGCCATCTCGGGCGTGCTTCCGGCGTTCACCAGCGCCGCCTTCACCATCGCCGTGACGCTGCTGGGTCTGGGCGTGATCGACTGGCGCTTCGCAGTTGCCGTACTCGTTGCGGCGCCGCTGCAGGTCTTCACCCTGCGATGGTTCCTCAAGCGAACCGCGCCCATCTACCGGACCGTGCGGATCACCGAGGCCAACCGGACCGAGCAGATCATCGAGACCGTGCATGGTTCGCCGTCCGTTGTGGCGTTGGGCCTCGGGTCGCGGCATGCGGATCTTGTGGCGGCAGCCTCCCACGAAAACATCGGCCATTCGATGCGCGGGGTGGGTTACCTGACCCGCTTCTACAACCGCCTCAACTTGGCCGAACTCATCGGTTTGTCCGCGGTCCTGGTGGTGGGGTTCTGGCTCCACGCCGAGGGCGCCGTCACCATCGGCGCGGCGACGGCAGCAGCACTGTACTTCTACCGGCTCTTCGATCCGATCGGGCTGGTTCTGGGGCAGTTCGATGAGCTTCAAAAAGCCGCAGCCGGATTGGGCAGGATGTTCGGGCTCACCATGTCTGCGGGGCGAACCACTGCCCGGCCCTCGCCAGCGGCCGCTGATGCCGGCATCGTCCTGGACGACGTCACCTTCGCCTACCCCGGCCAGCGGCCCGCGCTCCACGGCGTCTCCCTCACGGTGCAACCCGGAGAGCGAGTGGCCATTGTGGGCACCTCAGGCGCCGGCAAGACCACCCTCGCCAAAGTCATCATGGGCTTGGAACACCCCCACAGCGGAACAGCATGGGTGGGCGGGCTGGACTCAGCCGCTGGTGCCCCGGCGGAGCTGCACGAGCGCATTGCCATGGTCAGCCAGGAGGTGCACGTCTTCTCGGGCACACTCGCCGAGGACCTCAGGCTCGCCAGACCGGACGCGTCCGCCGATGAGCTTGCGCACGTGCTGGAGACAGTTGGGGCGACTTGGGTTGAAACGCTCGACGACGGACTGGACACCTCCGTAGGCGCCGGCGGCCACCAGCTCACTCCGGAGCAGGCGCAGCAATTGGCCCTTGCGCGTTTGATGCTGAAAGACCCACCCATCGCGGTTCTGGACGAAGCTACTGCTGAGGCCGGAACAGGATCGGCCCACATGCTGGATCAGGCTGCCGAAGCAGCATTGGCCGGAAGGACCTCAGTGGTGATCGCGCACCGGTTGTCCCAAGCAGCCTCGGCTGACACCGTGGTGGTCATGGAGCAGGGGCGGATTGTCGAGTCGGGTTCCCATCAGGAACTGCTGGCAGTCGGCGGGCGCTACGCTCACCTGTGGGAAGCCTGGAACAGTTCACTCAGCCGCAACTGAAGGTTCGTTTGCGGCCACAGTAACGGGATCGTGCCGGACCGGGATTCCTTGGGCGAAGGCCCGCACTTTGGCGTCGTCCCACATGTGCGCGGGAACGCCACCTCCCAGGAGCTTGCGGGCGAGGGTGGGGTCGTCGCCGAACGGTGCGTGGCTGCCGGCCATGATCATGTTGCCGTAGCGTCGCCCCTTGAGCATGGCGGGATCGGCAATGATCATGGTGTGTTCGAAGGTGGCTGCGATGGTGGCGGCGTCGGCCCGGGCGTTCTTGAGGTCCGGTGCATCGCCGGAATTGACCACATACAGTCCATCCGGGGCCAGGACCGAGTCCGCATGCGCGGTGAACTCCCTGGTGGTCAGGGCCCGGGGCGTGAGGGCTCCTGCGAAGACATCGCGAATGATGAGGTCCCGGGTGTCCGGCGTTAGCGACTCGGTCACCTCACGGGCTTCGCCCACACGGATGCGCAGCAAGGGGGCCTTGGGCAAGTCGAACCAGCCGCGAACATAATCGGCCAGTTTCCCGTCGAGCTCCACAACCACCTGCCGCGCTTCCGGATAGGCGGCGTGAAAGTACCGCGCCATGGAGCATGCTCCCCCGCCCAAGTGCAGGGCACGCAGTTTCGGTTTCTGTTCCCGGGGCCAGCGCGACTCCACCAGCGCCGCAATCCAGCGCATGTATTCGAAGTCGAGGAACAGCGGGTCAGCAAGGTCAATGTGCGAGCTCATGACTCCGTTGATCTTCAGGAGCCAGCCGTTGGAGTTGTCCTGGTCCTGCAGTAACTCGCAGTCGCCGGTATCGATGTAGTAGACCCCCGCCACCGGACCGTCGGGGCGGGTGCCTGTGGGCACCTCGACGACTCCCGCCGTCGACCTTTGCGACTTACTGATCCTGCCGCGTTTTGCCACTACTTCCGCCCTGCCTGAGTCATGCTTCAAGCCTAGTGGAGCGCCGCATTACTCCGAACGGTCACACAAGTAGTAAGGATGCTTACAGTTTTGCTGTTTGCGCCATAAGATCACATCATGGAGCTTGGTGAATTGGTGTGGGCGGAGGTATTGACCGTCGCAGTGGCATGGCTGACCGTCGTCTGCCTCCTGCTGGCCCGAGTGCCCAAGCCGCCAAGCCTCATCGACTCACCACTCGACATGGACCAGCCCGAAGACTCTGAATCGCGCTAAAGCCTGGCGTCTCGTATCGGCAGTCCGCAAGAGTCAGGTCCTGCGGATGGACGTGGGTTCGTAGACCATGACCGAGCCCTCGGCCGGCGCCAGGCAGGTCAGCTGACACTGCGGTGAGCGGCGGGGCTGCAGTTCCACATCGATATGCGCCGGGTGTGGCGGGTTGCCGGTGATGTGGATACGCCAGTGGTCGCCCTCGTGCAAAGTCTCCGTGACCAGATAGTCATGGCGGCCGGCAGGACCGAAACGCTCGAGCACGGCCGCGACGGCGGCTTGTTGCAGTGGGGAAAGATCCGTATATCCGCGCAGATACCCTGCGTGGATGCGTCCGGCGAGGTGTTCTTCAATGGTGGCGACTGAGGACTGGGCATCGAGCCCGCCGTAGTACACGCCGTCGGGAACCACTACGGCGTTGGCTGCGAACCTGTCCCCGCCAACGTGGGAGCACTCCCAGACCAGCTCCGGCCAACGCTCACCCAGTGCACGTCCCACGGGCCGGCCCCGCACCGCGCAGCAAGGGTCATGCCGACCATGAGCGCAGATCAGGATGACCGGCGGAAATCCGGGCTTTCCGGGGGATGCCAAAGCGGTAACGATGTCGGCCAGGTCCTCATCCCGGTCCCACGTTCCCCACAACTGCTGATAGGCGCCCGAGCTGTGATGGCGCACTACGGCCCAACTGTTCGGACCGTGGCGTCGGCGGGGACCGGGCCGCCGCACCAAGAGAACCCGGGCACCCGCCGTCCGAGCTGCGGAGAGTACAAGGGCTTTGGTCCCGGCCTCAAGATCAAGGCCGTCGAAGCCGTTGGGCGGCCACCCGCCCCGGTACTCTACGAGGACCCAGACCAAGCCGGGTGACGCCGTGCCTGCCATCGAGTCGCCGCGAATCCGGGCGCTATCCGCGCAAAAGAAGCCTGGTGTGGGAAGCGATGAGGTTGTCACTGTTGATGGTCACAGTTCAGCGGTGACGAGAACTCCAGCGCGTAACAACCTTTCGACCAGTTCAACGCCAAGATCAGACGCGAGGTGAGCTTCGCCGTCCAGCAGGCGCCTTACGGAGGGCAGATTTGCCTCGGGGAAGTCGAGCCAGCCCACGCGAGTAGTCAAGCGTGATCCTTCAAGCCGCGCTTCCAATGCCTCCCGAAGCCGCACCAGCGACTCCGGGCCCAGGCCATCGAGAGCCGCGAGTTGGGCCACCGGACCAAGCGGGGCCGGGCGTCCCTGTCCCCTCCGGGTGCGATGAAAAAGGGACGTAGTGTCCGCCTCCAAGACGGCTGCGGCGAGGCGTTCACGGACAGCGGCGATCTCCTCATCAGGTCCATCCACGCCCAACGGCAAGGACCGGCGCACCTCGGGATCGTCGCACAGCGCTGCAAGCGCGGCCTGTGCGAGGTGTTCGGCCAGCGCATGGCGGGTCCAGCTGTGGACTCCCAAGGTGAGGTGGATCGAAACCTTCCCCTGCGCCTCGGCGGCATGCAGCCAGCCACGCGGCAGGTAGAGGACATCGCCGGGCTCGAGGACGGTATCGATGTAAGCCTTGCCTTGAGCTGCCTCGGCGACGGCGGAGCGGCGATCGGTCCACGGCTGGCTACGCAGCGGGTCCACATGGACCGGCTCATGGATGATCCAGCGCTTCGTTCCTTCGATCTGCAGGACGAAGACGTCGTGGACGTCGTAATGGTCGTCGAAACCACGGTTCTGGGGCGGAGTGATGTAAGCATTGGCCTGCACGGGATGTCCGAGCTCAGTGCTCAGCTGCGTGCTGAAGCTGGACACTGGCTCCCATGTGCGATGCAGCGCTTGGAGAACCAAGGTGGCTCCGTCGGCGAACTTGCGCCAGAGCTGGGTGTCGTCCAGCTGGTCGGAGATAGTGGCGCCAACGCCTGCCGGCGACGTGAACGAGGACTCGGGAAGAGTCGAGCCGCCCTTGGCGACGCGCAGGAAAGGCGTCCGCAGTCCGCGACGCGAAATCAACTCGTCGACGGCGTCGGCTGAGAACAAATCGGAGAAGTCGCCCACACCACGGGTGAGCAGCGCAGTACGCCCCCAGACGTCGCTGGCGAACTTCTCATAGCCGATGTCAATCAGGCGTGTTTCCAAGACCCCGGCGTCCTTCACAGCGCCGAGGTCTTGGAAATCAGTGCTGGTAGAGCTCAAACTTAGCTGCCTTTTTGCTCAGCGCCGCCGTCGGCACCACCATCAGCGCCACCATCGGCACCACCATCAGCGCCACCATCGGCACCGCCGTCAGCGCCACCATCGGCACCGCCGTCAGCGCCACCATCGGCACCGCCGTCTGCACCGCCGTCGTGGACACCTGGGGTGCCGGCTGCGCCACCGTCAGCGGGGCCTTCAGCGCCGGAGTCTGCGCCACCGTCGGCGCCCCCGTCAGCACCGCCGTCGTGTGTGCCCGGGACGCCGGCCGCGCCGCCGTCTGCCGGGCCTTCCTGCTGGCTTGGATCCTGCTCTGGATTAGTCATGCTTCCTCCCGAGAATCTAATGGCGTAACCAGGCTCCGATTTCGGCGCCTGCTTCCCGGGCGTTCTGCACCGAGACCGCCCGTGATCACCATATCGATATGAATCATCTGTGGGAACAGCTTGCGCGCACTGAAAACCGCTAAAGCCCGACGGCGGGACGCACCATCCGATGTTCGGGCAGCGAGTACCAGGAAGGGTCGCAGAGCTGCCGTTTGCCGTCCGGTACAAAACCGTTTCGACGATAGAAAGCCTCGGCCCGGGGATTGTCATCGAGCACCCACAAGTATGCCGGCGCGTCGCCGATCAGCGCATCTACCAGCGCCTGACCTACACCCCGGCCATGGACATGCTCCAAGGTGTAGAGCATGTAAAGCTCCCGTTCGCACGGACCGTCTTCGTCCTGTCCGGGGCCTGCCGCGCCGAGGCCCACCAAGTGACCGTCGGGATCGTGTGCCAACATCCGGGTGTGCCCCGCAGCGATGAACGCCCGGTACCGTTCGATGCGGTCGGGCAGCGCAGCTTCCTGTTTCTCGAAGAACTCCGGAGGCAGGAGGTGCCCGTAGCTCTCCTTCCACGACTGGACATGCATGAGGGCCATGGCCTCGGCGTCGTCCACCGTTGCCGGGCGAATCGTGAAATCCATCCGCTACCGCACCCTGGCAATCGCGAAGCCGTCCCAGCCCTTGCTTCCTACCGTCTGGATGGCGGTGGCATCGAGGCGCGGATCCTGGCCCATCTTTTCCAGCATGGCAACGATTCCGGGCGCATTCACCTCATCCCGCTCGGGCTCCAGGATGGCGCCGTCCCAGATAACGTTGTCCACCACGATCACGGTGCCCGGGTGGCCCAGCCTGATGGCCCAGTCGAGGTAGTTGGAGTCGTTTTCCTTGTCGGCGTCAATGAACACGAAGTCGAACGATTCCTGGCCCACCAATGTTGGAAGCGTGTCCAAGGCAGCACCTACCCTGATGTCCACCTTGTGTCCGACGCCGGCGGCATCCACGTTGGCGCGCGCCACGTCCGCGTGCTTCTGGAGGAATTCGCACGTAACTATCCTGCCGTCGTCGGGCAGTCCCTGCGCCATCCAGATGCTGCTGAACCCGGCCAAGGTTCCCACCTCCAGCACCCGCCTCGCACCGGACATCTGCACGAGCATCCGCAGCAGCTTGCCGGCGTTGGGGGCCACTTCGATGGCCGGCATGTCGGCCTCGACGGCGGATGTCAGGGCGCGCTTATGGGCAGGATCAGGACGCACGACGACGTCAGTCAGGTAATGCTCGACGTCAACCCAACCGGGCTCGGTCACGTGTTCAATCATGGGCCCCAGTCTTGCACTCACCGCAGCCCGGGGGAAGGAACTACTCCGTAGCGGAAATGGCGTCTTCGAGCCGCTCCACCTTGCCGGTCAGCTCACCGCTGTACCCGGGACGGATGTCAGCCTTGATGACCAGGGAGACGCGGCTGCCGTAGCGGCCAACTGCCTCGGTGGCGCGCTTGACGACGTCGAACACCTCGTCCCATTCGCCCTCGATGGTGGTGAACATGGAGTCCGTCTGGTTGGGCAGACCGGACTCGCGGACAATCTTGACCGCAGCAGCGACGGCGTCGTGCACGGAGGCGTCAGGGGTTGGCCCCCCGTTGGCGGCGGAAGCGGGCTGGCCCGAAGGGGCGACTGAAAATGCAAGCAACATGAAATCCAGTGTTTCATGTACTGGTTTGTCATATAACAACGTACTCCCGCGTAACAACGGGCCGGCACGCCTCCATTGCTACCCTGACAAGCATGGAACAGCCCTCTGAACGCAAGCCCCTCAGGGCAGACGCCGCACGCAATGTGGACAAGATCATCACCGCCGCACGGCAGTGCTTCCGGGAACATGGCCCCGAGGTACCCCTTCAGACCATCGCCGCCACCGCTGGAGTTGGCCCCGCGACGCTGTTCCGCAACTTCTCGGACAAAGAGCAACTGGTGCTCGCAGCACTGTCACGTCAGCTCCGGTTGCACGTGGACCCGGTGGCTGAGGCTGCCCTCGACGGCATGGACGCCGCCGAAGGATTGACTAACGTCATCGACGCCGTGATGAAGGTTGCCAGCGACGACGCGAACCTTCTGGACGCCGTCGCGGGACGACGCGGACTCCTGGTGGGCATCACCGGTGGCCTCATCGGCTCCATGGCCACTCTCCTGGAGCGCGGCCAGGGGCAAGGCTCCCTGCGACGCGACATCACCATCGAGGACATGGTCCGTTTGGTGGCCATGCTCATCGGTTCCGTGGACACCATGGAGCCGGGATCTGAAGCATGGAAGCGTCCTGTGGCGCTGATCGAGGATGCCATCCGGACGGAGCGCCCCTCCCGGCCGCTGCCGGAGCAGTCGGGCATCCCGGGGATGACGTTTACTGAGGCCGTGTAGTTCTTAGCCCCAACCCAGCAGCCGAAGCAATGCTGCAGCCGCTGCGCCTGAAATCACCACCACGAGGAACGGCGCGCGCAGCCACAGTGCGACGGCGGCAGCAACCAGGGCGCCGATGCGGGCGTCGATGACCAAGCCTTGCCCTGACGCGACGGCGTTCACCACGGTCAAGGACGCCAGCAGGCCAATGGTCATGGTGCCGGCGACGTGCATGATCCTCGGGCTTTCCAGCAGCTTGGCCGGCACGAAATAGCCCACCAGCTTGGTCAGATACGCCAGCACACACGCAATGAGGATCCACAGCCAGAGGTTCATTTCTTGCCTCCGTGTCCGCGCTGGTGCTTCTCCGCGTAGGGATCGACGTCCGGTTCCAGTCCTTCATCCATGCGTGCGTGGCTGAACCAGCCAATGACGCCTGCCACTACGGCGGCCACCAGGATGGGAACTCCGGAGGGAACAAACGGCACGGCCAGGATGGTGGCCAGTGCACAGGCGGCGGCGATGGCCCAGGGTTCGCGGCCCTTCAGTCGCGGCCACAGCAGAGCCAGGAACGCCGCAACGGCAGCGCCATCCAAACCCCACTGCTTGGGATCACCCATGGCATCGCCGGCCAGAGCACCAATGGCGGTGAAAATATTCCACAGGATGAATATGCCTATTCCGGCTGTCCAGAAGCCGCGACGTTGCTCGTCGGGATCCGACTGGCCGGACGCCGTCGCCGTTGATTCATCGATGGTTACATGCGCGGAAAGGTAACGCTTCCACCCTCCGGGGCGAAGCATTGCATTGATCTGCATGCCATATATGCCGTTGCGGAGACCCAGCAGCGCACTGGCTGTCATCGCCGCCACCCCGGAGCCGCCTCCGGCCACTACGCCGATGAAGGCGAACTGCGAACCTCCGCTGAACAGGAGGAGGCTCAACACCATGGTTTGCCAGAAATCGAAACCGGACGCCACGGACAAGGCACCGAAGGACACGCCGTACAGGCCCGTGGCAATGCTCAGGGACAGCGCCACTTTGAATGCCGGAGATTCCCTGAGTCTCGTAGCGGCAGGGCTGCCGCTCATTTCCGCAGGCTCCAGGACCAGAGGATGAGCGGAATCTGAAGGGGCAGGCGGACGGTGTGGATGCGTCGTTCCGCGGCTGAGCCCTTGGGACCATAGGCGCGTCGCAAGGCATCTATATGCCCCGCAAGGAATGCAGCGAACATCGCCGTAGTAGCGTCCGCAGCAACCTTACGGGTAGCAGGGATCAGAAGTCCGACGGCGGCAGTCACCTCAAGCAGTCCCGACGACGCAACCCATTCCTCGCGGGACATGACTGCCAGCGGGCCGTTCGGACGGCTGCCAGGCTCATCCTTGCGGCACAAGTAATCCGGAACCACCGGGAAATAGAACGTGGGCGTACGGAAGTGCTTCGCGGCGCTGGCCAGAAGCAGGGCGCTCAAAGCGACTGCGGAGGTGGTTTGGGTTGCTTGTGCTGACCAGCGAAAAGACATGAGACCACTCAATCACAAGCAAGGTGACCCCCAAAGCCGAGCCCACGTTGACCTAGTTGGACACCATCAGCTGCGCCAGCACCTGCGCCGGCTTGTTGGTGGTGATTTCATGGATGCCCAGGCCTTGGCACAGGGCCACGTCCTTCTCCGAATCAACGGTCCACACCCGGAAGATCCGGCCAGCCTCCAACCAGCGCTGAACGTTGCGTGCATGCTCCCTGACGTATTCAATGCCAGGGCCGGCAATTCCTACCTGACCTTCATCCAGGACGCGTTCGGCATCCAGTTGAGTTGCCCTCAAGACGTTGGCCACCGCCCCGCCGGTGAAGAAGCCCAGACCGAACTCCTGGCGGATCTCCTTCGCGGTGAAGTTGTCCACCAACTGGCAGATGTGCTTTCCGGGAACGGTCTCCAAAAGGCGTTGCACCGAGTCCGAGTCGAAGCTCATGAAGGAAACCAGGATGTTATCCAGCCGGGACTCCTCCGGCGTCCACCCTTCCTCATGAAGCAGGGCCAGCACGCGCTCCTCGAGCTTGAGGCCATAGGGACTCGGGTGCTTGAGTTCAATGGCCAGGCCAATCTCGCGTCCAGCTCCCCGCAGGATGTCCAGCAAGTCGGGCAACGTCAGGAACTGATCAGACACTCCCCCGTAGGCTTCGGGAATGCGGGCGCCCTTCCATGAAGAAAAGTCCAAAGCACGGAGCTCCTCAAGGGTGTGCTCACCAACCGGACCAGTGCCGGTGGAGGTGCGGTCCAGATCGGCGTCGTGCAGCAGGACAAGATGCTGGTCCCGGGTAAGGTGCACATCGCATTCCACACCGTCGGCACCATCGGCAATGGCCTTCAGATAGGCGGCACGGGTGTGCTCGGCAAAGGCGGCACTGGCGCCGCGGTGGGCGTAGACCTTGGGCCGGCTCGGGGCGAAGTCGTCGCTAGTCATGCAGACACGTTAGCCCACCCTGCTGGACGCTCGGGGGCTACGCTGGGCTAATGCAGGTGAACTCTGAACAAATCCCAACCGAAGACGTCACCAACCCCAATTCCACGGCAGGTTCCGCACCCGCACGCGGCCGTTCCGCCGTCGTCGAACTGTCCGCTGGCGACATGGAAAAAGCGGCAGCGTTGCTCCGCATGAAACGGTTGGCCCTGGCGCTGCTGATCGCGATGGCGGTGATCTTCACGGTGGCGTTCGCGTTCCAGAAGCAGTACCCGTGGCTGGAATACGTCCGGGCGGCGGCCGAAGGCGGCATGGTGGGCGCACTGGCCGACTGGTTCGCTGTCACCGCACTGTTCAAGTACCCCATGGGTCTGAAAATCCCCCACACAGCAATCATTCCGCGTCGCAAGGACCAGATCGGTGAATCGCTCAGCGACTTCGTGGAGAGCAACTTCCTGTCCCAGGAGGTTGTGCAGGACAAGTTGGCGAGCATCGACATTGCCCGCAAGGCAGGCCGGTGGTTGTCGGCCCCAGGCGGTGCAGAGCGCGTGGCCAAGGAAGGCGGCGCGGTGATTCGAGGCGCCTTCACGGTACTGAACGACGACGACGTGCAGGCTGTCATCGAAGGCATGGTCCGCAAGCACCTGCTCACCCCGCCGTGGGGACCGCCTGTAGGCCGGATGGCCGAACGGATCTTCGCCGACGGCCACCACCACACCCTGGTTGACCTCCTGGTTGACCGTGCAGCCGACTGGGTAGATGCCAACCACGCAACTGTGAACAGGCTCGTCTCGGATCGCTCCCCTCTGTGGGTGCCGACGTTCGTGGATGGCCTGGTGGGTGACCGCGTGTACGTGGAACTCTCCAAATTTGTTCGAGCAGTACAGGCGGACCAGAACCACCAGGTGAGGCAGTCAATCGACGCCTACCTCACTGATCTTGCCCAGGACCTGCAACACGATCCCGCCATGATCGAGCGCGCCGAATCCATCAAGGCCCAAATCCTCGGCGACCCCGAGGTCCGCGAACTGGCGTCCCGCACATGGGGAACGGTGAAGAATGCGCTGCTCAACGCCGTCGACGATCCCAACAGCGAACTGAGCCAGCGTTTCAAGAACGCCGTCCGTGACTTCGGTACGCGCCTGGTCAACGACGACGAATTGGCCGGCAAGATCAACACCTGGATTGGCGATGCCGCCGGGTACCTGGTGAACACGTACCGTTCGGACATCGCCGGCGTCATCTCCGATACCGTAGCCCGCTGGGATGCCGAGGAAACGTCCCAGAAGATCGAGCTTCAGGTGGGCAAGGATCTCCAGTACATCCGCATCAACGGAACCGTGGTGGGCGCGCTGGCCGGGTTGGCGATCTTCACCGTGGCGCATCTGCTGTTTGGCTAGACGCTAGAGCTATTCAGTCCCCCTTGGTACCTTCAAACGCATGCCTATCAAACTTGAGAACGTCGGTATCGCAGTCCGGGATCTCGAAGAAACCGTCGCCTTCTTTACGGATCTGGGCCTCACGGTCGTGGGCCGGGACACCGTCAGTGGTGAGTGGGCCGACACCGCTGTGGGGCTGGATGGCAACCACGCAAAAATCGCGGTGCTCCAAACCCCGGATGGCAATGGCCAGCTTGAGCTCTTCGAGTACATCCACCCTGACGCGATCGAAACGAACCCAACCCTTCCCAACGAGATCGGAATGCACCGCGTCGCGTTCTCGGTTGACGACATCGACCACGCCCTTGAGATCGCCGCCAAGCACGGATGCCACCCGCTCCGCGGTGTGGCGAACTATCAGGACGTTTACAAGTTGACGTATCTTCGCGGTCCCAGCGGGATCCTGGTCATGCTGGCGCAGAAACTCTAACGGGAGTCACAGCCATGCTGAAGCAAGTCGCTGAAGGCGTTCTGGTTCACGAGAGCGAGTTCATCCAGAGCAACTGCACGGTGGTACAGGGCCGGGACGGAGTGTTGCTGATCGACCCCGGCATCACGGTCAACGAGATGGCGGGCATCGCTGAGGACCTTCAGCGGTTGGGCCAACCGGTGGTGGCAGGATTCTCCACGCACCCTGATTGGGATCACGTGCTGTGGCACCCGGACTTCGGTGATCCGCCGCGGTATGGCACAGCGCGCTGCGCGGCGTCCATCCGGGGTGTCCTGTCCCAGCCGGACTGGACGGACCAAGTGGCTGAGGGACTGCCGCCGGAGTATGCCGAGCAGATTCCGATGGATCTGCTGGGGCTCATCACCGGCTTACGCGCCGGGGCGGATGAGATTCCCTGGGATGGACCCACAGTTCGCGTTCTGGAGCATCAAGCCCACGCCCCAGGCCACGCAGGACTCTTGGTCGAAGAAAGCGGCGTCCTCGTGGCCGGTGACATGCTTTCGGACACCCTGATACCGTTCCTCGACCTGGAGGCGGCTGATCCGCTCTCTGACTACCTCGAAGCGTTGCAGCAGTTTGAAGCCGCGGCCGGCGATGTTTTTGCCGTGGTCCCCGGACACGGTTCGGTGGGCGGAAGTGAGCAATTGCTGGAACGCATCAGCTTGGATCGGGCGTATGTGCAGGCCCTGCAGGATGGCCGTGATCCGCAGGACCCACGCGTAGGCCCGGCGGCACCCCTGTATTGGATGGCCGATGTGCATTCCTGGCAACTGCAGCGGCTAGCTGAGAAACACAGGGGCTGAGTTTCTCATGAAGTGTCATTCTTGAGAAAATCGGCCCCTGCGATTCGCACTGTATTGACTCAGTTAATGATTGGCGCCGCATCACAGCGTTCCTTGTCGGCTCAGCCCAGCAGATGCACCATCTGCCCCGGCCTCGCTTGACCGAGCACGTCAAGGTCTTCATCGCGCACCACGGCGATCACCGGCGACTGCGAAGTGTCCGGGTGGCCAGCCAAGGCGATGACCGGCAGGCCCGACGACGGCAACAGGACAGAGCCTGATACCAGCGGTTGAGCTTGGGGTATTGGAGCGGAGGTCACGTCAAGCGGCCGGCCCACCAGCCGCGCGCCTGCGCGGTCCGACTCGGGCGAGAGAATCCACGGTTCGCTGGTCAACCGAAGCCACGTGCCGGCGTCGTCATTCTGCGCCTGAGGCCCGCGCGAAACCCTCGCAACCACTGGACGTTCGGGGTCCAAAGCGCGCCGGGCAGGGTGGTTCACCTCCGGGGAACCATGATTATTGGGCCGCCCGAAGGTCAGGGCCGCTCCGGCGCTTATTGCCTCTCCTTGCGCGGCCTCTCCCTGCGCAGATATTCCGCCTTGGACCGCCAGGTAATAGCGAATACCAAACATGGCAGGGCCAAGCTCGAGCACTGCTCCCGGTGGGACGCGAACGGCTTTGTTCAGAGGAAGTTCGGTGCCGTTGAGCGTCACCATGCCTTCGGCGCCGGTGACCGCAACGGCCGAGCCCGACACGAATCTCAGCTTCAGCCCGCCCAACAGCACCTCAAGTCCGGCTGCAGAGTCCGGGTTACCCAGCAGGCCATTGGCCAGATGCATGGACGCGCGGTCCAGTACTTGCTCAGGACCGAGAACCATGGAGCTCGATCCCGGCTCCACCACTACCGCACCCATCAGGCCTCCCCGAACACAGAGTTAAGCGAACGCTTCGATCTGGACGCCGGCCTGTTCAAGGCCTTCCCTCACCGCAGCAGCCATGTTCACCGCACCGGGCGTATCGCCGTGGATGCACAACGAGTCAGCCTGTACTGGCACCACGGTTCCATCGATGGCCAGCACTTCCTTGCGCGTTGCCAGCCGCACGGCCTGGGCCACGACGGCTGCCGGGTCCTGCAGGACGGCGCCTTCCTGGGTGCGGGGCACCAGTGTTCCGTCCGGTAGGTAGGCCCGGTCCACGAACGCTTCGCGGAACACCGGGTGCCCGGATTCCTCGGCGAGCGTCAGCCACGCCGATCCCGGCAGGCCAAGCACGGGCAGCCCGGGATCGTAAGCGTGCACGGCAGCCACTACGGCTTCTGCCTGCTCAGCGTCCCGGACGATCCTGTTGTAGAGCGCACCGTGGGGCTTCACGTAATCCACCGATGCTCCCACCGCGTGGGCCATGCCGTCCAGGGCGCCAAGTTGGTAGAGAACGTCGCCGAACAACTCGTCAAAGGTCATGTCCAGTGAGCGCCGGCCGAAGCCTGCGAGGTCCCGGTAGCCCACATGGGCACCGACACGGACATCCAGTTCGAACGCCGCACGGCAGCTGTCCAGCATGGTGAGGGGATCACCGGCGTGGAAGCCGCAGGCCACGTTGGCGCTGCTCACGATGCGGAACATCGAGGCGTCGTCTCCCATGGTCCAAGAGCCGAAAGACTCCCCGAGGTCAGCGTTCAGGTCCACTGTTACCGCCTTCCAGCGTTGGGTTGTTCAAAACATTCTTTGGAGCGTTCGGAAGCAGTTCGCCAGGAACAGTGTCCGGCAGCGGGCCGAACGCTTCCTTGGCAGTGGACACCACTGCACGGCCCATCATCAGGTTGCCTGCACCACCTACCACCGCGCCGACGCCGAACGGCAGAGCGCGGCCCAGGAACGCGGTCCCTTGCCGCTTGAGGAGGTTCTTCAGGAACGCGCGTTGGATGGAATCGCGGATGACACCGAAGCCACTTCCGGGAATTTTCTTGGTAAGCGTCCGACCCCACGCATTGGTCACGCCCTTGCTGCGCCCCAGCGACTGCCCGCTCAGGGCACCCAGCATGGACGTGCCTTCCTCGCCTAGCATGATGGCCATGACCATGGTCTGCGCGCGGACAGGGTCAGTCAGCCGGATGCCGTGCAACTCCGCCAATGACGACGCATACAGCGCGGTGGTCTCCAGGAAGCCCACGGTTGCGAGCGCGGAAAGTCCCAGCGATGCCGCGGTTCCGATACCAGGCACGACGGCGGTGGCGCCCACCGCTGCACCCCCGCCGGAGATGGCCAGCAGGTAGTGGCGCTCCAGTTTGGCGGCCAGCTGCGCCGGTGAATCATGGGGGTGCCTGCGTTGAAGCCTGCGAAGGTTGGCCAGGACCAGGGGTCGCTGGACTTCGACAGCCCTCAGAAGCACATTGTGCACTCCGGGCTTGGCGTTGCCTTCGGCGTCAAACACTGCGTTGTGGGCTGTTTCCTGGGCGATCTTCACCGCCGGGTTGGGGCGCTTGGGCATCTTCACATCTCCTTGGCAGTTAGTCGTTTCACGGGGAACTGCTTGCTTCAGCCTATGCCACGCCCCCGCCTTGCGAGAGCCGTTCATGGGCGTATGTGGACAGTATTCCGCGCAGAGCGGAGCCCACAACGGGCGCGCCTCGGCGTAGACTTGGATGCACTCACGGAAGCAGTCCATGCAAGGACAGGGAGTATCCGTAATGAAGGCGACAAACAAAACCGAGCATGTCATCCGACACCACACCGACGCTCCGGCGGAGGGTGAAACGGAAGGCTGGGTTTCGCACGATACCGGCATCCACAGCCAGGACGCAGCTGAAGGTCCGGACATCGACGACGACGGCGTGCCGCCGTCGGGCGCTTCATAACTTAGATTCCTCCGGGACTTCGTTCCGGTCAGCCGGCCACCGCGCCAGCGCAAGGTGCAGAGCGCCAGCGCAAGGGGCAGAGCGCCAGCGCAAGGGGCAGAGCGCCAGCGCACCTTCCACAGCGTCAACCCCCCGGTTTAGGCTAGTGGGATGGCCTCGTTGAGAGCGCTGCGGCCCTTTGCACACCGCGAATTCCGGGTGCTGATTTCTGCGCTGTCCATCTCCATCTTTGGATCCGGCATGTGGGCAGTGGCGATGGTCTATGAGGTGATCCACCTTGGTGGCGGCCCGCTGGAACTGTCCTTGGTTGCCACCGCGGCCAGCATCGGACTGGTGGGCTTTGTGCTGGCGGGCGGCATCGCGGCCGACCGTTTCCCGCAAAGGCTCCTGATCATCGCAGTGGAGGGCGCCAACCTGGCAGTCATCGCCACCATCACGGCACTTGCCATGTTCAATGTCCTTCAACTGTGGCATCTGGCCATCGGCGCGTTCGTTCTAGGTGTGGGCCAGGCGTTCTTCTTCCCCGCCTACTCGGCCATGCTTCCGCGCATCCTCCCTGCCGACGACCTTCTGGCCGCTAATGGCCTGGAAGGAACCGTGCGGCCGGTATTGCAGCAGGCGGCCGGTCCGGCTCTCGCGGGGATCTTGGTGGCGGTGCTGTCCCCGGCCCATGCCGTGGCTGGTGTGGCTGTGTGTCATTTGCTGGCGTTCGGGATCGTGAACCTCCTGAGCCGTCAATCGCCTGATGATCCCGGCTTGGCTGACACTGGTCCGGACAATGCTGTTACGGGCGCTCCGGCCTCGCGCAAGTCCTCCCTCTTTAAGGATCTCCGGGAGGGATTCAGCTACACCATCCGCACACCTTGGCTTCTTTGGACCCTGATTTGGGCTTGCCTGTCCGTGCTGTTCCTGATCGGACCCATCGAGGTCCTGCTGCCGTTCGTTGTCCGCGATCAGTTGGGTGGCGATTCCCGGACGTTCGGTTTTCTGCTGGCTGTCATGGGGGTGGGAAGTGCCGCCGCCGCGCTGGCCACTGCAACGGTCCGCCTCCCCCGGCGCTACCTGACGGTGATGGTGGTGACGTGGGGACTGGGCAGCCTGCCGGTAGCTGCGATCGGATTCATGGACAACTTTTGGGTGCTCGGTGCCGCCATGCTGATCTTCGGTGCCACCGAAGGAGTGGGCATGGTGATCTGGGGGACGCTGCTGCAACGGCGAGTGCCACGGCATTTGCTGGGCCGCATATCGAGCCTGGACTTCTTCGTTTCGCTGGCCCTGATGCCGGTATCCATGGCACTCGCCGGACCTGTTGCCGAGGTGGTTCCCATCTGGGTCATCTTCTTCGTCGCCGGTTTGGTGTGTCCCATCATGGCTTTTGTGGCTCTCTTTGCGGCCCGGATGATGAGCGATGAGATCGAGAACCCCTTGACCTCCACCACCATGGCTTCAGAATCTGCAGACACACAGCCCGACTCTGTGTAGCGTGTGCCATATCGCAGAAAGGACTCCCCCATGGCCGCTGGTACCAAAGATGATCCCTGGCAGCTCACAACTCCCCCAGGATCGTCCGGCTACACCATGTACAAGGACGAAGCCGCGGATCCCCAGGCGATTGTTTGCCAAGTGGGATCCACCAAACTTCTGTACCAACTGCGTGCCATTGAGGACCTGCACGCATGGCTGCTGGAGCAGGGTGATTGGGTTCCCCTAGGTGCCGCCGATGAAGGCAAGGATGCTGCCCCGGGAACAGTAGAGGCATGGGGCCGGAGCGAGGACAACCCCGTGGGCGGTTGGTACGGACTCCGCAAGGGCTACCGGGGCCGGTTTGGAATGTACATGCCGCCGCTGCTCGAAGCCCTCGGCTTGGCTGAGCTCACCCACGAGAAGCGGAACAACACCATGCGGGCTATCGCCAAGTAGCTCAATAACCGCGGCTTTCACTCGGTGCGTACGCTTGGGACGCGAAGATATTCAAGCCCAGGACGCGGGAGAGATACGCGGTGGCCTGTTGGCCGCGGACGCTGTTCCCCGCGGGATCGAGCCGTGGTGAAAAGGCTCCGATTCCGGCTTTGCCGGGCGAGACCGTGAGCAGTCCGCCGGACACTCCGGACTTACCTGGGAGCCCGATCTCAAACAGCCATTCCCCTGACCTTTCATACAGCCCGTTGGCCGCAAGAACCGCGAGGGTGTCCCGGCATACTTCGGCTGAAACCACGCGCTTGCCAGTGACCGGGTTGACCCCGCCATCGGCAAGTGTGGCGCCCATGATGGCCAGATCGCGGGCGCTGACCCGCAGTGAGCATTGCTTGGTGTAGACGTCCACCACTTCCAGCGGGTCGCGCCCGATCCTGCCGTAGCTTTCCAAGAGCCGAGCAATGGCGCGGTTGCGGGTGTTGGTGACAGCCTCGGACCGGTAGACCACCTCATCCAGTACCAGATCCCGGCCTGCGAAAGCGGATAGTCCTGAGTGTATGGCGTCCCACTGCTTGTCAGGCGCACTCCCGGGCATCAGGGCCGTGGTGGCCAGCGCACCGGCATTCACCATGGGGTTCATGGGGTGCCCGTCATTGAGCTCGATGGCAATCACGGAGTTGAACGCGAGGCCGGTGTTGTTCACCCCCACTAGGTCAGCCATGGCCGCATGCCCGAATTCCTCGCAGACCAAGGCATACACGAAGGCCTTGGAGATGGACTGAATGGAAAACTCCACGTCGGCATCGCCGGTCACATGCACTCCACCGTCCACTTCCACCACACAGACGCCGAAGAGTTCAGGATCGGCTTGGGCCAAGACAGGAATGTAATCCGCAACCGCACCGTCCTTGCACCCACGGTTCCGGTCATGAGAGGCGGCTACCAGCGAATCAACCTGCTCCCAGCCCGGCAGTGTTCCCGTGGAAACTGACTGTTCCACGCCCTCAACATTTGAATTCACACAGGTGCCCCCCGGATCCGTCGAAATACTTCTACTGAGGACCGCTATTTGCCCGCGAGCGTGCCGATCTGGGCTCCCCCTTGACCGAACACCGCCAGCTTTCCGTCTTCCTGGATCTTTGCTGTGGCGGCATTGGAAAGCCACGTGTCAACACCCTCGCAGGCCATCCGGGTGGACGCGAAACCTCCGAACGCGATAGTTTTCCCGTCCTCTGTCCAGGACCCCATGAGCCTGTTGCAGCCGTCGGTTCCAGACACACTGCCATCTGACTTTAGGTCAAGGGAGGGTTGCTTGGTGTCGCTGGTGTCACCCCACACACCGACGAAAGGACTGGTGCCGCTTCCCGCGCAGCCGGCCAGAAGGGCTGCCGCAACGAACGCCAGGGAAACAGTGCGGAAAATGCGAGTCTGCGCCATGCGGTCAGCTTAGGTCTAGTTCTCCAAGATTCACCAGAGTTCGGACAGCTCTGCCTGCCACCATCTGTTGGCGTTCACATGATCGTGCGGTCGGTCGCGACTCAGACGACCGACCGCACTAGCCCGTTTACGCAGCGATGGCGCCCCGGGCGGGCCCCAGAACCCGCCACACCCATCGCTGCTAACTCCGTCGATGAACCGCAACGCAGCCGAAAAGGGCAACGGCGCAGTACGCGGTTCAACGACATGGGCACTGGATAGGTGCTTTGACCTGCGGAAACGTGACGCGGAGTTGGGAGAATTATTTTCTGCCACTGCTTTTCTGATACTTCACGGCGAGTGCCCGGCCCTGTCCGAGGGGTTCGAGCCGCAGACATCCACCAGAATCGCCTCCTTAATCGCCGACACTTTTCCCCCTCTCAGAACACTCATGAGTAGTAAGAGAAAATGAGCAACTGACGCCTCGCAGGAGCAAATCGTGAAGTTACCCCTAGGTCTCGCCGTCCCAGCATTCACGGAGGCTTCGGACATCCACCTTCTGATAATGGTCGGCTTGGTCTTCTTGACTGGAGTCGCAGGGGCGGCCACCGTTAGCTTGCTCCTGCTGCTTGCACCACTGGCCACATTGTTCCTGGGGCGCAACAAGCCCGGCAGGAAGACCGACGTGAAGCAAAAGAAGACCGACGGCGGTTCGACGCGCCTGCCGCCGCCGCTCACCCTTGGCGACGAGGCTGCTTAAGGTCAGCTGCCGCCGTCGTGGGTTACTCGCGGCTGGCCCGGCGTCACAGCACCAGCCTGGAACTTTGGCCCGAGGACCGGCGTCCTCGGGCCGCGCGAGCGTGGGCAGATTGTGGAGTTCAGTCCTCGAAGCGCAGATGATTGTCGGAGCCGCCCGTGAGGTGGGCGATGATGTCCGATGCAACGGCGTGAAGTTTCTTGTTTCTGTGGCTTGAGGCCTTGGTGAGAAACTCGAACGCCTCGTCCTGGCTGCAACGGTTCTGGGCCATGATGACTCCGCAGGCGAGGTCGATGACTGTTCTGGAGGACATGGCCGTTTTCAGGTCGGCGTTGAGCTGCTCCACGGTTTCGATTCTGATGGCCAGGCGCAATGTACTCCCGGCAACGTCAGCGAACGCGGCGGCTTCAGCAATCACGGCCTCCGTGAAGGTACCTGCTGTGGGTGCGAAGAAGTTGATGACCGCTTGGGATGTTTCACCCAAGTCCATGGGTACCCCCAAGGCACTGTGGATGCCTTCAGCCGCCAAGGCGGCGCTGTAACGCGGCCAGTTGGTGTCGGTGGCAACATCAGCCAGCAGCACCGGATGGCCAACATCCAAGGCTTCCAGGCAGGGACCTTCCCCAAGTCCCTGTTCAATCATGTCCAGTTGAACTGCCCTCTCGCTGCTGCCGGCGACGGTGGCGGTTCGCTTGCGCCGGCGCAAGGTCAGGGCGCAGTCGATGTTCTCGCCGGCCACCTTGCTCATCGCATCGCAGGCGAAGCCGGTCACACCGTTCAGGATCCCGTGGATGTCGGAGCTGCCAACCACCAGCTCGTGCAGGCTTCTGATGTGTTCGGCACTTCCGGTGGTTTCCATGAGCCTAATGGTAGGAAGTGTTCCGCTTTCCGTCACCCATTGCCGGGAAACCGGCCCAACGCACCTACCGCCCCGCGTGCCGCATAACTAAGCATGCTTACTATGGTCCAGGCGGTACACAACTACTGACGAGGAGCCAGGCATGACCCAGCGAACGGTTTCGGACCTCATTGCCGAACGCCTCCAAGCGTGGGGCGTTGAGCGCGTCTTCGGTTACAGCGGTGATGGCATCAACGGTTTCATGGGCGCCCTCAGCCGCGCCGAAGACAAGATCGAGTTTGTCCAGGCGAGGCACGAGGAAGCAGCGGCTTTCATGGCGGTGGGGCATGGCAAGTACACGGGCGGCGTCGGCGTCGTGACATCCACCCAAGGCCCCGGCGCCGTCCATCTGCTCAACGGCCTCTACGACGCCAAGATGGACAGCGTCCCGGTGGTGGCCATCATCGGCCAGCAGAGCACCACGGTCCTGGGCTCGGCTTACATGCAGGAGATTGACCTGCTGACGCTCTTCAAGGATGTCGCAGCCCAGTTCGCACAGTTGGCGAGCTCACCCGAGCAGGTCCCCATGCTGATCGATCGCGCGTTCCGCACGGCACTGGAGACCCGGTCCCCTTGCGTTGTCATCGTGCCGCACGATATCCAGACCGCCGAAGCCCCCGAGCTCAAGCAGGAACACGGAATAGTGGTTACCGCTCCCGTCTGGCATCCGGCACGGGTCATGCCCCGCGAGGAAGAGCTGGATGCCGCAGCGGACATCCTCGCCACAGGTGAACGGATCGCGCTGTTCGTTGGGCAAGGTGCCCGTGGAGCTCAAGAAGAAGTTGCGGCGCTGGCCGAAAAGCTCGACGCCGGAATCACCACCAGCCTGCTCGGCAAGCCTTACGTCGACGAGACCCTCCCTTTTTCTGTCGGCACCATGGGCCACCTCGGCACGACTGCCAGTGCGTTTCTGCTCGAGAACTGCGACACCCTGCTCATCATCGGGTCCAACGATCCCTGGACCGAGTTCTACCCGAAGCCCGGCACCGCCAAGGCTGTGCAAATCGACATCGATGGCCGCAAGATCGCCAACCGATACCCCGTTGAGGTGGGCTTGGTGGGCGACGCGGCAGAGACCCTGACCGCACTGAACCAGCGCCTGGCATCACGAAACCAGCCATCACGCACCCAGTGGCGTTCCGACGTCGAAGACCAAGTCCGCGCGTGGCGTCGCCTTTCAGAGGAGCGCGCCAATGTCCCCGCCGAGCCCGTGAATCCGGAACTGGTGGTGCGGGAGCTCAACGGCCGGCTCCCCGACAACGCCCAGGTGAGTATCGACGTCGGCAGTTGCGTTTACTGGTACGCCCGCCAGTTGATCCTTCCGCGCGGAGTCCCGGCTCACCTGAGCGGCACGCTCGCCAGCATGGGATGTGCCATCCCCTACGGGTTGGCGGCGAAGCTCGCGCATCCTGACCAGCCGTTGGTAGCGCTGGCCGGGGATGGCGGCATGCAGATGCTGGGCGTCGCGGAACTCATCACGGTGGCGCACCGCTGGCGCGACTGGACGGACCCCCGCTTCGTCGTCTGCGTTTTCAACAACCGAGACCTCGCCGAGGTTTCCTGGGAACAGCGCGAGACCGAAGCCGAGCCCAGGTTCACCGCCAGCCAGGAAATCCCCGACTTCCCCTACGCGGCCTATGCGGAGCTGCTGGGCTTGGCGGGAATCCGGGTGGAAGACCCCGCCAAGCTCGGCGACGCTTGGGACTACGCTTTGTCCGCGGATCGTCCGGCTGTCATTGAAGTCCTGACCGATCCCGGCATCCCGCTACTCCCGCCCTTCCCTGCCGGAGCAGAGAAGCTGGAGGGCATGCGCTCCGCGCTCGCCCAAGAAGGCGCCGAAGGTGAGCACGCCCGCCAACTACTGGACATCTATGCGGAGGGCGAGTCCCGGCTGCGGGACTCTCAAGGCAAGCAGCAGCCTTAGAGGTTTTCCACCAGTGAGACGTCACGTACAGCACCCTTATCCGCGGACAGTGCCATGGCGGCGTAAGCGCGCAGGGCAGGAGAGACCTGGCGGTCACGGTTCTTGGGCTTGTAGCCGCCATTGACTTCCAGTTTTTCGCGGCGTTCGGCGAGGATCTCGTCGGAGACCTGCAAGTTGAGGGAGCGTGTAGTGATGTCGATGCTGATGATGTCGCCGTTTTCCACCAGTGCGATGGCGCCGCCCGAGGCAGCTTCCGGGGAGATGTGCCCGATCGACAGGCCGGAGGTTCCGCCGGAGAAGCGGCCGTCCGTGATGAGGGCGCACTTCTTGCCCAGGCCGCGGCCCTTGAGGAAGCTCGTTGGGTACAGCATTTCCTGCATGCCCGGGCCGCCCCTGGGGCCTTCGTAGCGGATGACCACCACGTCGCCTTCCTTGACCGTCTTGTTGAGGATCTTTTCCACGGCTTCGTCCTGAGACTCGCACACAACTGCCGGGCCTTCGAAGATCCAGATGGACTCGTCCACGCCTGCGGTCTTCACCACGGCGCCGTCCACTGCCACGTTGCCGCGCAGCACAGCCAGGCCGCCGTCCTTGGAGAAGGCGTGCTCCACGGAACGGATGCAGCCGCCCTCCGCGTCGGTGTCCAGGGAGGTCCACTCGTTCGACTGCGAGAACGCGGTGGAAGAGCGGACGCCACCGGGAGCCGCGTGCCACAGCGCCTGTGCTTCCTCGGTGGCCTTGCCGCCGCGGATGTCCCAGTCGTCCAACCAACCGTCCAGGTCCGCGGAGTGCACGGAGTGGACGTTCTTGTGCAGGAGGCCGCCGCGGTTCAGCTCACCCAGCAGTGCGGGGATGCCACCGGCGCGGTGCACGTCCTCCATGTAGTAGGTCTTGTTCCCGGCGACGTTCGGGGCCACCTTGGCCAGGCAGGGCACCTGGCGGGACTTGGCATCCATCTCGGCCAGGCCGTACTCCACCCCGGCTTCCTGGGCCGCAGCCAGCAGGTGGAGGATGGTGTTGGTGGAGCCGCCCATGGAGATGTCCAGGGCCATGGCGTTGTCAAAGGCCTCAGCGGTGGCGATGGAGCGCGGCAGCACGGAGTGGTCGTCGCCGTCGTAATAGCGCTTGACGAGCTCGACGACGGTGGCGCCGGCTTTCTCGTACAGCGCCTTACGCGCGGTGTGGGTCGCCAGAACGGAGCCGTTGCCCGGCAGGGCGAGGCCGATGGCCTCGGCGAGGCAGTTCATGGAGTTGGCGGTGAACATACCCGAGCAGGAACCACAGGTGGGGCAGGCGTTCTCTTCGATGAGGTTGATGTCTTCATCGGAGATGGATTCGTCCACCGCGTCGGCAATCGCGTTCACCAAGTCAAGGGAGCGCACGGAGCCGTCGGTCAGGGTCACGCGGCCGGCCTCCATGGGGCCGCCGGAAACGAACACCACGGGGATGTTCAGGCGCAGGGCGGCCATGAGCATGCCCGGGGTGATCTTGTCGCAGTTGGAGATGCACACCAAGGCATCGGCGCAGTGTGCGTTGACCATGTACTCAACGGAGTCGGCGATCAGGTCACGGGACGGCAGCGAGTAGAGCATGCCGGAGTGGCCCATGGCGATGCCGTCGTCCACGGCGATGGTGTTGAATTCGCGGGGCACAGCGCCTGCGGCGAGGATCGCGTCGGAGACGATCCGGCCCACAGGGGCGAGGTGGGTGTGGCCGGGGACGAATTCGGTGAAGGAGTTGGCCACGGCGATGATCGGCTTGCCGATGTCCGTGCTAGCGACGCCGGAGGCGCGCAGCAGTGCGCGTGCGCCAGCCATGTTGCGGCCGTGGGTAACTGTTCGTGAGCGTAGTGCAGGCATGAATACCATCCTGCTGTTGTTCTACGGCGGGTGGAAGACGGTGTGGCTACTAGTAGTGAAAGTACCAGAGTAATAGTGTTGGATGCGTGAAAGATGAGAGGCGTAAGGAACTGGGGCTTTTCCTCCGGACCCGCCGCACCCAGGCCCTGCGTTCGGACTACGGCCTGCCGCCGGTAGGCCGATCCCGCGAGCGCGGCCTCCGCCGGGAAGAGATCGCGTTCCTCTCAGGGGTCAGCGTCACGTGGTACACGTGGCTTGAGCAGGGCCGGGATATCAGTCCGTCACGGCAGGTCCTTGAGTCCATAGCGCGGGCCCTGCACTTGTCCGATACCGGGCTGAGCTACGTGCTCTCCTTGGGCGGCTACTCGTCTGCTCCGCCTAAAGGACCGGTGGCCGCCGATGCGCCAGCCCATGTCCAGCGCCTGCTGGATGCCCTGGACCCCAACCCTTCTTATGCGCTGTCCCCGGACTGGGGCATTGCCGGCTGGAATCGCGCCTACGAAGCCCTGTACCCCAACATCGGCACCTTCAATGCCTCGGACCGGAACCTCCTGTGGCTCGTCTTCACCGATCCGTACATCCGCGACCTGCTGCCCGACTGGGACGTCACCAGCAAGAGGTTCCTGGCTGAGTTCAGGGCCGAAACAGGCCAGCGGCTGGGCGATCCCGACGTCGAATACCAAGTAGAGCGGCTCAAGGAAGCCAGTAGGGAGTTCCAGGAAAGCTGGGACAGGTACGACATCCTGGGCTTCGAATCCCGCGAGCGTCAGTTTCACCACCCGGCGGTCGGCGTACTGCAGATGGAGCACCACCAGGTGTCACCATCGGACCGGCCGGACCTGCACATCGTGGTCTACACGCCGGCGCCCGGGAGTGATGCGGGCGCGCAGATGCAGCGGCTGATGGGTGCCTGACGTCAGCCGGGCTCCTTCTTGTTCACGACGAAGTTCGCAGGCACCGATGCGATGCCATTTGCCTGGACTACCACGTAGTGCTGCCCGGGATAGTAGGTCCGGGTGGTGATGGGGCGGAAGGAGTGTTTTTTTGAGACAGTGACGGTTTCACCGGGCGCAATCCGGCGGGATGTGAGCTTGAAGGTTTTGGCGCTTACCGTGCCGTTGAAACGCTGGAAACCGATGGAATAGTCAATGGCTGCCGTGGCGGGCTGGGAGCCCTTATTCTCTATCTCCGCTGTAAATTCCACGGTTCCGTCCCACGCGATGGCCGGGTGGAGGATCCGGGGCTCCATGACCACGAGTCGGCCACCCGAGTAGCCGAGGAGTGCCAGTGCCTCGGGATTGCCTTGCTTGACCAGGGTCCTGAGTCCGTGGCGAATAACCCTTGCCGTGGTGGCATCCGGGTTCCCTGACCAGCGGCGCGCCGTGGCCACCACCAGCAGTGGATCAATCCGGCTCAGATCGTTGAGATGGTTTGCCGCGGATCGTCGAACATAATCGGCATCGTCCTGGTAGGTGGCATCGAGGATCCCCTGCGTTGCCGCTGGATTGGCCACCAGCCACGGCACTCTCTTGGCCCATGGCAGGTAGGCGCGGGAGCCCTCTGTTGCGAGTCGGCGGACGTTGTGGTCATGGTGGTTCGTCCAGCTTTGCATGGTCGCGATGGCCCGTTCCGGCCGGGCAGCGATGAGGTCGCGGATGGCGAACTCTCCCGTGAGCCGGACAGTCAGGCGGGAAAGCACCGCGAGTGCGGCGTCGAAGTCGGCGAGTGCCCCGGATTGGAGCGCCCTGCCGGTCACCACTTCGGAAACCGGCCAGAGCATCCATCCTGTAAACCGTGGGTCGTCGAGAGCATCGAGAAAGATCCGCTCAACCGAGGAGCAGCCTGCCGGAAGGTCTTGGAGCAGCGCGTCCCTCACGATATCCACGCGTTGCCGGAGACGTTCCCCGTCAAGGGACGGGCGTGAACGCTCCAGGGTTGGCAGGTCAACGCCAGGCCCGGAGCCCATGAGGATGGACCGCAGTTCGGTCACCACACTGGAATCGATCAGCTCATCCATAGCGCCCATGTTTTCTCCTTCGCCGGTGCTGTCATCGTAGGCGATGGGAGGGACACCCAAAGCGCGCACAAAGCCGCCCACCCACCGGCGGTGCGCTGGACGCAAGCGGCCCGGGCGACACAACGCCACAGACCTGACGAGCATCACCGGACCCCTCGCCGTCGTCGTCGAATAGTGGATCCAACCAGGCCATCCATGGCGCGGCGCGTTCAGTAAGCGCACTATGGGGAGATGAACGCCCACAGTGCCAACGGAATGGCGCAGGGCGGTTCCGGTAGCTTCGGGGCTGGCCTGCACCCGTGGAGCCGTTATGTGGCTTTGGGCGATTCGTTTACCGAAGGTTTGGGCGATCCTGAACCGCGTAGCCCCGGTGGCCTCCGCGGTTGGGCGGATCGGGTTGCCGAAGAGCTGAGCACGGGTCACCAGGATTTCGCCTATGCCAACTTGGCCATCAGTGGACGGCTGCTGCACCAGATCCTGGAAGAGCAGCTGGGGCCGGCCATCGAGCTGCAACCTGATCTGATCACCCTCAACGCCGGCGGCAATGACCTGCTCTTCCACAGGAGCGATCCGGACAAACTTGCCCTTGAGTTGGATGCAGGCGTGGAAAGTCTCGCCAGGACCGGCGCCACAATCGTGCTCTTTACCGGCCCGGACTGGGGCGCTACCCCGGTGCTGGGCTTGGCCCGCGGCAAGGTGGCGATCTATAACGAGAACATCCGGGTCATTGCGGCCCGGCATGATGCCCTGATCGCGGACCTCTGGGCACTGCGCCAGCTGACGGATCCGCGCATGTGGGATGCGGACCGGCTGCATTTTTCTCCGCTGGGCCAGCACACCATTGCCATCATGGTGCTGGACACCCTCAATGTTCCGCACTCCCTGGAACCATTAACCCCGAAAGCCCTGCCCGAGCGGAACTGGCGTGAGGCACGCGCAGGTGACATGGTATGGGCTCGTGAACACCTCTTCCCGTGGGTTGTGCGTCGCCTGACACAGCGAAACGCCGGCGACGGGCGCCACCCCAAGCGCCCGGAGCCCGGCCCCGTCTTCGGCGCGGGCATGCCGCCGGGAAGCTTCGTTGGCAGCGATCCCCGCAACCTCACCGCCAAGGATGACTCCTTGTAGAACCGGACGGGAGAGGCCGGACCGCAAACTGCCGGTGTATGCAGTCCGTCACCCTTTGCCGCGCCTGTGGTGGTGTTGGCTGGATCGACGCTAAAATTTCACTTGCCGCAAGTACAAGCTCTTGGGCATCAATCTGCGTTTCATTTCTTAGGAGCGCCATACCGTGAGTGGGGGAACCGACCAGTCATGACGGCAGGCAGTACCCCCCGTCCGCTTCCCGGGACAGCAGCGGCCACGAACCAGCCTTCAAGCACTGCTATCAAGGCCCCACAACCAGCGGCTCCTGCAACAAAGCCTGTAGCGTACCCAGCTATCTTGCAGGGGTTCCTCGGCTCCTTGTTCATGTTTGCAGGGTCCATCGGCATCGGGTGGATCGCCAACGGTTCCCCGATGATTCGACACCCCATAGTCATTGCCCTGCGCACTGAAGGCTGGGGCGTGACGGTCTCTGCCGTCCTCCTGACCGTGGGTGCCATGTTGCTGGTCCGGTCCTGGCTGAGGTTGGGCCAACGGATGGGCAGCTGGGAGGGCAATTCCCTCAAAACGATCGTTGCAGCGATCGGAGCCTGGTCCCTTCCTTTGTTGTTCGCTGTGCCCGTGTATTCGCGTGACGTTTATGCGTACATAGGCCAGGGCAGGCTGATGATGGAGGGCCAGGACCCTTACGACGTCGGCATTTCGGCTTTGAATAACTGGTTCGCTTTGGGCGCAGACCCGGCTTGGGCGGAAGCCCGTACTCCGTACGGGCCCTACTTCTTGTGGATGGCCCACGCCGTGGTTGCCGTCACGGGAGCCCAGCCGGACGTATCAGTCCTGCTGTTCCGGCTGCTTGCCGCCGGCGGGGTGTTGTTGTGCGTTGTGTACGTGCCCAAACTCGCTGAGCTCCATGGAATCAACGGCGCCAGGGCGCTTTGGATCGCGGTGGCCAACCCGCTCTTCCTCATCAGCTTCGTGGCCAGCGCCCACAACGACGCCATCATGGTGGGCTTCGCCGTTGCGGGAACCTACTTCGCGGCCACCAAACGGCCTCTCCTGGGCATCCTCCTGGTAACACTGTCCATCGGGATCAAACCGGCCACCGTGCTCTTGCTGCCCTTCATCGGCCTCATGTGGGCAGGCGCCGGTGCGTCTTGGCCGCGCAAGTTTGGAATTTGGGCAGCTACCGCGAGCATAAGCTTCGCCATTCTGGTGGTCAGCGGCATCCCTTACGGCCTGGGCCTTGGTTGGGCGTGGGCCATCACGGACCCCACCCCCGGCTTTACTGGCTACTCACCGTCGGGATTCCTGGGCCAGCAGATCGAGTTCCTCGGCAACGCTCTGGGGCTGCCTGGCAATGCGATGGCTGACGTCCTGCGAGCCGCCATGAAGTGGGGCGCGGTGGCTTTGGTGCTGGTATTGATGTTCCGCGGAGATCATTCGCGCGTAGTGCGGCGGATGGCTCTGGCCTTCGCGGCGATCGTGCTGCTCTCCCCCATCATTCAGCCGTGGTACATCCTCTGGTTCGTGCCTTTCCTGGCCGTGACGGGGATCAGGGACGACTGGCAGATGCGGTGCCTCTATGTCGGGGTGACGTTCTTTGTGGTGTTCGGTGCGCAAGACCAGCTATCGGTCTGGTCCTTCGTGGAGGTCTCGGTGGACCTGTCCTCACTGGCCTTCGCCATCGCATTGCTCTTCGCGTTCTACCTGGTGTTCCTGGACATTCATACCCGCAGGCTGCTGGTTCAAGGCAAGCTATCGCGCTGGGTGGGGCAGACTGACCGTCGCCTGCTCCACCGCCCTCCGACTATCCGCTAAAGCGCTTTCGGCACCACCGGGGCGCCGTCGCGGTTCACGCGCCGTCCCAGCTCAACCGTCCGCTGCACGGACCACCACAGCAGAACCACCAGCAGGACATTCCGGGTGGTCAGCACGGCTGCCATGACCGGGTGGGCGTGTATGAGCGGGGTGTAGAACAGCGGATAAATCACGAACGTGGTCATGGCAATCGCCATCAGCAACGCGGCCGGTACCTTCCAACGGTTCCAGTCGTGCGTCAGGCCCGCAATGATCACGGGTGCCAGCCAGATGATGAATTGCGGCGAGCCCACTTTGTTGAACACGATGAACGCCGTGGTCATCATCAGGGCACCTTCGAGGAACAGTTCCTCGCGCTCCGCACCGCGCTTGAGTGCACGGATCAGGAGGATAGCGGCCGCGATCGCGGCAACAATCAGCAGCGGCTGCATCAGGAAAGCAGCCACTTCGGCACCCGGCCCGTACACCTCCGTGGAGTTAATGGCTGTGTTGTCGGCCATTTTGGAGCCGGCAACGTTGAAGACACTAAGCCACACCCAGGGCGTGGAGAAGGTGGCTTCCAGCTGCATACCGCGCTCACCCTGATTGATCAGGAAGTCGAGGATGTGGCTGAAGCCACCAGCGAGGTACGTTCCAAACCCTACGACGGCGGTGACGCCCACCCCGGCAGCGATCATCTGCAGACGGTTGCGGGAAGCGATGATGATCGGTACCAGCACCGCTGCGGGCCACACTTTGATCCACGTTGCGATGCTCAACAGGACAGAGGCGACAACGGGCCTTTGAGCAGCGCAGATCAAGGCAATCAAAACAATGGAGGTGGTGATGCCCTCAACTCGGGCAAAGCTGAGATACCCCATGAACACGGTGAAAAACAGCCACCACCATGCGGGCGCGATCCCGCTGACCCGGCGCGGGCCACGCGTCAGGTACCACAGGCCCAGCGCGTTGAGGGCTGTGATGAGCAAGGTCCACATCAGCAAATAGAGGTCCGGACCGGCAATGCCCGCCAGGAAAATGGGAATCTGGGCCAGCACCGGATAAACCCAGGGACTGATCTTCCCGCTGAGGTTCTCCGGGTTGTAACCGTCCATGGCCCACTGACGGTATTGCTCAGTGTCACTGAACGTGTTGCCGCTGAGGAAGAAGGACGCCATCCAGCACAGGAAGTAGAAGTGAACCACGGCAAAGCCCCACCAGACGCTGCCGGGGCGGGCGAACCACGCTATGACTGCTGGAGGCAGGACACGGCTGCGGAGACGGACCAGCTGGTCGAAGAACGTCGCGGAAATCTTAGTGCTCCTTGGCAGCTGGGGCGGTGACCACGGATGGCTTGCGGCCCAGTGAATACAGGCGACGCGCCGACCAGAAGAAGAGAACCACAAGCAAGACGTTGCGGATGGTCAGGACCAGCGCCATCCAAGGATTGTTGTGGCTCAGTGCATCGTAGAAGAGCGGGTAAATGAAGTAAGTGGCAACGGCGATGACTATCAGCATGGTGGCCGGAACCCGCCACTCTTTCCAGTTGTGTGCCAGCCCCACAGCTACAGCCGGAGCAAGCCACACCATGAACTGCGGTGAACCCACTTTGTTGAACACGATGAAGGCGGTCACCAGGGTGAGGGCTCCCGAAAGGAGGAGCTCTGTGCGGTCCACTCCTCCGTTGAGCTTGCCTTGGTGCAACGCCCAGAACGTCAGACCGGCGACGGCGGCTGCGGCAAGGAGCAACAGCGGCTGCATCAGCACGGACATGAATGCGGTACCGGGCCCGTCCACCTGCATGGAGTTGATGTCTGTGTTCATGTACATGCGGGAATCCCCCACCCCGAGCACCGACAACCACAACCATGGTGTGGTGAAGGTTGCTTCGAGCTGCATGCCGCGGTCTCCCTGTTGTGTCAGGAAGTTCAGCAACTTGGGGACGGCACCCACTGCCGCGGCGAGCCCAACTACAACCGCCGTCGTCGCAATTCCTGCCGCCACAACGTGCAGGCGCTTCCTGACCACAGCGAACAGGGCCAGCATCACAGCGGCGGGCCATACCTTAACCCAGGTGGCAACGCTCAGAAGGACCGACGCGACGAACGGCCGGGTAACACCGTAAACAAGGGCCACCAGCACTATGGGTGCCGTGAGTCCGTCAACACGGGCGAAGCCCAACCAACCCATGAGGAAGACGAATACCAGCCACCACCAGGCAGCCGGGATTGCTTCCTGCCGACGGCCGCGGTCGGTGAGTTTGAGCACCGCCCAGCCGTTCAGCAGAGTGGTGAGCAGGACCCACAGGAAAAAGAAAGGGCCTGGACCGGCAATAGCTGCCAAGCCCATAGGAATCAGCGCCAGGATCGGGTATACCCACGGGCTGGGTCCGCCTGTGAGGTTTGCGTCGTTGAACCCTGCCAGCGCCCAATCACGGTAGATGAAGGTGTCGCTGAAGGCTTCCCCGCGCAATGAGAGCACGGCGGCAAAGACCAGGAACACCAGGTGAATCACCACAAAGCCCCACAACAGGCCACGCGGGGAGTTCATGCGTGAAGCCAACCTCGCTGGGATTGTTTTATCGCGAAGGTCCGCGAGCATACTGAAAAAACTGTCCATCAACGAAGAACTTCCTGGCTAGGTGGGTCCTTGCCTCAGCAATCCCCAATTTTCATGGGACCGAAAAACCCCCGCATGCTACTTTACGCGAGTCACCCAAATGCCCGGCAGTTGCCTAGCCTGCGGGCTGGGCTTCGGTCTGCGCGCGTATGCTCCATGCGGACCAGTCCAGGGGGTGAACGGAGGGTCGACCCAGCAGGTAGCCTTGCGCTGCTGTGACCTTCAGCGCGGTGACTTCATCAAGCTCGGCTGCGGTTTCGATGCCTTCCGCAATGATGTCCGCGCCGATCTCCCGGGCAAGCTCCACAATGGCCCTGGCCCGGATTTTCTGACCGTCGCTGCTTTCTATTCCCTCAATCAGATGGCGGTCCAGCTTGATGATGTCCGGGCGCAACTGTTCAATCCGCTCCATGGAAACCAGGGCGGCTCCGGACGCACTGATGGCCAGCCGCAGGCCCAGGGTTCGCAGTGGCCCCAGGCCGTGGTCGCCGGTTTGCCCTTCCACGGATTCCAAGCTGCCCGTCAATTCAACAATGATCCTGTCCGGAGCGAGTGCCGCCGCAGCCAGAAGGTTCCGCACGCGGGGGTCGCTGGACGTTGCGGGGGTGAGGTTCAGCGCCACGGACATGTTGTCCGGGACGTCGTGCGCTGCCGTCAGGGCGCAGTGCAGCGCGGCAATTTCGAGTTCCGTTCCCAGTCCGGCTGCCGCAGCCTCGTTGAACCAGACATCGGCTCCGGCGCCATCCTCTCCGACGAATCTGGTGAGCGCCTCTACGCCCACCACCTCGCCGCCGGGCAGTGCATGGACGGGCTGGAAGGCTGTCAGCAAGAGTTTGTCCGCCAGGATCGACTGGATGCCTTCACGGACTTCGTGGCTGACGGGTACCGATACTGTCCTGGCTGTATCCGAGGACTCCAAGTGCAGGCTGGCAACTTCACGCTGAACGGGGACCTTGGCCGCTGAAGCTGGTGTCTTGCGGGTCTCGAGCAAGTGCTCCAACAAGGCACGCTCGGGATTCCCGGGACGTGCCTCAACCAAGGCGCGGAGGTTGTTCCTCGCTCCTTCGCTCCGGGCGTCGCTGTCCGCAAGGATGGATTCAATGATGTCCAGCACTTGTTCGCGCATGGTCATGTCTTCGCTTGCCGGCGCCTTAACAGCGTCATCGGCCGCAGCAGCGTCATCCTTCGGTGAGCTGCCGCTTTCCGGTTTAAAAGAGCCCGCGTCTTGAGCCATTAATTATTCCTTTGTGTGTCCCCCACTGGCTAAGCCAGCCATGACTTGGCCCACCAATAAATATGTGGGCCTTGTCACGAATCTTACAGATGAATGAGGGCATCTGAGACACCGAGGAGACTCCTGACGAGGGAAAACGTGTTATTGGACGGCAAGCCCTGACATGCTGGAGGGGTGACATCCATTTCAACGGAATCACCCCGCACCGCACTCAGTTGGAAGCTGTTGCCGGCGGCGTTGCTTTCCTTGTCCGGCGTGCCGCTCTTTGCCATGGGCAACGAGCTGCTTGGCTATGGCCTGCTGGGGGCGAGCGTGGCCACCGCGGCTTTCATCGACCACCGGCTGATGCGACACCTCGCGTTGATCGCGGCCGGTATGACCATCTTCAGCCTGGTGCCCCTCAACGCTGACCTCAGCACAGAGCACATGGCCCTCATGGGCGGCGCTCTTGCATTGGCGGTGCTGGTGCCATGGGTGGTTTCCCGGTTCGCCTACCGCGAGGACATCATCAAGTTTCCCGTGAACACCGGCCGTAAGTGGCCGTTGGCAGCGAAGCTGTACCTGATAGGCGTGGTGGCGCTCGGATACTTCATCCTGCCGGTGTACCTGATCAGGACCGGTGTTTACCAAAACTGGCCTGACGCTTCGGATCCCGACATCTTCTGGCGGCTTTTCCTTGGAGTCAACGCCGTGGGTATCTGGGATGAACTGTTCTTCATCTGCACCACCTTCACCCTGCTGCGCCAACATTTTCCGGACTGGCTGGCCAACCTCCTGCAAGCAGTGGTCTTCTCGTCATTCCTGTGGGAGATCGGCTACCAGTCGTGGGGCCCGCTGCTGACGTTCCCCTTCGCACTGCTGCAGGGCTACACGTTCAAGCTCACCAAGTCATTCACCTACGTAGTGTCCGTGCACCTGCTCTTCGACTTTGTCTTGTTCCTGGCGTTGGTCCACGCACACAACCGGGATTGGCTGCCGATCTTCCTGTACTAGTACCAGGGCTACGCCCCGGAACCAGCCCACGCCTCATCGGCGACTTCGATCTCCTGCGCCATGTCATCGAGGAACCGCATCACCGTTTCCCGTTCTTCGGGTGTCAGACGTGCTGCCGCCAGGAATCGTTTGGCCTGCTGGCGCCCAACGGTCCGCATCGCAGCCTCGTGCGTTTCGGGAGTGATGGCGATGGCGAGCGCGCGGCGGTCGGAGGGGTGGGCGCGTCGCGTGACGTGCCCGGCGCGTTCCAGCCGGTCGAGCAGCTTGGTGGTTGACGCCGTCGAGATATGGAGCCGGGAGGCTATTGCACCGGGGGTGGCAATCACGCCATGGTTGGCGCAGACAATCAGATAGTGCAGAGCTCGCATATCGGATTGATTGAGTTTCATGTATCTGAGGGAAGCGTCGGAGAGGCGTTGTTCAGCCTCGCGCAGCCTCGCCAACGATGCCATGAGGTCGCTAACTTGCTGGACATCGGCCTCGGAGAGACCGGAGCGATCCACTAGTTCCTGATGAGGATCGTTGGCGTCCAGATGATAGATGCCGGCAGAAACCGGGGTCCCGGCTTCTTCGGGTATCTCTTCAGGACTGGACATGTTTGGTATGTTACACCTAACTTCCTACATGGTAGCCTTTCTTCTAGCTTGTCTAGCAATATTCAGGTTTCAGGCAGAAACAGGGTGTGGAGGAAGGGCAAGATGAACGCGACAGAGATGGTGGTCCTCCTTGACGACGCCGGAACGCCCATTGGCGAGGCTCCCAAGGCAGGGGTGCACACACTTGATACTCCCCTCCACCTCGCTTTTTCCTGCTACCTGATCAACGATGTTGGGGAAGTTCTGCTGACCCGCCGTTCGCCGGAGAAGAAAACGTGGCCCGGGGTGTGGACCAACAGCTTCTGCGGCCACCCGGGGCCCGGTGAAGAGTTCGAGGACGCCATCCTCAGGCGGGCACAGTTCGAACTCGGAGTGGACGCCAACAAGATCGAACTGGTTCTCCCCCACTTCCGATACAGGGCCATTGACCCCACGGGGATTGTCGAGAATGAAGTTTGCCCTGTGTACGTAGCCCGCATCACCGGTGTGTTGAACCCGAATCCCGCCGAGGTAGCCGACTGGGCCTGGATCTCACCGGCACTGCTGGCGGATGCTTTGGAACACACACCCTCCGCTTTCAGTCCGTGGCTTGGGCTGCAATTTCCACAGCTCCTCGAGGCGAACGCCTTGCCACTCCAAGCAGGAGCCGAGGCATGACCATCACCTCAAATGCCGTCCGGGGTCGCACTGATCTTTGCACCGCAATAGAGAACGAACTGAGCGGACTCATTGACAAGAGGGCCAGCGCAGCAACGGCATACGGTGCGGACTTCGCCAGGCTGTGGGCGCTCGCGGGCCAGAACGTCCTCGGCGGCAAATTCGTCCGGCCCTTGCTGTTGATGGAAACGTACGACGCACTCCACAAGCACGGTCCCGCAGAGCCACACCAGCGCGAGACCGCCATCAGCATCGCCGCTGCCATCGAACTCCTCCACTACGCCTTCCTGCTGCACGATGACGTGATCGACGGCGACCTCGTCCGCCGCGGGCACCCTAACCTGATCGGCTCCCTCCTTGCGGAAGCCGGCGAAACTGCCCGGACGGACGGCGCTGACGGCGCCCGCGCCGGGAGCGGCCTCCACTGGGCCCAAACCGGCGGAATCCTGATGGGCGACATGCTCCTGGCCGCGACGCACCAGGCCTTTGCCCGTGCCGAACTCCCTCACGAGCTTCGCCTGCGGCTCCTCGATCTCCTGGAACACACCATCAACGAGACCGTGGCCGGCGAACAACTGGATGTGGGCCTTGGTGATGGCATTATTGCCCCGGACCTCCAGACCATCCTGATGATGTGCGGCTACAAGACCGCGACGTACACCTTCGAACTCCCGCTGCGTGCCGCCGCCACGCTGGCCGGTGCCGACTTCGCCGTCGAGAATGCGCTCGCAACAGCCGGCCGGCATCTTGGGCTCGCTTTCCAACTCCAGGACGACCTCCTGTCCACCTTCGGGGATCCTCGCCGCCATGGCAAGGATCCCTTTTCAGACCTACGCGAGGGCAAGGAAACAGCCATCATCGCCCACGCGCGGACCACCACCGTGTGGCCGGACATCGAGCCCTTCTTCGGCAGGCCCGAGCTCAGCGTCGGTGACGGTGAGCACGTGCGGCGGCATCTCAGCGATTGCGGTGCCGAGGTATTTGTCCAAGGCCTCATCGAGGAACAACTGCAGGCATTCAACAATCAGCTGACAAGCACCATCCCGGCAAGCGTCCGCAACGTATTGCTTGACCTCGCGGGACAGCTGGAAGGACGGCAATCATGAGCGTCGCCGCGGACACCTCGTTTACGCATTTCACCCGGACGGCCGAACGTGCCGCCAACCAAGTCATCTCCGCGTACTCCACCTCGTTCGGTTTGGCGTGCAGGCTGTTGGGATCCCGACACCGCCAACACGTCCGCAACATCTACGCCTTGGTGCGGGTGGCCGACGAACTCGTGGACGGCGTGACGGCGGAAGCCGGCCTGAGCTACCAAGAGCAGTGCGACGCCCTGACGCACTTCATCGCTGAGACGCACCGGGCCGTCAAGCTCGGCTACAGCAGCGACCTCATCATCCACGCGTTCGCTCAGACAGCCCGGACCGCCGGAATCGATGATTCGCTCATCGATCCGTTCTTTGATTCCATGCGCATGGATCTCGGCGAGCGAAGCGAAGCGCCGGCGGCGCCCCTGCGCTTCGATTCCGACGCCCACGACGGTTATGTCCACGGTTCCGCCGAAGTTGTCGGACTGATGTGCCTGCGCGTCTTCATGCGGGATGAGAACATCGACGACGGCGACGCCGCGGCTTTGGAGTACGGCGCCAGCAGGTTGGGTGCTGCTTTCCAGAACATCAACTTCCTGAGGGACCTGGCCGACGACACTACCCGCTTGGGCCGCAGCTACCTTGGCACCTCGGACCACCTTGAGGACCGCGACCGCATGGAGTGGGTCAGCACCATCCGGGCGCAGCTGGCCGATGCCAACGCCGTCATTCCGATGTTGCCCCGCGACGCCAGGGCTGCAGTCCGGAGCGCATTGGCGTTGTTCCAAGCCCTCACGGACAGAATTGAACAGACCACCGTGGACGAGCTCTACCGTCACCGGGTTCGTGTCCCGGATGCCGTGAAAGCCGGACTCGCCGCCCGCGCTGTTGCCTCAACCTGGATGGAGTTGCACCGATGACCCGGACAGTAGTGATCGGCGGTGGCATCGCGGGGCTTGCCACCGCCGCGCTCCTCGCCCACGAAGGACATGAGGTCCAGCTCCTTGAGCAACGCGACCACGTGGGCGGCCGTGCAGGCAGCCTCGAACGGGACGGCTTCCGCTGGGACACCGGCCCTTCCTGGTACCTGATGCCCGGCGTCTTCGATCACTTCTTCAACTTGCTCGGCACCAGCACCGCCGAACAGCTGGATCTGCGCACCCTCAGTCCTGCGTACCGCATCTTCAGCGAACCAAACCACGACGGCGTGCGGCCGGACCCGCTGACAATCCCCCTCGGCAGCGAGCAGGTTTTGGAGACCTTCGAAAGCGTTGAGCCCGGCAGCTCCAAGGAACTCGCGTCCTACCTGGTTTCCGCCCGGCACACCACCGAAATGGCTGAACGGTTCTTCCTTTACAACCCGTTCACCAAAATGCAGGCGCTGCTCCAGCCGGAGGTTGTGCGCAGCCTCCCCAAGCTCGCACAGCTACTCCTGACACCCCTGGACAAGTACGTTTCCCAGCGGTTCCAGCATCCGGTGCTCCGGCAAGTGCTTGGCTATCCCGCGGTTTTCCTGGGCACCAGCCCTTCCGCTGCTCCGGCGATGTACCACCTGATGAGTGCCTTGGACCTGGGCGACGGCGTGCAGTACCCGATGGGTGGGTTCCGGGCTCTGGTTGAGCGGCTCGAAGCACTGGCCGTCGACGCCGGAGTGCGGATTCACACCGGCGCGGAAGCCCTCAAGATCACCACCCGCGAAGCGACCCACCCCAAGAAACTCGGGCGATTCGACGGCCTTAACCTTCCCGCCGGTCTCACCGGCAAAGACAGCCGGGAAGTCACCGGTGTGAAGTGGCGCGACAGTTCCGGGGCCGAGCACTACAGTGTTGCCGACCTAGTGGTCTCCGGCGCTGACCTGCACCACACCGAAACCCAGCTGCTCGGCGTCAGGGACAGGAGCTACAACAAAAAGTACTGGCAGAGCCGCACCAGTGGTCCCGGCGCCGTGCTGGTGATGTTGGGAGTGAAGGGTTCGCTGCCGGACCTGCCTCACCATTCCTTGTTCTTCACCCGTGATTGGGAGGCGAACTTCGCCTCGATCTTCGGTGACGATCCGAGCATTCCCGATCCTGCGTCCATATATGTCTGCAAACCCAGCGCCACCGATGCCGGTGTCGCACCACAGGACCACGAGAATCTCTTTGTCCTGGTTCCCATCCCCGCCGATCCCTCGTTGGGAGGGGGCGGAGCCGATGGCAGCGGCGATGTGATGATCGAACGAACTGCCGACGCCGCCATTGACCAAATCTCTCAGTGGGCCAACATCCCGGATCTCCGCGAACGAGTGGTGGCCAGGCACACCATTGGGCCGGCCGACTTCGCCCGCGATTACAACTCGTGGCGCGGCGGCATGCTGGGACCCGCACACACACTCCGGCAAAGCGCGATGTTCCGGGCACAAAATGCCTCCAAGCGTGTTCGAGGCCTGTACTACGCCGGCGCCACAACTGCTCCGGGCGTTGGCGTACCCATGTGCCTCATCAGTGCCGAACTGGTCCTTAAACGGATCCGCGGCGATCACAGTACCGGCCCTACCACTGTGAGGCCTGTAGCTAGCAGGATTGGCTAATGGGTGTTCTCTACTTGGTCTCGTTGCTCCTGGGCATCGCCTGCATGCTCCTGCTCGATCACCGTTTCCGCCTGTTCTTCTGGCGGGACCCAAAAGCGGCCGCAACCGTGACCGCCGTCGGGGTCTTGTTCCTTCTCGGCTGGGACCTGGCCGGAATCGGCCTGGGGATCTTCCTCCGCGGCGAGGGCACCATCGCCACCGGGCTGCTGCTCGCCCCGGAACTGCCCATCGAGGAACCCGTGTTCCTGCTTTTCCTGGTGCTCTGCACCATGGTCCTGTACACGGGCGCGCGTCGGCTGCTTGACCGGGCACCGGCCCCCCGCAGTGCGAAACAGCGGGAGCACGTATGACGTACCTCTGGCTCGCGCTCGCCCTCATCGCCGCAGCCGTAGTTGCAGGCGTGATCTTTGCCCGTCAGGGCGCACGACCAGGCGAGGCAGGCAAACACTGGAAAGCCGTAGGCCTCGCGTTCGCTGCGCTGGCCGTCCTGACAGCTGTTTTCGATTCCGTGATGATCGGCATGGAACTCTTCCACTACGACGCTTCGCACATCCTCGGCGCCAAAATCGGCCTGGCGCCCATTGAGGATTTCGCCTACCCGCTCGCCGGAGTGGTGGCGCTTCCCGGCCTGTGGATGTGGCTGACGCGCAAACGTTCCGGGGAATCCAACCGTGCGGGCAACCTCAAAGGCCTCGTCCCCCAGGCATTACTCGCATCCCGACCAGTCAGTTGGATCAACACCGCCTACCCGTTCGCCGCGGCCATGCTCCTCACCACCCGGGAAATCGACTGGGTCCTGATCGTGGGTACTTTCTACTTCCTGATCCCCTACAACCTGGCCATGTACGGCATCAACGACGTCTTCGATTACGAGTCGGACCTCAAGAACCCGCGCAAAGGCGGCATCGAAGGCGCGCTCCTCCAGCCGAGGCTCCATCGCCCCATGCTGTGGCTCGCAGCCATCACCAACATTCCGTTCCTACTGGTACTGGCATTCGCGGGCGGACCCGCCGCCTGGATCAGCCTGGCCGTGAGTGCATTCGCAGTGGTGGCCTACTCCGTCGCCGGACTCCGCTTCAAGGAACGCCCGGTCTTGGACTCGCTGACGTCCAGCACGCACTTCGTCAGTCCCGCCGTCGTCGGCTTGGCGCTGGCAGGCGCCGACGTGACGCCGGGACTGGTTATCCTGCTGGCCGCCTTCTTCCTCTGGGGAATGGCCGCCCACGCTTTCGGCGCCGTCCAGGACATCGAACCCGACCGGCAGGCCGGCATCGGCTCCATAGCAACAGTCATCGGTGCCCGCCGGACGGTGAGGCTCGCCGTCGGCCTCTGGCTTGTTGCGGGCCTCGCAATGCTGGCCACGCCGTGGCCCGGGCCGCTCGCCGCGATCATCGCCATCCCGTACATCGTCAATTGCGCCCCGTACTGGAAGGTGATGGATACGACGGCGGCACGCACCAATGTGGCTTGGCGGCGGTTCATCTGGCTCAACTACGGTTCAGGATTCCTGGTGACGCTCATTTTCATCCTGCAATGGAGCCTCACGTCATGATGCTGTGGATTTCTCAGGGTCCTCAGGGTCTTCGTCGATCGTGTCCAGTGCTTCGCGCATGTGCTGCAGGAAATTCACCACTACCTGCGACTCGTCAGGGCTCAAGGCGCATGCTGCGTCCAGCATCCGACGGTGCATCCCACCCAGGGTATGCCGCACTTCCTGGTCCGAGCCGGGAGTGGCCTTCAGGATCAGTGCCCGACGATCAGTGGGGTGAGGTTCGCGTCGAATATGGCCGGACTCCACCAAACGATCGATCAGGGTTGTCATGGACGCGGACGTTATGCCGAGCTTGTCACCCAGATCCTTCGGCTTCATCACCTTGCCGGCAGCTTCGGCTTCGAACAAATAGCGCAGGGCCAGCAGATCCTTCTCGCCCATACCCATGGAAGAGCGGGTCCTGCGTCTCATCGCTTGCTCGGAGGCGCGGTAATCCCGCAAGGCGTTCAGGACGTCAATGGCTATGGCCTTCTGACCTGGGTCTTTGCCGTACCAATAGCCCTTTGCGTGGCCTTCCGCGTCCATCCGTTGTTCCTTCGATAAGCGTAAAGCTTGATTCACTAGCATTTTGATACTAGGTCACGCAACGCGCTTGTGCATGACATTGCACCGCCCACAAGGAAAGAGGCTCAGAACATGGCAACTCGAAGCTCAGATCTTAGGCGGCAGATCGCAGTTACCGTGAGCTTGGTGGTCTGCATCGTTGGCTCGATGATCGGCGTCGGCGTGTTCGGAGGGACGCCCATCGCGCAGGCAGCCGACGGCGCCTTGGCCGCCGATTCAACCCTTTTGGCGCCCGCGACACCGGCGTTCTCCATCTGGTCTGTGGTTTACACCGGGCTTGCTGCGTTCACGGTATGGCAATGGTTGCCTTCCCAGCGGGCTAATCCGCGACAGCGGTCGCTCGGCTGGATCGTTGCCGGGTCCATGCTCCTGAACGCGGCGTGGATTCTGTCCGTGCAGGCCGGCCGGCTTTTGGTGAGCGTTGTGGTGATTCTGGCGTTGCTGGTGACTCTCGTGGTGGCCTTCCTTCGCTACAGCCGGAGCCGTGCTGACTCCTGGGTTGAGGCCGTTGTTGTTGATGGGACATTGGGGTTGTACCTGGGCTGGACCAGCGTGGCAGTGTGCGCCAACATCGCAGCTGCACTGAAGGCCTCTGGTTTTGGGGGCTTCGGGTTGCGCCCTGAAATCTGGTCCGTTGCTGTACTTGTGGTAGTAGCTATCGTCGGTATTGCCTTGGCGATCAAGGGCCACGGTCGCCTCGCCCTGGCGGCCGCCATCGCGTGGGGCCTAGCGTGGATCACCGTCGGCCGCAGCACTGACGCACCCGAATCATTTCCGACGGCGATCGCAGCCGCCGTTGCTGCCGCGCTGGTCCTTGGCGCGGCGATTACGGTACGGGCGCGGGCGGTGCTGGCCGAGCGGTAGCCTCGGCGGTGAGGGGCGACATCTCGGCTCTTTGCCTAACGCCCGCACCCAGAGCGGGACAAGCGCAACCGCCGAGGGGCGACGTCTCGGCTCTTTGCGACGCCCGCACCCAGAGCGTGACAAGCGCAACCGCCGAGGTGCGACATCTCGGCTCTTTGCGACGCCCCTGTGGGCTCAAGGAGATGGACTCTCTGGCCTTGTGCGGGCTGGTTTTCCACATAGGGAAGTTGGGGCCTGATGGTGCTGGCTGTGGGCTGGAAGAGTTGAGACATGCAGCCGATTCGAGCCACTCAAACGCCGTCAGGTGATGCGTTCGATCGCGCCTCGGAACCTCTACCCGGCGACTCCACGCCCCCTTCTTCAGGGCCTCCATCTGCTTATTCAGCGCCCCGGGTTTCTGACCTCTTTGCGCTCCTTGGCTCTGTCTCTCTGGGCCACTCCAGTACCGAGCTGATTGACCAGCTCCGCGGATTGGAGGACCTGAAGTCCGCCATCACCGGCCTCCAGGCCCGGATCGCTGTGGCCTTTGACCTCGCCCAGCGCAGGGAACAGGAGACCGCCGGCGTTCCCGCGTCCGAACGCGGGCAGGGTGTCGGGGCGCAGTTGGCGTTGGCGCGGCGTGAGTCCCCAAACAAGGGTTCCCGGCTGTTGGGGTTGGCGAAAGCGTTGGTGTTGGAGATGCCGCGGACCTTGGCCGCGTTGGAGTCGGGCCAGCTCAATGAGTGGCGTGCCACGCTCCTGGTGAAGGAAACCGCGTGTTTGTCTGTGGAGGACCGGTGCAGTAGATGAGGAACTCGCACCCGACACCGGGACCTTTGAAGGGAAAGGCGATCGGGCAATCATCGCCTCTGCCAAGGCTGCCGCGTATCGTCGTGATCCCCGCTCGGTAGCCCAACGGGCCAGTCACGCAGCCACCGAACGAACAGTGAGTCTGCGACCCGCGCCGGACACCATGACCTACCTGGCCGCCCTCCTGCCAGTCGCCCAAGGCGTGGCTGCATATGCTGCGTTGACCCGGGCCGCTGACTCGGCCCGATCCAACGGCGACTCCCGTTCCCGCGGCCAGGTCATGGCGGACGCCTTGGTCGAACGCGTTACCGGAACCCCCGGCGGGATCTCCGGGATCAACCTGGACGTCGTCATGACCGACCGGACGCTCTTCCAGGGCGACAGTGAACCAGCCCGGCTTAAGGGCTACGGAATCGTCCCGGCTGAGTGGGCCAGAACCCTACTTGTGGAACTTCAAGCAGTCGAAGCAAGTGGTTTGGCGACCGGCCAAGAAGGCGCATCAGATCCTGACTGTGACTTCAAAGTGTGGCTGCGCCGCTTCTATACGGCACCCGGAACGGGTGAGCTCCTGAGCATGGACTCCAAAGCTCGACTCTTCCCCACACGACTCCGGCGTTTCATCGAAGCTCGGGACGACACCTGCCGCACCCCCTACTGCGACGCGCCCATCCGCCACATCGACCACGTCGTCACCTGGCACTCCGGCGGAACCACCACCTTGACCAACGGGGCAGGCCTCTGCGAAGCCTGCAACCACACCAAAGAAAACCTCGGATGGACTGCAAAGCCGCTCAACGACGACGTCCACACATTCGAACTCCGCACGCCCACAGGCCATTCGTATAAATCCAAAGCGCCACCATTACCCGGATGTCACACCGCTCAGGGACGCGAGCGCGGTGATCATTTGTCACAGACGACGGTGGCGGCGGCCGCAGCAACGCCCGCCAACTGGGGATCACCTCAGCAGGAAAGCCGAGATCTCACCCGAATCTAGGTGCGAACTGGAGAAAGGAAGAGCTCAGCAGCACCTACGGCGTGCAGGCGTCCTTCAGTGCCTGAACTGACTCAGCCGGCACTTCGTCTCCTGCTTCGGCGATCTGGTTCAACGGCGTCGTAATTTCTGCGGGGACACCGGCAGCTCCGGCTGCCGAGACCAGGCCGGCAAGTAGTTGCTTGTCCTGAACGCTGACCAAGCCGTCCTGGACCACAGCGCAGACCTGCTTGGTCACCTCGTCGGCGGCCGCAGTGGCCACCTTCGATGCGGCGTCGCTGGCTGCGTTGGTAGCTGCTTCCTCCACGGCTCCGCAGCCGACGAGCAGCAACAAAAGGGGGACGGCGGACAGTGCTGCAAGTCGACGAGTCATGATCCCAGACTAGCAATCACTGGCCGGCCCACTGACGCGCTAGTTGGAAAGGTGCCGCGGTGCTCCCAGGGTTGTGCCGGCAGCGCACGGTGCAACCACCGGCACAGCATGGGAGGACCTAACCGGCAATGAGCTCCTTGACCGGGCCTTCGTGCAGGGCAAGGTAGACATCATCCCGGATCTGGTTGGCCTGCCGGTCCGTCATGGTCCGCGTGAGAGGACGCATCACCACCCGGATCAGGGCGTTGGACTGCCCCTCGCGGATGCGGAGCCGTTCTTGCGCTGCCGGGGGAAGCGACCCGCAGGGAGTCAGGGCCAGCAGTTCCACGCTTTCAAGGTTCTCGGCCCGGTCTCCCAGCGCAGTCCGGACCCTGTCGCCAAGCAACTCAGCATCCAAGTCTTCCCCAACCACAATCGAGAGATCCCGGCTGATGGAAGGCATCGGGGAGACCGGCTCCCAAGGTTTCAGGTCCATCATCTGTTGTTGAATTCGTGGGTCCGCGGACCTCAGCAACCTGATGTCGGGGATGCCTTTGCGCAGCATCAACGCGCGGTCCAGGCCCATCCCGAGGGCCAGCCCTGACCAGCTCCCGGGCTCCAAACCAGCGTCCAGGAAAAGTTTCGGCGACATCAGCCCACACTCCGCGAGTTCCAACCATTCGCCGTCCATACGGACATCGATCTGAAGGCCGCGGTGAGTGTAGGAATGGACAGCCGGAACTGCCCTCCAGTCCGCGCCCGGAAGCACAGCTGTCACAAGGGCCTCGACCATATCCTGCAAGTGGCGCGGGCTCAGAGCCGTGCGGGAACTGACCCTCCACAGGTCCACTTGATGGGGTGTCCCAACGTGGGTGCGGTCAATGGAATCACGGCGGTAGACCAAGCCTGGGATGGCCCAGAGCTCGTCGATAGACTCTTCAGGATCCAGACCACGCAACAGCGACGGGATGGACGCTGAGGTGTGGCTGCGCAGCATGACGGTGGGGCTGATGTAACGGGAGTATCTTTGGTCGCGCGTGACGTCTGCTGGACTGAAACCCAGCCGATCGTAGTTGTCCGCAACGCTGACCAAGGGACTGTGGCGGATGGTCCGAGCCGTCACGTCCCCTTTGTCGCGCAGGGCACGCACCACGTCCCGCAAGAGTAACTGCATGGCGTGGGGGCGGTGATCAGGATTGGAGAGGTCCCTGACCTTCAGGGCGTTGTGAAGCTCGTCCGGGCTTAAATACGTAGGCATAGCTGGTCCTTCAGTGTGGAATGAGTGGGTTTTCCTCCCCCGACTCACTCCGCGCCAGGACCTAGGCGCGCGCCAATAAGCCCTCGCGACCGGAGACCGGTCGGGGGCAAGTAAATCGGCGCATGGAGAGCATGGGCCGACTATACCCCCGCGCAGGGCTCCGGCACAGGCACGTGGAAACTTCGCAGTGCTTGGTAACTAAGGATTGCGTGCTAATTACGGGTTGCTCGGAATCCGTGAAACATCCGCCACGCATCGTAGAGCCAGGCCTGAAGAGTCGGAAGAGAGCGCACAGTCTCCTTCAATCGCCGCGTCCGGGTCATTTATCGCTACGCGTCACCGCAAGCGCAAGTACCAACAAACTTTCTTGAAGACCCTAGCGTTCAATGAGCCGGTACACCGAGACGTGGCTCCGGGACTCGGCGGTGAACTCGCTGCGGTCCCAGTCCCCCACCTGGATTCGAGCTCGAATCCGGCCAACCGTGCCATGAGATCGAGCTCGCTAGGCCAGATGTAGCGGTGCGGCGTCCGCCCCACCCGCGCCTCGCGCCCGTCCGTAAGCTCCGGGCCGAAGTGCACGTGATGTGAGATGACGTGTTGGCGCAGCACATCGTAGGTGTCCACCAGGAGATATCCGGGTTGAGCCACCTCCACAGTTCCGCCGTGTCCGGGCGGCAGCGAACGCAGTTGCGGCACCCAGAGCTCAATGACGAAGCGTCCGCCAGGTATCAGGTGCCGGGCAGCGTTCTCGAAGCACCGGATTTGCTCTTCCTGGGTAAGGAGATTGGCGATGGTGTTGAACACGAGGAAAGCCAAAGAGAAATTCTCGCCGGCCCGGGCCCCGGTCATGTCGCCCTGCACCACGGGGATCCGGTCCTCGCCCACCTTTTCACGGAGACGCGCGATCATCGCGTGGGACAGCTCGATCCCACTGACCGGGATCCCGGCTTCCGAAAGGGGGATGGCCACGCGACCGGTACCGATCGCGAATTCGACGGCGGAACCTCCCTTGGCGAGCCCGGACAGGACCTCGACTGTGGGGCCCAGGACCTCGGGAGAGAACATCCCCTCGCCAGGAGTGTCGTACTGGCCGGCGGCTTCGTCGTCCCAGAGCTGTTGCTGGTTGATCATCCTTCCACTATTGCAGCCGGGTACCTGCGGCCCGGTGAGGCGCCCCCACCTATGCTTGACGGATGGGAGAAAAGCCAGTGGACCATGTGGCGTTGGCCGTCTGCATGATCGATATCTCGTCCGACATTCGGCGTAAGTCGCTCAACGAGACCGGCTTGCGCCCCATTTCGAACGGTGTGCTGGAAATTCTCCGCGTCGTTGAGAGCCACCCCGGCGTCACTGTTGCCGAGGTGGCCGCGCGTTTGGGTCGGCAACTGAGCAACGTGAGCGTCCAGCTGCGCGAGCTCGTGGCGGCCGGATTGGTCACGCGGGTCAAGGATGTTGCAGACAAGCGATACGTTTCCCTCCACCCCACGGACGAATCCAAGCGCATCAAGTCGCTCCTGGAAGGAGCATGGGCTGACGCGCTGACGAAGGCCAGCGATCGGCTGCTCCCCGAAGAGCGTGAAAAAATCGCGGCCAGCCTGCCCGCCCTGGAGCGGTTGGCTTCGTTCCTTGCGGAGCCGGAACACCACTAAGACACACATCACGTCCCCACGGCTTACGCCCATCTTTCAAAGTACTTATACTTTTATAAGTATTACTACTTTCAAGAATGGGTGACGCGTGGCATCACAACTGCTCGAATCGGTGGGCAACAAAGTCCAACCAAGCCAACACAACAAGAAGGGCATCGGCTGGCGGGCCCTCCCCTTCCTGGCTTTGGCTCAGTTCATGGTTGTCCTGGACGGCACCATCGTGAACCTGGCACTCCCCCGCCTCCAGATCGAGATGGGCATCAGCGACTCCACCCGGGCATGGGTGGTCACCGCCTACGCCCTGGTCTTCGGCGCTTTCCTGCTTCTGGGTGGCCGGATCTCGGACTTCTGGGGGCGTAAGAGGACTTTCATCACGGCCTCCGCGGGCTTCGCTGTTGCCTCCCTGATCGGTGGACTGGCGCAGCAGCCATGGGAACTGCTTGGGGCACGTGCGCTGCAGGGCATCTTCGCAGCGCTGCTCGCACCGGCGGCGCTCGCGCTCCTCACGGTTGCCTTCCCTGGCGGCAAGGACCGCGGCACGGCGTTCGCCATCTTCGGCTCCATCAGCGGGGTGGGTGCGGCGGCAGGAGTTTTGCTGGGCGGCTTCCTCACCGAGTTCGTCTCGTGGCGGTGGTGCTTCTTCGTCAACGTCCCCATCGCCATCATCGCGCTCATCGGCGTTTGGACTTTGGTGAGCGAAAGCAAAGCCGGAGGCTCCACCAAATACGACTGGCCCGGCGTCGTTCTTGCCGCGCTGGGCCTCGGCTCCTTGGTTTACGGCTTCGCAAACGCCGAGCACGGCTGGGGCGCGATCGAATCGTGGGGCTTCATCGCCGCAGGTGCCCTGCTGCTGGTACTTTTCGTCGCCGTCGAACGCAAGGTAAAGAACCCGCTGCTGCCGTTGCGCGTCGCTACAGAACGCAACCGTGCAGCAGCCTTCCTGGCATCATTCCTGGCCGGAGCGGTGTTGATCGGCGGGATCCTGTTCATCAACTTCTATCTGCAAATCGTCCTGGGCTTCGCGCCGTTCGCCGCCGGAATCGCGTCGCTGCCCATGACGGTGGTGCTGATCATCACCGCCGGCCTCGTTGCGAAGAACCTGCCCAGGTTGGGCGCCAGAATCCCCAGCGCGCTGGGACCTGTCTTCATGGCGGCAGCCACGCTGTGGCTCACCCAAGTCACCCCCGACGGCAGCTACCCAATCAACGTGCTGCCTGCGCTGGTGCTTATGGGCGTCGGGCTGGGAATGGTCTTCGTTCCCATGCAAAACCTGGCACTGTTCGGCGTGGACAAGGACGATTCCGGCGTCGCCAGCGCACTGGTCAACGCTTCACAACAGATCGGCGGCTCGTTGGGCATCGCACTGTTCAGCGCTATCGCGGCAGCAGCCACCGCCGTCGGCGGTGGGACACTGGCCGCACTGACATCGGGCTACTCACTGGTGTTCCTGTGGGCCGCAGGCGTGGCGATATTGATCGCCCCCATCGCGCTCCTCCTGATCCGAATCGACCGCAAGACGTTCAGCGGGACGGGCGACACTCCGCACATCCACCTGGGTTAGCCAGAGCAAGGCGCCGCCACCCGATCAGGGTGACGGCGCCTTTGCGCTGCAGCATTAGCTGTCGCTGGGGAGCCGGAGTTCAGGACGACGACGGCGGACGGCTTACGTAACCATTGGCGTGAGGTAACTCACATTCTGTAAGCTAAATTCAAAGTCACGCAGCCGGCTTCCCTCGCACCACGTTTGGCAGGTCCCCAATGGCCCCCAATTCACTCAAGGCCGAGATTCTCCTGGCCCATGGCGTCGCACCCTCCGCGGCCTCCGTTGCTCGACGAAGAGCAGCCGAGAACCATGGCCACCATCGCGTTGCCAATAAACCCGATGCTCTCCTGGGAGCCATCGCCGTCAGGCAGCTCTTCCACCGCTGGCCGTTGGTGCCCTCCCGCGAACTGGAACGCATCCGCCACGTGCTCATCCACTGCGACCAGCTGGGCTCTCCGGATACTCATCACTTGTCGGAACCGGCCCAAGCGTTGTTGGACCTCATCAACGGTGAGTTGGACCGTCGCGCCGTAGCCAAAACCCGGCAGGAAACCGCCAGCAGCAACTGACTACGGAATGACCGCTACCACGTCGATCTCCAAGCTCGGGGCACCGGGCCTCGCGTCAACCGGCGCTACCGGATGATCGGAAGGCCTGCCGTCGGGAAGACGCTGGGGAAGATCGACGGCGGCGGGACGGGTACGGTCTCCAGCGGCACGGCGACAGTCTCCGCACCAACGGTGACGTCGTAACCCCGCACATCAATTCGAAGCGGCTCCTGGCTGTAATCCGCTTCGGGCACCAGCGTCAGGGCAATGGAACCCTGTGCGAGATCCACAGCCAACAAGCGTCCCTGCACCTTGAGCCGGAAGGACAGGCCTTCCCATTCAACAGGCAGGCGCGGATCGAAGCGCAGCACCTCACCTTGGTCCCGCATGCCTGCGAAACCGCACACCAAAGAGCTCCAAATACCGCCCGTGGAGGCGATGTGGACGCCGTCGATGGTGTTGCCGTGGGAGTTGTCGAGGTCGATGAAGAGTGCCTCGGTGAAGTGCTTCAGCGCGACATCTCCGTAGCCAACCTCGGCCGCCATGATGCCCTGAACGCAGGCGGACAGGGTGGAGTCGCCGGTGGTGATGGGATCGTAGAAATCGAAGGCGCGCTGCTTCTCCTCCGCAGTGAAGTCCTGCCACTGCAGGAACATGGCCAGTACGGTGTCAGCCTGCTTGAGGACCTGGTGCCGGTAGATCACCAGGGGGTGGAAGTTCAGCAGCAACGGGTACTTGGACTTGGGAGTGTTCCAGTCCCAAGGCTCCAGGGTCATGAAGTCGTTGTCCTGGCTGAACACCTGCAGGTGCGGATCGTACGGGAGCGACATCCGCTCGGCCGCCTGCCGCCACACCATGCGCTCGGTTTCGGCGACCCCCTCGTGTTCCAGCGCAGCGGCGGCCCGCAGATTGAAGCGCGCCATGACGTTGGTATAGAGGTTGTCGTTGACCACGGCCGTGTACTCATCCGGGCCGGTGACGCCGTGGATGTGGAACATTCCGTCCTTGCCGAAGAAGCCCAGCGACGCCCACATGCGTGCTGTTTCAATCAACAGGTCGGCGCCCAGTTCGCCGCGGAAGGTGTCATCGCCGCTGGCCCACTGGTATCGGTTGGCTGCGAAGGCGATGGCCGCCGCAATGTGGAACTGGGCAGTGCCGGCAGCGTAGTACGCACTCGCTTCGAGGCCGTTGATGGTCCGCCACGGGAACAGCGCACCGTCCACGCTGAGCTCCTTGGCCCGGACGCGCGCGTCCGGCAGCATCGCGTGCCGCGATTCCAGCACCTTACGCGCCCCGCAAGGATTGGTGTAGGTCAAGTAAGGCAGGAGGTAGACCTCCTGGTCCCAAAAGTAATGGCCCTCGTAACCGGAACCACTCACACCCTTGGCCGGGATACCCGCAACGCCCGCCCGGGCAGTGGCTTGTGCCAACTGGAACAACCCCCAGCGCACCGCCTGCTGCATTTCCGGCTGACCACCAATTGAGATGTCCGCAGTGGTCCAGTATTCGGCGTAGTGGGCCTTGCTCTGGGCAAGGATGTCGGAGAAGGACACCAGGTTCGCTTCGGCTTCGGCCGCGAGGATTTCGCCGCGGTCTTCGGCGTCAGTAGAGCCGGCCACCACGTAGCTGACCGACTTCTCCAAACGGAAAGTGTCGCCGTCGTGAATGGCCAAAACGTAACGGACAGAGGACTCGTCCTCCGCCACCAAAGTCTCGAACGGCTGGCCTTCGGCGGAAATCCAGTGGTCCACGGCCATGGCGACGCGCTGGCGGGACTCAGAGGTCTCCCATGCGAGGCGAAGTGAGCCGTCGGCGCCTTGGAGGTGAAGCGGCAGCAGGACACGCCCGGCGTGCCGGCCTGAGCGGCGGGGATCGTGGACCGAGTGGTCCTCCACAGGCTGGTCCTGGCGGTTCACGACGCCGGAGGTGATGTCCGCGGACACGTCGCGGTCAGCTGTCAACGACAGTTCCAGGCCAAGACATCCGCGGGAATCGAAGCCCACGGCGCGGCGCTCTACCGTGGAGACGGTAGCGCCCGAACGGCAGGCCCAGGTGATGCTTTCCTCGTAGACGCCTGTGGAGAAGTCCACGCTGCGGTTGTAGTCCAGCACCGTGGATTCGGCCAGGCTCAGCGCCTCACCGTCAATGGAAACGGTGAAGTTGTTGGCATCCGGCACGTAAACGATCCGCTGGCCCGTCCGGGCAAAACCGTAGGCATTTTCGGCGTGCTTGATGTCCCAAATCTCATGGAAACCATTGATGAACGTGCCGGGAAGTTCGCCGTCCCCGGCTGTTGAATGCGAGCCACGAATACCAAGGTGGCCGTTGCCAAGCGCGAACAGCGTTTCCAGCGTTCCCTCGTCACCGGGGACGTGGATATTCTCCACGAGCTTCCAGGGCTCGCAGGGGAAGCGAAGCCGATCGGAGCTGATGAGTGCCATGGGCTGTTGAAGTCCTTCGTAAAAAGTAGGGTCAGAGAAGATCGTTGAGGTCGTCGACCACCAGCGTGGCACCGGCGTCGAGCAGGGTCTGCCGGCCCGCTCCGCGGTCCACGCCGATCACGGCATAAAAGGCCGCACCCGCACCGGCTTGAACGCCGGATACTGCATCCTCAACCACGATGCATTCCTCCACCGGCACGCCCAACAGGCCTGCCCCATAGACGTAGGTGGCCGGGTCCGGTTTACCGGGAAGTCCGACGCCGGCAGCAACCTGGCCGTCCACCACCACCTCGAAGTGGTGGTCGAGCCCGGCGGCCTTCAGTACCGCAGGCGCGTTACGTGAAGAGGACACGACAGCCACCTTGAGACCCAGCTCCACTGCGGCGTTGATGAACTTGACCGAACCTTCATAAGGCTCAACGCCGCGTGAGTTCACGATCTCGTTGAAAATCGCGTTCTTGCGGTTGCCCAGGCCTTGCACGGTCTCATTGTCCGGGTGGTCATGGACCGGCCCCTCGGGCAGCGTGATGCCGCGTGACGTCAGGAAATCGCGGACGCCATCGAAGCGAGGCTTGCCATCAATGTGATCGAAGTAGTCGCTCTCTTGGTATCCCTGCGGGTGGCCTGTGCCGGCCAGGTAGCCGTCGAAAAGTTCCTGCCAGGCCTGCTCATGCACCACGGCCGTGGGCGTCAGCACGCCGTCGAGGTCGAACAACAGCGCCGAGGCGCCGGTCCAGGCATTACGAAGATCAGTCATGTGCATTGTTCCGTTCAGCGCTTGTGGCGCGTGGTCTTGCGTTCGATGAGCTTGGTATCGAGCAGGTGGTTGGAGGGTTGGTGGGGGGATTCAGTATTCAGCAGGCGTTCACACAGCAGGTTCGCTGCGAAGGCGCCTTGGTCGGCAACGGGTTGCGCCACGGTGCTCAGGCCAAGGAACCAGCTCATGGGGTGATCGTCTATACCGATCACGGACACGTTCTTGGGCACGGAAAGGCCGTGCTCGCGCAGCGCCATCAGGGCACCGAACGCGGCCTCGTCACAGTGGGCGAACACTGCTGTGGGCCTCCCGCCGCGGGTCATGAGTTCGGTCATTGCCCGCCTGCCGTCGTCGATGCTTGGCCCGGCTCCCACCACAAGGTCCGGGTGGACGGTGAGGTGGTGTTCATCCAGTGCACGCCTGAAGCCACGGAACCGTGGAGTCTCAGTCACAACGGAGTGTTCATTGCTCGAGAGAACGGCCAAGTCCCAATGGCCCAGCCCCAGCAGGTGTTGGGTAGCCTGCCAGGCCGCGTGTTCGTCATCGATACCTACATTGTCCCACGGAACATTTCGCATGCCCACGCTGGCTACTGCGAGCCCGCAGGCTTCCAACGCTTCCACCTCATTGGGGGCGAGGTCAATATTGAGCAGGAGCAGCCCGTCCACTCTTTGCGCAAGGTTTCCAAGGTCCGCAAAGAACTGCTGCCTCACGCTGGCCTTGTTGCGCAGGCTGATCAGGACGGTGTCGTAACCACTGTCGCCGAAGACTTCTTCTGCCGCTTCCACGGCTTGGGCGAAGAACCAGGCGGTGGCCGTGGGGGCGACGATGGCCACCAGACCCGTGCTGCCGCCCGCCAGCCTGGACGCCGCGGCTGAGGCTTTATAGCCAAGTTTGCTGGCGGCTTCCGCCACCTGTCGCTGTGCCTTTTCGGAAACGTTGGGGAGCTTCCTGAGGGCCCGCGACACCGTGCAAATGGACAATCCGGAGAGGACAGCTACGTCCTGGATTGTCACCCTGTGAGTCCTAACCATGCAACACGGCCTCAACCCTTTCCATCCTCGCCTGACGCCTTGGCGTGCGACCCGAACCGGGTCACCAGCCAAAAGTGTAAGCGCTTACAATTTTGTCATTCAATAGAGTGCAGTCGAATGCGAAATTGTGACGCGAATCTCCCCAAGAGATTGCTTCCGGGCGGCAAATGCCTTCTAATCCCGGGACTTAACCCAGCACGTAGTACTTCAGGAACGCGCTGACATCCACCAATTCGGGGGCCTCGATCCTGTGGCCCATCCCCGGATAGGTCCTCGCCGTCAGGGCAACATTGGCGTTCAACCACTCCTCGGTGTGAGCTATGGCGTCCTCGTTGATCACAGGATCGGCCTTGTCCCGCCCCCAAAAGAAGGGTGGCGGCGAGTCGAAGGACTCGCTGAGGGCCAAGAGATCGTTGTCCAGGACGAACCCGGAGAGGCCCACGGTTGCTTTGAAGGCGTGGGGCCGCAGGCGGAGGAGCGTGCTGGCCATGGCCATGCCCTGCGAATAACCCAGCAGGCTGACGCTGCTGTGGTTGTCCTTGACGGAGTTGATCCAGCTGAACACCGAATTGGTGGATGCGATGACATCCGCGAAGTCGTTGGTCAGGAAGTAGTCCAGCAGGAACCAGCCGTAGTGGTCCCCAATGGCTTTGGGGCCGCGAAGCGCCGCACAGCTGAACTCGCCGGGAAGGTGAGGGAACAGGTCAACCATGCGCTGCTCGCTGGTGCCATACCCGTGCATCATTACCAGCAACGGCGTGCCCTTGCGCTGGTTTTCGGGCTTCGACCACACCACTGATTCCATGGGCACGAGCCTAGTAGACTGCGCTGGCCCTAGTAGCCTGTGCTGGCCCTAGTAGACTGTGCCCATGACTCCGCAGGAACTGGCCAACCTGGCCCATCTGCGGCGCGCCCGCGACTTCATCGATCGCGAATATGCGCGTCCCTTGGATGTGCCTACCATGGCTGCCGGCGCCCTGATGTCCCCCGCGCATTTTTCCCGCCAGTTCAAGGCCGCCTACGGAGAATCTCCATACAACTACCTCATGACACGGCGCATCGAGCGGGCCATGGCCCTGCTCCGCGCGGGAACCAGCGTCACCGATGCCTGCATGGAAGTCGGCTGTACCTCGTTGGGCTCGTTCAGCACGCGTTTCACCGAAATCGTGGGAATCAACCCCAGCGAGTACCGCGCCCGGGAGCACCACGCCGTGAAGGCCATGCCCAACTGCATCGCGAAGCAGCACACGCGCCCTGAAAGAAACGGCAAGTCCCCGCAAAACCTGAGCAGGATTGAAGAAGCGCCCGCGTCATAGCTGCAATAGCGTGTGATTCATGAACATTTCACTGAAATATGCACACGTCACTGTCAACGATGTTGATGAGTCGCTCGCCTTCTACCGGGACGCCTTGGGTTTTGACGTCCGGAACGACGTCGGCTCAGATGGCCAGCGCTGGGTCACTATCGGCAGCGATGCCCAGCCTGATCTTGAGCTGGTCCTTTCCCCGCCGCACGCTGGCCGCTCCCAGGCCGACGGCGACGCCATCCAGGAACTCCTCACCAAGGGCGTCATGCCCATGCTGGTGTTCACCACGGACGATCTGGACGCCACCTTCGAAAAGCTCCGCGCGTCCGGCGCCGAAGTACTGCAGGAACCGATCGACCAGCCATGGGGCCCGCGCGACTGCGCCTTCCGTGACCCCTCCGGCAACATGATCCGCATCAACCAGGGCTGAGTTTTCCCTGTTGAGCGATGTTCCGACGCCTGCCGATTGTTGTCAGCGACTCAAGAGGCCGGCGTCGGAGCGTTCGCCGTAGTTGTGTGTAGAGGCAATGGCGGTGGAAACGACGTCGGACAACCGGAACCGCCGGCCGTAAGCTTGCCGCTGCAGCCGCTCGCCGGTTCCGCGCCGGAGGATATTCGCCACTCCGGTCCGCGCGAGTGCCAGGTCCCCTGATTCCGTTAGGGCGCGGCGGATGTGCCGGAGCAGGGCGCCCGCCACGTCTGCGGCGGCAAAGGGCGCCTGCTCCAGCGGGTGCAGCAGTTGGTTGGTGACGCCGAAACGGCTGGCTTTCCAGTTGGCCATGCGGATCACAGGCGTCATGACGCCCGACGGCGGTTCCCCCTTGCGCCATTCGCTAGCCGACGTTTCCACAAGGGCACGTGCGAGGATCGCAATGGTAAGGGCGTCTTCGGCGTAGAGGCAGACGTCGGCGATCCGGACTTCTACGGTTGGATGCCCCCTGGACAGGCGCGCGTCGAAGTAGATCATGCCCTCGTCCAGTGGAACTCCGGTTCCCAGCAGTTCTGAAAGCACCTGCCTGTAGCCGTCTGCCGAGCCGAACACATCCATGGGACCTGCCGTGGGCCATCTGTTCCAGATCTGGGTCCTGTAACTGGCAAACCCTGTGTCGGCGCCCATCCAGAACGGGGAGTTGGCGCTCAAAGCCAGGAGAACCGGCAACCAATGTCGCATCCGGTCCAGCACGGCAACGCCTTCCTCCGGCGACTCGATGGACACATGCACGTGGAAGCCGCACGTGAGTTGCTCCCGGGAGATCAGGCCAAATTCCGTACCCATCGCGGCATAGCGCTGGTTGCCCGCGGTGGGCGTGGCATGGAAGACCGGCGGAGTGGCCAAAGCAGCAACCCGCGCCCCTACAGCCCGGGCCGCAGAGTCAGCCAACGCCCGCCCGGCACGAATCTCGGCACGGAGTTCTTTGGCGGTGCGGCACGGAAGCGAGTTGACCTCAATCTGTTCCTGCTTGAACTCCGACTTCAGGGACGGCCCGGCATCGGAGCTGTTGTCCGTTTCGGAGAAGCCAGCCACATCCAGAATTCCGGAGGCGAGCGCCAAGGGCATGCCATCTACTGGATCGGCAATCAGCAGTTCCTCTTCGACGCCGAATGTACGCACAGCCACCCTCCCCACGATGAGTTATTTAGAGACGGCGGTTATCCAACGTGGCGCGGAACCTCCATTTGGAAACCGCAGCGGCAGTGGAGCACCTGCGTTTGCAGGTACACCTCAAGGAGGCTGGGGCTGTCCGGATCGTCAGTGGTCCGGGGCGCCTCAATGACGCGTTCCGTGGGGCGTCCCAACGTCATGGGATCACCACAGTGGGTGCAGCTGAACCAGAGCCCGGCGGCAGAGGTGGCCAGAAATTCGCTCTGAATCGCAGGCACCAAGGCACTCAGGCGGACTGCGTGGGCGTAAAAGGTATCGCATTCGCTACAGGTGTAGCTGACCTCGACGATCTCCGACTGATTCGGCGTGGCTTCCACGACCGTCTCCACAAAAATGTACGAATCAGTGTCGCAAACGGTGCACCAAGGGCGCGCTCCGGTATCGACAGTTGCAGGCGCCCGCCCGCTTGCAGGTTTCGGGGCGGGAATCGGGGATCCAAGCGTCATTGCTGTTCTCCTTTTGTTCCTTCAAGGAGCCTGCATGGCGGCACGCTATGAGCCGGCCGAAAGGGGCCACGGCTAGAAAGGTGCAGTTCTTGGACCATCTCGGATGGCTCCAACTCATGAGGCTCCAAGGGCTATCTGCTTAACCCATGTATGAATGTAGTTCATGAGTGGCGGCCGTCACAAGTGAGGGAGTTGCGGTGGATTCCTTGCCAGCGCGGGCCTAGGGCTCAAAATGGGCTACAGGAGCCTGCTTCGCCACGCTGGTGACGAGCGACTCCGCGACTTCCCGGAGCTTCTGGTTGCGGGTGCTGGACGCCTTCTTGAGAATCTGGAAGGCCTCTTCCTGGGTGCACCGGTTTTGCCCCATGATGATCCCACAGGCGAGGTCAATGACCGTCCTGGACTGCATTGCGTCTTGCAGGTCATCGGCGTGCTGCTGCTTCACGCCAATCCGCACCGCCAACCGGAGAGAGCGTTCGGCCTGGCTGGCGTAGAGCTCGCAGTTCCTGATGGTCGCTTCGTCGTAAACGTTGGGCTGCGGCGCGAAGAAGTTAAGCGCCGCCGTGGCTCCTTCATCCAGTTCCAAGGGAACGCAAAGCGCGGAAAGATGACCGCGGTCCGCAATGACTGAACAGTACTCGGACCACCTCTCCTCCGTGGAAGTGTCAGGAACGTGCACCGTCCCGTGGCTGCGCATGGCCTCCAAGCAAGGACCATCCCCGTACGCCTGCTGAACTTCGTCGATCAGCCTGGCCTCATGGGTGCTTCCAGCCACCGTGGCAGTACGGCGCCGCCGGCTCAGGGTGATGCCGCAGAGCACGTCCAAGCCCACTGCTTCAGAGACAGCCGCCGCCGAGAACTTAGCAAGCTCGTCCAGAAATCCAGCTACATCCTCGCTGTCAACAACAAGATCCTGCAGCTGCTCCGGCACCGAAACAACGTCCGGCGCTGAAGCGGCATCAGGCAGCGCTAATTCAACGTTAATTTCGTCCATGCCTCATTTTACGATCGTCCGGGTGCGGCTTGTCACCGTCTCAGAAAGAGCGACGGAATCCTTGCATCTCCCGTGCACCTATGTGCACAATCTAGCTACAGTCCCCATCACAGGACCAGGCTTTTCAGCTCATGCAGACGGGCGTCCCTCATTTTTTGATGCCGAGGTACAGATCCATGCCGGCCCAGCCAGCCTCCAGAGTCCCGGACGAAGCCCATCAGCCCCCTGATGAACCGCTATGGTGCTCGCGCTGCAACACCGACCAGCACCTTCTGGTGAACTCGATCCAGTCGCATTACCCGCCCGCTCCCAACATGGTGGACGTTGCGTACGAGTGCCATGCCTGCAGGTACTCCTATGAGCATGTCGCCTCTGTGCGGCGAGTGGCCGCGGTTCTGAACCGCCCGGGCGTCCCTCAAGGAGTTCTGCAGTTCGGCGGCCAGTACCTCCACTGCGGTGAACCCATGAAGACCAAGAGCTGCGAGCTCCGCAGGATCCAGGCACCGCTGGTATTGACTCCTGGAGCGCAGCTACGGATGTACGAGGTACTCATCAATACACGCATCCTCGGATGTCACTGCGGTTTCCGCATGGAAATCCCGGATTGAGGTTTGGGGACGCCATGAGGAGCTACACCATCAGTTCTGGAGCTACCGGGAGGGACAGCATGCACGCAGAATCGCAACGAAAAGATCCTTTGACCACGGGTGGAAAGCTGAGGTCGGCCGGCAAGCGCAGCCTTCCGGATCCACCAGATCCGGACAACCTGCCCATCGACTACCCGGGTTCGGGGTGGGATTCCAGCAGATATCCCGCCACTGTTCCCGGAAGCCTCCGGCCGCAACATTCCGCTCACCGACGGAGCGCACGATCATGAGCGGATTCCCGCCGGACCCGTCACACCCTGATCCAACCCGCGAGCCGGGTCCCACGCCTGAGCCCGTTCCGTTGCCGGAACCAGGACCGCCGCCCGTTCCGGACCCCACGCCCGGGCCCGAACCCGGACCGGGACCCGCAGTTCCCACGCCCCCGCCAGGGCCTGGAACGACAGGGGAACCACCCGGGATTCTGACGTAGTCATCGCCGGGTCACTTCGCTCCACAGACCGGATCCCATAAATCCCCCAGTCGGGATCCGCACGAGGGCATGCCGCGCTACAGGGAGCGCGGCATGCCCTTTTTCGTGCCTGACAACCCTCCTCATCGCCTGCGGATCTTTGTTTATGTTGATTTCTCTTGACTTACCAACATAAACAAAGATAGAGTCAAGCAATTCCACATCGTTGTGACAGCAGTCACTGATGTGGCCGCCTTGAAAGTCGCCTTGACCGCAATGGAGGGTTAGTGTTCGCCGAAGAACGCCAGCAACTGATCTCCGCACTCGTCGCAGAGCGCGGACGGGTGAGCGTCACTGACCTCGCCGACCGTTTCAGCATCACCACTGAGACCATTCGCCGCGACCTCGCAGCCCTTGAGGGCTCCGGGAACCTGAGGCGCGTCCACGGCGGCGCCGTCCCCTCGGATCGCTTCAGCACACGCGAAGAGAGCATCCTTGAGCGCGCCGTCCAACGCCAAGTTGAAAAACTCCGCATCGCTCATGCAGCCCTCGCCCTGATCCCCCAGCTCACCGCAGGCAGCATCCTGCTGGACGCGGGCTCCACCACGGAAACCCTCGCGGACCTGTTGGCCCAACAGACACCATCGCGTAACGGAAACGATGAGCTCGTGGTCATCACCCACGCCATCCCCATCGCCGGCAAGCTCTCCTCCACTCAAGGCATAGCACTCCAGATCCTCGGAGGCCGCGTCCGCGGACTGACGCAGGCCGCCGTCGGGCAGTCCACAGTGGAAGCGGCCCACAAACTTCGCCCGGACATCGCCTTCGTCGGCGCCAACGGCATCCATGCAACGTTCGGGCTCAGCACACCCGATCCCGAGGAAGCCGCAGTCAAGGCCGCGTTCGTCACGTCAGCCCGCCGCGTGGTGGCCCTTGCCGATTCTTCCAAGCTGGACGCCGAAACACTGGTCCAGTTCGCCACCCTGAAGGATGTTGACACCTTGATTACAGACATCGAACCCTCTGCGGAGCTCGCAGCAGCCCTGGCCGACGCCGGCGTGGATTTGGTGATCGCATGATCGTCACCTTGACCGCCAACCCCAGCCTGGACCGCACGGTTGAGCTTCCCGGCGCTTTAGCCCGGGGCGAGGTGCAGCGCGCCGTGGCCGTGCACCAGGAATCTGGTGGCAAGGGGGTCAACGTTTCACGCGCGCTCGTGGCCTCCGGCCTCGAAACCCTGGCTGTTCTTCCGGGCGCCGATTCGGACCCGGTCCTTTCAGGGCTGCACGACGGCGGTGTGCCGTTCGCGGCGCTGCCCATCGGTCAGGCGCTGCGCAGCAATGTCACACTCACCGAACCGGACGGCGTCACCACCAAGATCAACGAACCCGGTCCGGAACTGAGCGATGACCAGCAGGACGCCCTGATCGGGCTGCTGCTGGAACGCTCCCGTGGGGCCAGCTGGGTGGTTCTCGCCGGATCACTCCCACCAGGAGTACCCGCGGACTTCTACGCCACCATCGCTCGTCGACTCCGGTCGAACTCGGACGGTACGGCCACCCCAAGCATCGCCATCGACTCCTCCGGGGCGCCGCTCGCGGCCGCTTTGGTAGGCGATGCCTCGGGAAAACCGGACCTCCTCAAGCCGAACGCGGAAGAGCTCGCCGAGCTTGCCGCCGCCGCCGGTTTCACCAACGTCTCCACAGCTGACGAACTGGAAGCAGATCCGGCCAAAGCCGCTGAAGCCGCTGCCGCCGTCGTCGCCAGCGGTGTAGGCGCCGTCCTCGCAACACTCGGGTCCAAGGGAGCAATCCTGGTGACGGCAGACGGAGCATGGCTCGCCACGCATCCGCCCATCAGAGCCGTCAGCACGGTAGGCGCCGGGGACTCTGCATTGGCCGGCTACTTGCTGGCCGCAACCCAAGGTGGCTCCGCACAGGACTGCCTTCGTCAAGCCGTGGCACATGGTGCCGCTGCTGCTTCGCTGCCGGGCTCCACTGTCCCGGCAGTCCACCAGACAACCCCCGATGCCGTAACCATCACGGCCCTCCAGAAGGACTCACAGTGACCCAGCTGATCACACCCCAATTGGTCACCCTCGACCAAAACCTGGGCGACTCCCCCGCCGACGTCATCCGCGTCCTGGCTGGCAAAGTTGCCGCCTCGGGCCGCGCCTCCGAGGTTGAAGGTCTCTTTGCCGACGCCTTCGCACGAGAGCAGAAGACCGCAACCGGCGTCCCCGGCGGCATCGCAATCCCGCATTGCCGCTCCGCTGCTGTCCAGGAGCCTGCCTTGGCCATGGCCCGCCTCTCCCACAAGGTGGACTTCGGCGCCAAGGACGGTCCTGCCGACCTCATCTTCTTCATCGCAGCCCCGGACGGCGCAGACCAGGAGCACCTGAAGCTGCTCTCCAAGCTGGCCCGCTCGCTGATCAAAAAGGACTTCACTGCAGCACTGCGTGCGGCTGCAACTGAGCAGGACATTGTGGACCTCGTGGATGGTGCGCTGGCTGATAAGCCGGCTGCTGCTACCGCTTCTGCCGCAGCACCCGCAGAGGCTGCACCGGCCGCTGCCGCCGCCAGCACGACGACGACTGCCGCACCCAAGCGCATCGTGGCCGTCACCGCTTGCCCAACGGGCATTGCACACACGTATATGGCTGCCGACTCGCTGGTAGCCGCGGCCCAAGAGATGGGCGTGGACCTCCAGGTGGAGACCCAAGGTTCCTCGGGCGCAAAGCCCTTGGACCCGGCAGTGATTGCGGCCGCTGACGCTGTGATCTTCGCCGTCGACGTTGACGTTCGCGGCAAGGAGCGCTTCGCCGGCAAGCCGGTCATCAACGCTCCGGTCAAGCGCGGCATCGACGAGCCAACCAAGATGGTCCAGGAAGCACTGGCAGCCGCGGATGACCCGCACGCGCGCCGTGTTCCGCACTTTGGTGCCGAAGAGCAAGCTGAGCGGGCCGAGGAGGAGAAGGGCGAGCACATCGGCCAGAAGCTGAAGCGCGCACTCCTCACCGGCGTCAGCTACATGATTCCGTTCGTGGCTGGCGGCGGTCTGCTGATTGCCCTTGGATTCCTGCTGGGCGGCTACGAAATCACTGAGGTTGCGGACAAGGTGGTGTTGGAGAACAACTTCGGCAACCTGCCTGAAGGCGGGCTCGCCATTTACCTCGGCGCGGTCCTGTTCAAGATCGGTGCCCTGTCCATGGGCTTCCTCGTTCCGGCGCTTGCCGGCTACATCGCCTACGCCATCGCCGACCGGCCGGGCATTGCCCCCGGCTTCGTTGCCGGCGCAGTATCAGGCTTCATGGGTGCCGGTTTCCTCGGCGGCATTGTTGGCGGTCTTCTGGCCGGCTACATCGCGCATCTGATCGGGACGTGGCAGGTACCCCGCTGGCTCCGCGGCTTGATGCCGGTTGTGATCATCCCGCTGCTGGCCTCCATCGTCGCTTCGGGCCTGATGTTCCTGGTCCTGGGCGGTCCCATCGCCGGCCTCACCGTGGCTCTCAACAACTGGCTCACGGGCATGAGCGGTGCCTCCGCCGTAGTCCTCGGCATCATCCTTGGCCTCATGATGTGCTTCGACCTCGGCGGCCCGGTCAACAAGGTTGCGTACGCCTTCGCAGTGGCTGGCCTGAGCGCCGGCAGCGCTGACAACCAGGCACCGTGGCTCATCATGGGCACCGTCATGGCCGCGGGCATGGTTCCGCCGCTGGCCATGGCCCTTGCAACCGTCCTGAACAAGAAGCTCTTCAGCCTCGCAGAGCGCGAAAACGGCAAGGCCGCCTGGTTGCTGGGCGCCTCTTTCATCTCAGAAGGCGCCATCCCCTTCGCTGCAGCCGACCCGCTGCGCGTCATCCCGGCCAGCATGGTGGGCGGCGCACTGACAGGCGCCCTCTGCATGGCTACCGGGGTCACCTCCCAGGCTCCCCACGGTGGTCTCTTCGTCTTCTTCGCCATTGGCAACCTGCCAATGTTCATCATCGCCATCGTCGCCGGAATGGTGGTCAGCGCGCTGGCCGTCATCGCCCTGAAGCGCTTTGCAGTCAAGAAGCCGGTCGAAGCCGAAGCCGCCCCGGCAACCGTCAGCGTCTAGCCTCTCAGGTCAAACGTCTAGACTTCCCACAAAGCCACCTCCCTCACCGCCACCCTTCATAAAAAGGAGCACCAATGCCAGAACGTACAGCCACCATCGCAAGCCGCGTCGGCCTCCACGCACGCCCGGCAGCAATTTTCGCCGAAGCAGCCGGAGACCTGGACCTCGACGTCACCATTGCACGCCAGGGCGAGCCGGAGGACGACGCCATGGACGCCGCCAGCATCCTGTCCCTCATGAGCCTCGGCGCTTCCCACGGTGACGTCGTGGTGCTGCGTGCCGAAGGTGAAGGCGCCGATGCAGCACTGGACAGCCTGGTGAAGATCCTCGAAACGGACCACGACGCGTAGCAGGGACACGCAAACTCCTTAGGGACGCAGAAAGAGCCTGGCGCCACGCAAATATGGGTGGCGCCAGGCTCCTTCCGTGTCCTACGGACCCGCCAACTCGTCGAGGTGGCGTGCGAGCATGCTGAGCATTGGACTCGTATCCGGCAGTTCCCCGCTCCACAGGCCGTGCATCGCGATTCCATCCAAGAGTGCACGCAGCCGCTGCTCTTCATACTGGGGGTCGCGCCCCTTGGAGAACTGGCCCGCTTCGGCCAAGATCTGAATGGCAGCGCGACACGCGCGATTTACCGCGTCGCTAAGCCTGATGGCAGCAGGGCGAAGCTCGCTGTCGGTCAGCGAAAGGACCCCGAGCTGGACTTGCGCCACCAGTTCCATGCGCCGTTCTTTGTCGAGAGGGAGCAACTGCAGCAGCAACTCATCAACGAGTGCCCGGCCGGCCAGCTCAAGAGCGGCCACCCTGGCGGTGACTCGGTCCTCAATGAGTTGCAGGCAATACTCCCGAAGAGCATGCTGCGTGGCAAACGCCCGGCGCAACGAAGCGGCGGCAATGCCGGCTTCCGCGGCAACCCCGCGCACGGACAGGCCCGCAAGCCCATCACGTTCGAGGACACGTAGAGATGCCTCCGCAATCTCTGCAGTGCGTGCTTCGGCGTCGATTCTTCGGGGCATGGGGTTTCACTGCGAGGAAGTAGTGGCGGGCACGGGACGGGCGGCCTTTTTTGGCCAGATCGTGTAGCTCACAGCCCAGAGGAAATCGATTGCGAAGATGATTCCCAGAATGCGAAAGAATCCGGAGAGCGCTGAGGTTCGCTCAGCGTCATTGACGAGGAGGATGATCGCGCCCAGGGTCGCGGAGGCGATGACCACCGCCAGGGCTGTAAGAAGTACATCCCGCCAGCACTTGACCGTATAGCGGGCTCCCGTGAGCCGTTCCGGTGCAGGTCCGCTGGCGAATCGATGCTGGAAGTGAGCATCGGCCCAGGCCACCATGCGTTTGCCATAGGCGATGGAGACGCCAATGTAGATCGCTGCCAGTCCGTGCTGCCATGAGGCAGTTCCCCCGCCGAGTAGATCGACGGCCACCAAGGCAAGCAGGACAGCATCGATCACGGGAGCAAGGATCAGGAGAGCCCCACCAAGGCGGGGGCGCCGCAACAAATACCGCGCCGCAAGCCCGGCAAGAATCGCCACCCAGAACGCAACTTCGCACACCACGATTGCTAACAGAATCATTTACGGCCCCCAGACGCTATGCCCCGTCAATCCTTATTAGTACGAGTGTACTCATAAAATTCCCGGGACCGCCTTAAGGCGCATGGTCTACCTCGGCGCCTCGCCGTTCAAGTAGGCAGCAATCGAGGCTTCCGTGGGCTTCACTTCCTTCAGCTCTTCCGAGAGGAAAGCCTCGATGATGCGCGGGTCTACGTAGGAAGAGCGGGCCACGGAGGGGGTGTTGCCCAGCAGCTCCGAGGTCTCCTTAATGGCCCGCACAATCGCTTGGCGGGGAGTCCCCTTGTGGCCTGATTTGATGAGGTACATTGCTGCCGCGGCTGTCCCCTTCCACGTCCGGAAATCCTTGGATGTGTAGGCTTCGCCGGCGATTCCGCGCAGGTATTCGTTGATCATGGAAGCGTCCACGGAGACCCATGAGCCGTTGGCTTGGTAGGCCAGCAGTCGCTCCTTGCCTGGCCGTCCCACGAGCGGCTCAAGGAAGGCCGCCAAGGCGGGATCGTGAATGGAAGTGTCCCACAGCTGGCCACTCTTGCCGGGGAATTTCAGGAAGACGTCCGGACCGTCCACCCGCGCGTGACGGCAGCGGAGAGTGGTGAGACCGTAGGAGCCGTTCTGCTTCATGTAGATTTCGGAACCGACGCGGAGCGCGCCCAGATCCATGAAACGCACTGCGGCCGCAAGGGTCTGCTGCCGGGGTTCAGTGGCGTCTTGGAGGTGGACTGTCACGTTGCGTCGAACCGTTGGCAGGACCAGGCCCAGCTTGGCCGCACGGATGAACTTCTCGGTGTCCTTCCGCTCCCGCCAACCAGGGTGGTAGATGTACTGACTGCGCCCTGCGGCGTCCACCCCGGTGGCCAGAATGTGCCCGTGTTCGTAGGGACTGATCCACACATCGGTCCATGCAGGCGGGATCGCCAGCGCATTGATGCGCTGGCGATCCTCTTTGCTGACCAAGCTGCCATCGGGGTGGCGGTAACTGAATCCCTTCCCGACCTTGCGGCGGACAATGCCGGGCTTGGAAAGATCACTGCGCTTCAGCCTGGGCATGGCCTGTCCGCCCTGTTCGCGATCAGCCTGGTCCGGAGTTCCGCCTAGGCCTCGTCCGGATCCGTCACGGCAGCGCCGGCGTTCATGATTTCGGCGTTGATCATCCATACCAGCTGCTCAAGGCGGGCGATGAATGCATGCAGAAGGTCCGCCGTCGTGGGATCTTCTTCGTCCACTTCGTCATGGACATCGCGCATGGTCTGGACTGCACGCTCTACGCGGTCAGTGACAAGCTTGACGGCGTTCTTGGTGTTGACCAGGCCAGCCGGGAATTCTTCCAGGCGAGTGCCCTTGGCGATGGTCGCACTGCGGCCGTCGGGCAAGGCGTGAAGGGCCCTCATGCGCTCGGCAGTGTCGTCAGCGAACTGGCGCGTCGCCAAGACCAACTCGTCCAGCTGGAGGTGAAGGTCGCGGAAGTTCGGACCCACGATATTCCAGTGTGCCTGCTTTCCCTGGAGCTGTAGCTCGATCAGGTCTGTCAGGACGATCTGAAGGTTGTCTGCAAGCTGCTGTGACGCTTTCATGTGTTCCTCTCGTGGACGTTCATGTGAGCGAAAAACGTGCCGCTGAATATCTGCGGCAACTGCCCAATCATCAGGTGACGACTTCAATAAGCCTTTCATAAGGGTGCTTAGTAGTACAATGAGGAGTGTTACTGTTCACGACTGGCGAACTTCGCCCCCCAGCGAAGCCCGCTTCGTGATAACTGAAAAGGCACTTCGAGGCGACGGACCGCCTCCAAGTACCGGCATAACTAAATCGAAGTAAATCGGAATGCATAGTTGGGAATCGGCGATTCATCAAAGATTCCCCCAGAAAGGAATGTGCTGACCATGAATACGCTTCTGATCATTGCTGGTGTAGTAGCAATTGTTCTCCTTCTCGTAGGCGGCTTCTCGCAAGCCCTGAACTGGCTGCTGTGGGTAGGCGTCATCCTCCTCGTCATCGCGGCCATCGGCTGGCTGCTGAGCTTCATGTCGGGTCGTAGGGGACACACGGTATAGAGCAACGGGGGCTTGCTCCAGACGACGTAGGGCTGCCCCCGCCGCAGCACAGCTGCAGCCCGGGGGCGGCCCTCAGCCGTACTCGGAGCTTATTCAGCCCCGTCCGGACTTTCTCCGGTGGTCGAGGGCGGGGGTGCCGCGTCGGGGTCCTGGGGAGTGGGGAACTCGTCACCCGGAGCCTCGGGCTCTCCCTGGGCCGGCCGTTCGGGCGTCTCGCGCTCATCACCCTGACCGGGCATTTCCTGCTCAGGCGTGGGCGTGCCGTAGCCGCCGGGCTCGCTTTCCGGGTCCACGCGGTGTTCGTCCTGACTCATTGCTTCCTCCTTGGAAATCCGATGAGGCCCCGACACAAAAGATCGAGGAATGCTGATAGTTCCGACCGTAGTCCGGAGTATGGTCGTCGTCCACCAGAACCACACGGAGGTGCACAGATGGTAGAGCCGGAGCAGGCTCCCCGGATCGGCAGGAACGAGTCCACCGAGGAACGGATGGACCGGAACTGGATGGAATTGATCCAGGAGTTACGGGTTCTCCAAACAGGGGTGCAGATCCTCGGCGGTTTCCTGCTCACACTCCCCTTCCAGGAACGCTTCGAACTCCTGGACGACTGGCAACGGAGCCTCTACCTCGTCAACGTGATGGTGGCAGCCCTGACCACCGTCCTCATCGTGCTCCCGGTCAGCGTTCATCGCCGCTTGTTCCGCAGGGGGCTCAAGGCCACCCTGGTTTCGAGTGCCGATGTGGTCACCAAGTGGGCTTTGGCTGGTGTGGCTTTGTTGATCGTTGGCTCTGCCACCCTCGTTTTTGACTTCACCGCCGGCCGGACGGCCGGGCTTGTTGCTGCAGGATTCATCATCCTGGTGCTGCTGCTCCTGGTGGTGGGAACGCCGCTATGGCTGCACCGCCGCGCCATCCGAAACGGCGACGGCAACGGCAACGGCATTGCAAGGGAAGAGTGAGCCCGATGCTGAGACCCGTCAAGCACCCCGACACATCCGGCAAGGACAAGACGCCCGCGCGCCATTGGGTCAAGGACCACGGCTTGCTGTTGGTCAACGCAGGCCTGTTCGTCGTCTTCCTCGGGGGAATGATCATCTCGGGAGCGGCAACGTACAGCGAGGAACAACAGGCTCACGGCCAGCCGGCCACCGGGATCCCGGATTTTTTGACATCAGGCAGCTTCTGGGAAGCCGTCTTTGAAAACTGGGAATCGGAGTTCCTTCAAATGGCCATGTACGTGGTCCTTACCGTTTTCCTGTTCCAAAGGGGGTCCTCGGAGTCAAAACCCGTGGACAAGGAAGCACCACAGGACCAAGATCCCCGCGATGCCAAGAAGTCACCCAAGACCCCGTGGCCGGTGAGGCGCGGCGGCTGGGTGCTGAAGGTCTATGAGCACTCGCTCTCCGGCCTGCTAGGCCTCCTGTTCCTGGCCTCCTTCACGTTGCACGCGGTAGGTGGCGCGGCCGCTTACAACGAGGAACAGCTCAGCCATGGCCTGCCCGAGGTCTCCACCTGGGAATACATTGCTTCCAGTCAATTCTGGTTTGAGTCCTTCCAGAACTGGCAGAGTGAGTTCCTTGCTGTGGCCGTCCTGGTGGGAGCCTCCGTGTACCTCCGTGAACGTGGTTCGCCCGAGTCCAAACCGGTAGCAGAACCGCACTACGAAACCGGCGCCTAGTAGAAGCAGGGAGAATTAGGGACTAGTGGAATTAGAGAAAGGAAACACATCTTGCCGGGAAAGAAGAATTCCAGCTTGAAGGACCCAAAGCTCTATGAAGAGCTTCGCGATGATGGCGCTTCCAAGGAGAAGGCAGCACGTATCTCCAACGCTGCCGCAGCCAAAGGCCGCAAAGAAGTAGGCAGCAAGGGAGGAAAGTCCGGTGATTACGATGACTGGACCGTGGACAAATTGAAGTCACGTGCAAAAGAGCTCGGCCTCAAAGGCTACTCGGCCAAGAAGAAATCCGAGCTGATCTCCATGCTGCGGAATCACTAACCAACAAAAGCTGCGGCCGCCCACCGGACGGCCGCAGCTTTGTGGAATTACGACGCCGGTTCACGCCTTTTTCTTGGCCCGCGCCTTTGGTTTGCTGGCAGTTTTGCTGGCGGCAGCAGCGTCGTCGTCCGCTTTTTCCTTGCCGCGTTTCTTGTCCAGGCTGCGCTTGAGCGCTTCCATGAGGTCGATGACGTCGCCGCCCTCGCCTTCACCTTCCACCACGCCGAAGGTTGCCTCGGTGTCCAGCGCTTCGCCCTTCTCCAGCTTGGCCTCGATAAGTGTCTTCAGCTGCGCTTGATAGTCATCGGTGTATTCGTCGGGATCAAAGTCGTGCGCCATGGATTCCACCAGGGCGGAAGACATTTCCAATTCCTTGTCCGAGATCTTGATATCAGTCTCCAGCGACGGGAACTTGGCCTCGCGGACCTCATCGCCCCACAGCAGCGCCTGGAGCAACAGCACATCCCCCCGCACCCTGAGCGCCCCCAAGCGGGTCTTCTGCCGCAGTGCATACTGGACAATCGCGATTCTGTCCGTGTCCTCGAGCGTCTGCCGGAGCAACATGTACGCCTTGGGCGATTTGGAGTCAGGCTCCAGGAAATAGCTGCGCTCGTACATGATGGGGTCCAGCTGCTCGGCGGGGATAAACTCCACCACCTCAATTTCGCGGCTGTTCTCCTCAGGCAACGACTTCAATTCGGCGGACGTCAGAACTACCGTGCGGCCTTCTTCTTCGTAGGCCTTGTCAATATCCTCGTACGCCACAACTTCGCTGCAAATCTCGCATTTCCGCTGGTATCGAATGCGCCCGCCGTCCTTATTGTGGACTTGGTGCAGGCCAATATCGTGATCCTCCGTGGCACTGTAGAGCTTCACTGGTACGTTGACCAGACCGAACGCGATAGATCCCTTCCATATGGCCCTCATGCACCCAGTCAACAGCACAACACAGCGGAGGAGAAGAGGTGGCAGGCAAGCAACAGGAGCGGGTGAACGTGGAAGGCCACGAGCTCACCCTCACCAACCTGAACAAAATCATCTACCCGGAAACCGGCACCACCAAGGCCGAAGTGCTGGAGTATTACGCCGCAGTGGCGCCTTTCCTGATCCCTGCCGCTGCCAACCGGCCCGTCACCCGCAAGCGCTGGGTCAACGGAGTGGGTACCGCCGAAAACCCCGGGCAAGTGTTCTTCCAAAAGAACCTTGAGGACTCGGCACCCAAATGGATTCCCCGTGCCGCCATTCAGCATTCAGACCACACCAATGTTTATCCCATGGTCAACAACCTTGCGACGCTCACATGGATGGCCCAAATCGCGTCGCTGGAAATTCACGTACCGCAGTGGCAGGTGGATCCTTCAGGGAAGCCGCTCCGCCCCGACCGTTTCGTCCTGGACCTCGACCCCGGGCCCGGGGCAGGACTGCCCGAGTGCGTTGAAGTGGCCAAGCTTGCCCGTTCCATCCTGCAGGACATGGGAATGGACCCGGTCCCTGTTACCAGCGGCAGCAAAGGCATCCACCTCTACACTGGCCTGGACGGGACGCTGAAGTCCGAGCAAGTGTCCGCCTTCGCCAAAGAGCTGGCCCGGGCCTTGGAATCGGACCACCCCGAGCTGGTGGTCAGCGACATGAAGAAGTCCCTCCGCCACGGCAAAGTGCTGGTTGACTGGAGCCAGAACAGCGGGAACAAGACCACCATCGTCCCGTATTCGCTGCGCGGGAAGGCCCACCCTACGGTCGCCGCGCCCCGCACGTGGCGGGAGCTCTCCTCTCCTTCGCTGGAACACCTCGACTATGTGGCCGTGATGAAGCGCGTGAAGACAGGCAAAGACCACTTCGCGCCGATCTCCGAACGCCACCTGCCGCCTCACGGCGAGGATGAGAATGACGACGACGGTGCTACCGGAAGCAGGTCAGGCACCGGCCGTTCCCGCGAGCGTGTGGTGACAGTAGAGAACCGTCTCGCCAAGTACGTCGGGATGCGCGATCCGGGCAAAACCCCGGAGCCGTTTCCGTCGTCGTCGGCTGTTTCTGCCTCCCCGCAATCGGCGGGCTCCTCCTCCGAACAGCCGAAGCCCGGCGACCCTCCGCCGCCCGGCGGCATTTTCGTCATCCAGGAGCACCACGCCCGCCGCTACCACTTGGACCTGCGCCTGGAGCACCATGGCGTCCTGGCTTCCTGGGCACTGCCGCGTGGCATCCCGGAAAGCCCCGACCGCAACAACCTTGCCGTTCATACCGAGGACCACCCCATGGAATACGCGAACTTCGCGGGCGTCATTCCCAAGGGTGAGTACGGGGCCGGGACCATGACCATTTGGGACCGCGGCGAGTACACCTGCGAGAAGTGGCGCGACGGCAAGGAAGTCATCGCGACGCTCACAGGCGAGCCGGGTGGTGGCCTTGGCGGCACCAAACGGTTCGCGCTCATCAATACGGGTCAGAACTGGCTGATCCATCTCATGAAGGAGCAGCCGGGCGGGCGTAGGGGCACCCAATCTGCGGCCAAAGCCGCGGCACCCAAGTCCGCTCCGACTCAGGCCCCTGCTCCCCGGCCCATGCCGAACTACACCCCCATGCTGGCCACTTCCGGGACCACCGCCGACCTTAGAGGCGACGATTGGCTGTATGAACTCAAGTGGGACGGAATCCGGGCGATCATCACCGGCACGGAGGGCAGAGTCCGGCTCATGAGCCGCAACGGAAACGATCTCACCGCCGCCTATCCCGAACTGACGGACCGCGCATGCTGGCCCGACGGCGATTTCGTGGCTGATGGCGAAATTGTGGCGCTCGGCAAAGGATCGCGGCCTGATTTCGGCCGGCTGCAGCTAAGGATGAACTTGGTCAAAGCCGCGGACATCGAACGTGCCCGGGCAACGGTTCCGGTGCAACTCATGCTGTTCGATCTTCTGTACGACGACGGCACGGACCTTAGCGGGCTGCCTTTCCACGAGCGCAGGGAGAGGCTTTCCGGATTTGCGGAGCGCTGGCGGGTCGGCTGTCCCCTTCACCTTTCCGCGGTGCTGGACCACGACGTTGAGGACCTTATGACGAGTGCCGCCGAGCTTGGCTTGGAAGGAGTCATGGCTAAGAAAGCCGACAGCCGTTACGTGATTGGCCGCCGCAGCAGGTCCTGGATCAAGCTCAAACTGGAGCAGAGCCAGGAAGTGGTGGTGGGCGGTTGGCGGCCCGGTGCCGGTGCACGGGCCGGGACCTTCGGCGCATTGCTGTTGGGCATCCCGGACGGCGACAAGCTACATTACGTGGGCCGGGTGGGCAGCGGTTTCAAGGACTGGCAGCTCAGGGACATCATGGAGAAACTGGAGCCCTTGGCTATTGTTGAGTCGCCGTTCGCGGACATTCCCCGGGAAGACGCTGCGGGCGCTACATGGGTGAGTCCTGAGCTCGTGGCGGAAGTGACATTTGGGGAATGGACGGGCCCTGGAAGGCTGAGGCATCCGGTGTGGCGTGGGTGGCGTCCGGACAAGTCCGCTGGCGAGGTAACGCTGGCCGGCTCATGAACCAGCCCAACTTTGGAAACCAGCCCAACTCATGAACCAGCCCAACTTTGGAAACCAGAGGCCCGTCCTGACGGTGCAGTAAGGGCTGGCTTGTCCCGAAGCTGGGCTGGTTCGTAGGGAGTTGCGGTTAGGAGGAGTGCGGCATCTGCGGGCGGCTGGTTCTATGGATCGCCGTCACAGCTGCGCCTTGGCCCATACGTCCGTGGGCTTGGTCGCGCTCCTTCGGGTGGCGTCGTTTGCCGTTACCGTCAGGCCATTGTTTGCTCTGGTCAGCGCCCAGTGCCACGGCAATGGTTGTGGGCTCGGGCATCGGGGCCATGTCCATGGACTCCACCAAGTGGCTCGCTACCTCAGGATTGATGCGCTCAGAATCGTGATTCGCAGTCATGGTTCTTCCTTTCCAGTGTGCCTGTATTTCCATGTGCCTGTCCGCAGGTTTACCAGCGGACCTTCTTCTCGGTCTTAGCCTGCTTGCCGCTGGCGGAGGTGGGCTTGTGCCCCTTACCGGTGCTTTGCCAGCCGGCCGGTGCACCGCCCCCGGATTTGCTGGCCAGCATTGCCTTCTGGGCGTCGGTCAGTTTGGACTTGATACCACCGGAAGCCGGGGTCTTCTTGTTTTCGGAAGGGTTGGCAGTCATACGTGGACTCCTAAAAGTGTGAGTCCTGAAGAGACACGTATCCCATGTCGTTGCGGTTCGGGAAAAAGGCGTCGAGAACGGGAACGGCATGGAGGCAGGGCCTCAACAGGCGTGGATTTTTGTCAGGTGAAACTCGGCTGTGCCGCGAGGGGCAGAGACCGGTCTACTCAAAAATCAGTGTTCCCATGCCTCATACCCTAACCAAGACCCGGCAGATTTGTGAACCCCTCACCTGCAGCTTCTTCCAACCGCACAAGGATTCATCCTCGGCTAGCATGGCAAACGTGACCCGGAGAGCATCCATCGCCACCACATTGCGCGCTGCCGGCTGCGTTTTCGCGGAGGACGAAGCCCAACTCCTCATCGACGCCGCCCACCATCCGGAGCAGCTCAACCGCATGGTGGACCAACGTCTCAGCGGACAGCCCTTGGAACACATCGTCGGGTGGGCGGATTTCTGCGGGAAGCGCATGTCCGTAGGACCTGGCGTGTTCGTGCCGCGGCGTCGCACGGAGTTCCTGGTGCGGGAAGCGGCGATGATCGCCAAGCCGCTAACAGCCAGGCGCCGTGCCGTCGTCGTGGACCTTTGCTGCGGTTCCGGCGCTATAGGTGCAGCTCTCAACGATCTCCTGGGGAGCTGCGAGCTGCACGCGGCGGACATCGACCCCGCCGCGGTCCAGTGCGCGCGCCGCAACGTTGAGCCCCGAGGCGGCTCTGTGCACCACGGCGATCTCTACGGAGCCCTCCCCCGGGAACTGCGCGGGAAGGTAGACATCCTGCTGGCGAACGCGCCGTACGTGCCCACGGAGTCAATCGGGATGATGCCGCCGGAGGCGCGGCTCCATGAGCCGCGGGTGGCGCTCGACGGCGGCGCTGACGGTTTGGATGTGCAGCGTCGGATAGCGCTGGGGGCGGCTCAGTGGCTTGGGCCGGGAGGGTCCGTGGTGATGGAAACCTCGGGACAACAGGCGCTGGAGACCGCTCGGATTCTAGGCGAGGCGGGGTTCATCGCGGAGGTGGCCTCGGACGAGGAATTGGAGGCAACCGTGGTGATCGGATCATCACGGTAGCCCCCTCGAATCATCAGCTTTTGGACCCGAATCCGGCACGTTAAGTTGGCTCAGCTAAACAATTTGGTAACAACGTGCTCCGGAGGGCAAAAACGGGCCCGGATCCGCATGATTACGGGGTAAGAGCGGGTAATGACATGCAACACAGTTAGGCAATTTGCATCCTCATATGGCCCAAAAATAGGATCTCAACTCGGGTTTCCGGTCCAAAACGCGTAAAATTGAAACCCTGCCCAGAGCGGGGCAGCAGAAGTCGCAAGCAAATGACCTCCCTAGGAGAAGCCCAAATGCCCACAGACCAAAGCAACACCGTCTCTCCGGATGGCGCAAGGAACGCCACCGGGAACCAGGTATTGGCAGGCCCCACCCCGGCCGCCACGAACGCAGCACATGCAGTAAAGAACGCAACCAAGAAAACGAAGCTTCGCCCGAAGCGCCGGCTGAAAGAGTCCGACGTCAACGTGGTGAACAAGCCGATGCTGCGCAAAGCACTCGGCGGCACGATCGTCGGCAACACCATGGAATGGTACGACGTCGGCGTGTTCGGCTACCTCATCACCACCATGGGTCCTGTCTTCCTGCCCGAAGCAGACCCATCAGTACAGACACTCTTCCTGCTGGGCACCTTCGCCGCAACCTTCATCGCGCGCCCCCTTGGCGGCGTCGTATTCGGTTGGCTGGGCGACAAGGTGGGCCGCCAGAAGGTGCTCGCAGCAACACTGATGCTCATGGCGGCAAGTACGTTCGCCGTCGGCCTCCTTCCCGGCTACGCGCAGATCGGCATCTGGGCCGCCGCGTTGCTGGTGATCCTGAAGCTCATCCAGGGCTTCTCCACCGGTGGCGAGTACGCCGGTGCCACAACCTTCGTCAGCGAGTACGCCCCGGACAAGCGTCGCGGCTACTTCGCCAGCTTCCTTGATATGGGCAGCTACATCGGCTTCGCCCTCGGCGCCGCCCTGGTTTCGGTCCTGCAGCTGACGCTCGGACAGACGGCCATGGAGGAATGGGGTTGGAGGATTCCGTTCCTGATCGCTGGTCCGCTGGGCCTCATCGCCGTGTATTTCCGTAGCAAGATTGAGGAATCCCCCCAATTCCAGGCAACCCTGGACGCCCAGGAAGCTTCTGCCAAGGACGCAGCATCGCAGGATGCTGCGGTAGCCAAGGGCCCCATTGGCATCATCAAGGCCTACTGGCGCCAGATCGTGTTGGCCATGATCCTCGCAGCCGCAGCCAACACTGTTGGTTACGCCCTGACGTCGTACATGCCCACATACCTTACGGATTCCAAGGGTTACGACCCCGTCCACGGCACCTTGCTGACCATCCCGGTCCTGGTGATCATGGCCGTTTGTATCCCACTGACCGGTAAGCTCTCCGACCGTATCGGCCGCCGTCCCGTGCTGTGGATCGGTGCAGGCAGCACCATCGTCTTCGCTATTCCGGCCTTCCTTCTGATCGGCATTGGCGACATCTGGTCCACACTTGCCGGTCTCGCATTGATTGCCTTCCCGGTGACGTTCTACATCGCCAACCTGGCTTCGGCCCTGCCGGCCCTGTTCCCGACATCCAGCCGCTACGGCGGAATGGGCATCGCGTACAACTTCTCCGTAGCGATCTTCGGTGGAACCACGCCGTTCATCGTGCAAGGCCTTATCGAAGGCACCGGCGACGACATGATGCCGGCGTACTACCTGATGGCAACGTCAATCGTGGGTGCGGTGGCCATCTACTTCCTGCGTGAATCCGCCCAGCGTCCCCTGCCCGGCTCCATGCCCAGTGTGGACACCCAGGCAGAGGCACGCGAGCTCGTGGCAACGCAGGACACCAACCCGCTCATCAACCTGGACGAAATGCCGTTCGACGGCCGGCCGATCGATGATGCCGTGTTTGGCAAGAGCGACAAGGACTTGACCCCCGCTTAGGAACTCACTGCCTGCAACTTCTGCACAGCGACGCTTAATACAAGCGATTCAGTTAGTTCGCGGCAGTTTGCCGCCCACCGTAGCCACCAGCCCCAAGGCGCTCTCCTTGGTGTTGGTGGCTACGGCTTGTTAAGCGCCCAACTGCGCTTGGACTGCCTCGCCAATGATCCGCGCACCTTCCGGGAAGGCGCCCGGATTGGGTCCGGTGTAGTTGAGGCGGATGTACGGCCCTTCCGGCTCAGCGGGGAACCACTCCGTTCCGGCGGCAATGAGCACCCCGGCAGCCTCGCAATCTTTAGTGAGCTGATCCACGTCGAACCCGTCCGGCATCCGCAACCACAGGTTCAAGCCGCCCTTGGGCAGGTGGCTGAGGTGGGCCTGCGGAACATGTTCGCGGAGGCTGGTGACCAGGAGGTCGCGCCGCGACTGCAGTTGGTGGCTGAGGCCGCGAAGGTGCGTTTGCCACCCGGGCTGCGTGACGACGTCGAGCGCTGCCGCCTGAAGCAAGCCGCTGACATACATTGACTCGGCGGCTTGCGCGCCCATGATGCGTTCGCGCGCAGGACCCCGCGCGATGATGGCTGCGATGCGAATGGATGGCGAAACGCTCTTGGTCAGCGAGCGGATGTACACCACGTGGCCGGAGTCGTCCTTGGCGGCGAGTGGCACTGATGGCGCGGTGATGCCGAAATCGTGTGCCCAGTCGTCCTCCACAAGGAAAGCTCCGTGCCGCTGGACGATCCTCAGGACCTCCTCGCCACGCTCCGCGGACCATTGCGCACCAGTGGGATTGGCGAAATTGGGTTGCGCGTAAAACAACCGCGCTCCGGATTCCTCAAAAGCCCTCTCCAGCTCGTCCGGGTCAGGCCCCTCCGGGCCGCTGGGGACAGGAATGACATTTACCCCGGCCTGGCCCGCTGCCAGCAGCGCGCCCCAGTAACTGGGCGACTCCACCAGCAGCGGCTGGCCGTGCCCCACCAGACCGCGGAAAATCGAGCTGAGTCCGCTCTGGCTGCCTGGAAGAACGACGACGTCGCTTGGCTGGGGCGGCGTGACGCCAACCGGCGTTGAGGTACTGAGTTCATGCGCGAACCAGGTCTGAAGTTCGGGAAGCCCCTGCGCGGGTGGCCGGGACAGGGCGGCGTCTCCCCTTGCGGCCCGCGTGAGGGCGGCGCGGACGAGTCTTTCAGGGAGGAGTTCGCGGTCCGGATACCCCGAGTGGAACGCGATGACATCGTTGGTGGCACTGCGCATGGCGGCAGAGTTCAGGGGCCGCGCGGTTTGGGCTGCCCGCAACGCCGCTGTTTGCCAGCCGTAGTCCGAGGGCCTGGCCGTGCGGTATGCCCGCACGAAGGTTCCGACGCCGGGACGGCTCTCGATGAGGCCCTGGGCCGTGAGTGTCCTCAGGGCTTTCTGCACTGTGACGGGGCTTGCTTGATATTCGGCAACGAGTTGTCGCGTGGATGGCAGTTTGGCTCCCGGCGCCGCCCCTGCGATCCATTCTTTTACTCGCGAGACGATTCGAGAACTGCTATCGTGATTCATGAGTCCTAATAGTAGCGCTACTACACTTTCTCGACCAGTGGTATCCACCCGGACATCGACCGGAATCTGGTGGGGCCTCCTCGGCGTCGTTGCTTTCTCCTTCACGGTGCCGCTCACCCGGGTGGCTGTGGAGGGCATGTCTCCCCTATTTATCGGAGCGGGCCGTGCCGTGGTTGCCGCCATCCTTGCAGCGCTTGCCTTGGGCCTGACCCGGCAACGTTTTCCACAGGGCATCCAATGGTTGCGGCTGGCTGTGGTGGCCGGAGGGATCGTGGCCGGATTCCCGTTGCTCACTACCTTCGCCCTCACCAGCACGTCCGCCAGCCATGGAGCCGTGGTGATCGCGCTACTGCCCGCGGCCACGGCCACCGTAGCGGTGATCAGGGGACGCGAACGTCCTCGCCCGTTGTTCTGGGTCCTGACCGCGGTGGGAGTGATTGCCGCGGTGGTATTCGCCTTGGTTCAGTCCGGTGGATTTGGTTCCCTTCACTGGGCGGACCTGCTGCTGCTAGGTGCCGTGGTTGCCGCCGCAATTGGCTATGCGGAAGGCGGATTGCTGGCCAGGGAACTCGGCGCATGGCAGACCATCTCCTGGGCCTTGGTAGTGGCGGCACCCGTGATGATCCTGCTGACGGTGCTCTCGCTGGGTTCCGGCGCTCCTTCTGCCACCCCAATCCAGTGGTTGTCCTTCGCCTACCTTGGGGTGGTGAGCATGTTCCTCGGCTTCTTCGCTTGGTACCGAGGCCTGGCCATCGGACCCATGGCGCAGGTCAGCCAGATCCAACTCGTCCAGCCCGTCATGACCATCGCTTGGGCAGGACTCTTGTTAGGCGAGTCGATGACCTGGACCACCATAGTGGGCGGCCTCGCAGTGATCGTCTGTGCTGGTGCAGCTGTCCGCGTCAGGCTCAGGAAGTAGGAACCCCATGTACACGCCAGCTCACTTTGCCGCTTCCGAGGAGGCCGTGGCCTCGCTGCTCCATGACTCCGGGGCAGCCAACCTGGTCACCATGACGGAGGACGGCTTGCTCGCCACCCTGCTGCCGTTCGTTTACGAGCCCACCGTCGGCGAGCACGGCGCCTTGCACGCGCACATGGCCCGCAACAACACGCAGTGGTCCATGCCGGCTACCGGAGAGGCCTTGATGATCGTGCAGGGCTCGGATGCCTACATTTCCCCGTCCTGGTACGCCTCCAAAGCCCAACACGGCAGGGTTGTCCCCACCTGGAACTACTCCACCGCCCACGTCTACGGTGAACTCGTCATTCACGACGACGCGGAGTGGTTGGGCAGGCACGTGCGGCGCCTGTCTGACCAGCACGAGGCCGGCATGCCCCAACCATGGTCCGTAGACGAAGCACCCGAGCGGTTCATTTCCGGGCAACTGCGGGCGATTGTCGGCGTCGAACTCTTGATCAGCAGGGTAGAAGCCAAGACGAAACTCAGCCAGAACCGTGCCCCGGCTGATGTTGACGGTGTCATCGCAGGGCTCCGCGCAGCGGGCGACTCGGCGAGCGCGGCCGATGTGGAACGGGCGCGGACCTCGTAGAATCGGCGCATGCGTGAGGTTCCGGTGGGGTCGATCCACCATCTTGAGATCTGGGTGCCGTTCCTTGAACGGGCCAGGGAAGAGTGGGGGTGGCTGTTGGGCGAGCTCGGCTATGAGCCCTTCCAGGAGTGGCCCACGGGGTGCAGTTGGAAGCTCAATGGCACGTACGTGGTGGTGGAGCAGACTGATGCCATCACCGGTACAAGCCACAGGCGCACTGATCCCGGGGTGAACCACGTGGCCTTCCATGCAGGCACCCGGGAGAACGTGGACAGGATCCGGGCGCTCGGCGCGGACGCAGGCTGGTACGAGATGTTCGAGTCCAAGTATCCGCACGCCGGCGGCCCGGACCACTACGCCGCGTACCTGCTCAACACGGACAGCTACGAGGTTGAGCTGGTAGCGGAGTAGTTACTTCGGTGGGACCGCAGGACGCCACATGGCAACGCGCGGCCAGCGGGTCAGGCCCAACTCAGCCTCGTGCTCCATCAGGTGGGCCAGCTGCGGACCCCAGCTGCCGGCGTCGAGCACGTCAAAACCAAGGCGACGATAGTACGGGGCGTTCCACGGCACGTCCCGGAACGTGCTCAGGGTTTGCCTTTGCATACCGTGGCCTCGCGTCCAGACGCGCGCGGCATGCAGCAGTTCGCGGCCCAGACCCTGATGCGCTTGATCGGGGTGGACACTCACTTGTTCCACGTGACCGGCCCCGTCCACGATGTCAGCCAAGAGATACGCCACCGGGTAATCGAGCCCGTCCACGGACACCCAGGCACGCCCGGCTGTGGCATAACTGTTCAGCTCATCGATGGAGAGGGGCTCGTCGTCGGCGATGGAGTCCATTCCCAAGGCCCGGAAAGCCTGGCCCGCGGCACGCTCGATCTCCTGCAAGATCAGCAGGTCGTCCGCATGCGCGAGCCTGATCATTGCCGCGGGTCCTGGGCTTGCGGGGTTTGGGCTTGTGGGGTTGGGGCTTGCGGGGTTGGGGCTTGCGGGGTTTGGGCAACCAGAAACCCGTTGCGCTTCTCGATCAGGTTTTGCAAATACCGGGCCAGGATCAGCTTCTCCACCAGCCGTCCCAAAGGACCGAACGGCGCCGCGAATTCCACGGTATCCACCATGAGGGTCCCACTGCCGTCCGGCCGGAACTCGTGCGTGTGCCGGAGGTACTTGAAAGGGCCCTTCACCTGTTCATCGGAGAACGACGACGGTGCCTCCATCCGCGTGATGCGGCTGGTCATGCGGAAGCGGACTCCCAAGTGCCACGCCTGCCAGGTGACAGTCTCGCCCTCCGAGATCAGCCCGGTGGTAACGCCGCCCACCGCCTTCTCACGGCTCTGGGTCATGGACCCCACGTGGGCATCGATGTTGCGGGAAAGGTCGAACAGCTCCTGCGGCGACATGGTGGAGCGGGTGCGGCAGACGAAAGCGACGGGCATACCTCGATCTTCCCAGACCTTTACCCGTACGCGCGCCGAAGCCCACTACGGGTTGTGACCGGGCTTATGGCGGCTTGGGCGGCGACACTGCTAATTTTCAAAGACAAGCCTTAACTGATTGGTGGTGTTCCCCTGTGCCCGGATTGATGGTCCACGCCCGCGAACTCCACCGGCTGGGCCCTGCCAACAACGATCGCCTCTCGGCGGTGCGGGTGGCCCTGAGCGTCGCAGTTCCCGGACTCTTCCTCCTTGTCATTGGCCGTCCGGACCTCATGATGTACGCCGTTTTCGGTGCGCTGACCGGGATGTACGGGCGCAACGAAACGCATCAGCTGCGGCTCAAACACCAAGTCCAGGCTGCCCTGTTCCTGGTGGGCGGGCTGACCATCGGCGTGTTCCTTTCCGTGAACCACATCCACTCCTGGTGGTTGGTGCTGGTGGCCACCCTGTTTGCCGGGTTCGGGTCGCTGTATGCCGACGCCGTGCGCCTCAAACCGATCGGCCCGTTCTTCGGCATCCTCGCGTTGGGCGCCTGTGCATCCGTGCCCACCAATGTTCCGTTCACGACGGCGGTACTCATCGGGGCAGCGTCCGCCGCCTTTTCCATTGTGGTCGGTTTTACCGGTTGGCTCCGGCGACGCACGTGGGAGGCCGGTGCTGCCCGCGACGTTCCCGTCCTCCGCGGCCCGCTGCGTCAAGCCGCACTGGTCCACGCTGCGCGCTATTCCTTGGCGGTAAGTGCTGCGGGGACTATCGGCGTCCTCAGCGGGAGCGGCCACCCGCACTGGGCCATGGCCGCCGCGGCTGTGCCGCTAGCCGGCGCCGACCTCCCAAGCCGCGTCCACCGAGGTATCCACCGCATTGTGGGAACATTCCTCGGGTTGGCGATTGTCGCCGTCGTGCTTTTCCCCGGTCCGCTATCGCCGCTGCAGTACTTCCCCGGTCAAACCGCGGTGGTACTCGCTGTGCTGGTGGCTCTGTGCCAGTTCCCCACAGAGCTGTTCATGGCACGGCATTACGGGTGGGCCATGGTGTTCTTCACGCCGGTGGTCCTGCTGATCGCACAGTTGGCCGCACCCATGGATCCGGGTGTGCTGGTCATGGAGCGTGCCATCGAGACATTCGTAGGAGCCGTAGTTGGCATCGCGGTTGCTGTGCTGGTGCGGGCGCCGCGGAGCCGGGTCAGTCCGTAACTACCAGGATGTTCGGGTGGATTTTCGTCAGGCCGCTCGATTCCAGCTGCTTGGTGTCGTAGTCATCGGAAACCAGAACAGCGGATTTCTGGTCCGGGCCACTGATTCTCAGCATCTCGCCCTGGATGGAGTCGGTGCAGCCACTGTGCCAAAAGGATGGGTCCACGGATTCTACGATCAGGCAGGATGGGCGGGCTTGCTTGCCTTGTCCCAGGTAATATTTCTTCCCGTTTGCCTCTGCAACCAGAAGAATCTTTTCCATGTGGATCTCGCCGAGATCTAGGTCCTCCGGCGGATTGTCCGCCGCCGTTGCTTCCCGTTCCAAAGCCTGAAATCCCGTGGAGCCGGCACCGGAGCAACCGCTCAGCAGTAATCCGCTGAGAACTATGGCCCCCACTAATGCCAAGGATTTGTTCTTCATAGCACTGCCCCCTCAGGCTCGAATGAAGTGTCATAGTAACCCGATGGTCCCTGTGGGGCGTGGTCAAGTCCCTCGTCCCAGCTTCCTGCCTAGGGTTCCAGCGGCCGGCGAGGCGGGCCGGAGGTGAGCTTGGCCGGCAGGATCCGGGCGAAGAAGCTGACCACCTTGTAACGGCGCGTCGGTATGGAGACACCCTTGCCCTGGGCGTTGTCCTCCAGCCCCTCGCGCACCACACGCTCGGCGGTGAGCCACAAGAACCGGGGAGCAACGGATTTGTCCATGCCCATGCGATCGTGGAATTCGGTGTGGGTGAACCCGGGGCACACCGCAGTGACCTGCACGCCGGACTTTGCGTAGGTGATGTTGGCCCACCGGCTGAACGTCACTTGCCAGGCTTTGGCTGCGGAGTAAGTGCCCCTATTGGCGAACGCTGCCACGCTGGCAACGTTGATGATCCGCCCCTTCCCCCGGGCCAGCATGACTTCCAGCGCCGCGTGGCTCAGCTCCATGGGTGTCTGGACGTGGAGCCTCAAGTGGCGGCGTTCCTCGTCCAGCTCATTCCTTTCGAACGACTTCAACAGCCCGATGCCGGCATTGTTAACCAGGACATCCACGGGCCGTGTTGCGTCCCGCAAACGGTCTGCGACGGCTGAAACGCCGACGTCGGTGGTCAGGTCCGCGGAAAGAACCTCCGCCGAGATACTGAAGTCGCGTTCAAGCTCTTCGGCCGTTTCTTTCAGGCGCTGTTCGTCGCGGGCTACCAGGACCAGGTGGTGCCCGGCTTCGGCGAGTTGGCGGGCGAATTCCGCACCGAGCCCGGCGGTGGCCCCGGTAACCAGGGCGGTGAGTTCATTGGCTCGAGTCGTCATGCGCCTAGACTAGTACCCACACTGGAATTGAAACGATGCAAAGCCGCAAAGGATTCCCATGGTCAACTCTTTCCTGCAAGGTCCACTTGTCCTCAACAACAACGGGGCGTGGTGCTGGTTCCAGGACGAGCGCGCACTGATCGACCCCGCCGCTAACACGTTGCTGGTGGGCTCGGTTGCTGCCCCGGAAGGACAGGGTGGTGCGGAGCGTGGCGGCAACATCGAAGTTGCCGTGGTGAACCTTGCTACGGGCCAAAGCCGCGTTTACGTACTCCATGAAAGGTTGGAGGCCGATGACCACAACGCCCCGGCTCTCTTCATCCGGCCCGACGGTCGTTACGTGGCCATGTATGCCAAGCACAAGACGGACAACTATTCCCGCTGGCGCGTGTCCACCAAGCCGCACGACGCGTCCGAGTGGGAGCCCGGGCAGCAGTTCGACTGGACGGAACTCGCCGACGGCCGCGGTGCCACCTACTCCAACCTCCACGCTTTAAGCGCCGAAGGCCGGGTCTACAATTTTGTCCGCGCCATCAACGACGACCCCACACTGATGATTTCCGAGGACGACGGCAGCACCTGGAGCTACGGCGGCAAGCTCTTCACCCGCCCCAAAATCGGCTACGTCAACGGTTACACCCGATATGTCAGCAACGGCACGGACCGGATCGACCTCATCACCACGGACCACCACCCCCGCGACTTCAACAACAGCATCTACCACGGCTACATCCAGGGCGATGCGCTCCACGACGCCGAGGGCAGGGTGGTCAGCAAGCCCGTCATCGGCTCAGCCGGGATCAACCAGGCGGCCCTGACCACCGTTTTCGAGGCAGGATCAACGCTCGACGGCGATGTCCTCACCCATGGTTGGACTACTGACCTTCGCCGGCGGGGCACGGAACTCGCGGCGATCGTCACGTGCCGGGCCAACGACGTGAACGGTCCGCTGCAGCGGGAGCAAATGCTCGACGTCGACGATCACCGCCTGCTGTACGCCCGCTTTGACGGGGTGCGCTGGAAGCTGCATCCCCTCGCCGTCGCCGGTCCCGGTTTGCTGCCGCACGAGCAGGACTACACCGGGCTGGGTGCTGTGGACCCGAATGATCTGGACCGGGTCTATATCTCTGCACCTGTGGATCCGAGGACGGGCAAAGCTACAGAACACTACGAGATCTACCGCGGAGTGACATCCGATGCCGGCGCGAGCTGGACGTGGGAAGCCATCACAGAGGGATCCACCGTGGACAACCTCCGGCCCATGGTGGTCCCAGGCGACCCGTCCGTCCACGCAGTGTGCTGGTTCCGGGGATCGATGGCGTCCTCGCAGGCGTATGAAACTGAGATTGTGGCGCTTGTTGACGCGCCGAGGGGTTAGCTTTCGCCCCTTTCAACGCTCGAAAGTGCCGAAAGCCAACCCCTCACCGCAGGAACTTAGGCGAACTTCGCCAAAGGGTTGGCCAAGCGGCCTGCCATTTGGAGCCCACCGGAGGGATCCGAGATGTCCAACATCTGTTGGTTGTTCCTCAGTTGCAGGCGGTTGAGGCAGGAGAGCTCGAAGTCCGGGGCAAAGAGATCGTGCATGGCGAACTGGTCTGCAAGCTCCGGGTGCCGCTGCTGGTATTCGCGGAGCACAGCCGCGGCAGTTCCCCAGAACTCGTCTTCACGCAGCGTCCCGTCCTCCACAAGGATTGCCCCGAGGAAACGGAAGATGCAGTCGAACACGTCCGTGAAGATGGCCAGGACCATTTCCTCGGCAGGGATCTCGGCCTTGACGCGGGAGACTTCCTCCGGAAGTTCCAGCCGATCCCCCATGACCACGATTTCCTCGGCGATGTCCTTCATGATCGCCCGGACGGGCACGCCGTCTTCGAGGATCAGGATGACGTTCTCACCGTGGGGCATGAAGGCGAGCTCGTACTCGAAGAGGCAGTGGACCAGCGGCACAAGGTAGGCCTCGAAGTAGCGGCGAAGCCACTCGGTGGGCGCCAGGCCGGACCGGGAAATCAGGGCAGAAACCACGGAGTTTCCGGACGAATCCACGTGCAACAAAGACGCCATCGTTGCCAGCTGCTGCCCGTCCTTGAGCAACGGGAGCGGACTTTCCCTCCATAGGGCCGAGAGCATCTTGCGGTAGGGCGAACCCTTGGCCGAAGCAGCCTCGTAGTAGTGGTTGTGGTAGCCGATGGCCGCGGTTTCACGGATCATGGCCAAGCCCCGGTCCTGGAGCTCCTGGTCATTGCCGATCAGTTCCTGCAGCCAGTCATTGATGGCCGGCGTTGCCTTCATGTACTGCGGAGACAGGCCGCGCATGAAGCCCATGTTCAGCACGGACATGGCCGTCTTAACGTAGGCCTTCTCCGGGAAATCGGTGTTGAAGAACGTACGGATGGACTGCTGCGCCTGGTACGAATCTTCACCGGTGCCAAGGTTCACGATGTGGCGCTGGGCGATTTCTGCCGCGAACGTCACCGTGAGCTTGTTGTCCCACTGCCACGGGTGGACCGGCATCAGGAGATAGTCCTCGGGATCCAGCCCGGATGCGGACAGTTCCGCGTTGAACCACGCAAGAGTGGCCGGGCCGAGCTCAGCTTCGAAGTGCGTCCGGTAATCCAACCCGGCACTCGATGTGAACACAGCCTTGCTGCGGTGCACCGCAATCCACTGCAGCTTCACGGTGGCACCGGTCTCCGGAGCGAACGCGTGGTAGTCGGCAATCCCAAATCCAAGCCGGCCATTGTTGGCCACGAAGCACGGGTGCCCCTCGGTCATGCTGTGCTCAATTGCTTGGAAGTCCGCAGCCCGGTCAGCACCACCGGTGATGCCCGCAGCCAACTGCGCCGAGGTGAAGGGCTTGCCCTGCTTGTAGGCGTGGCTGGCCAGCGTGCTGCTGATTTCCTCCAGGTACACAGGCAGCATTTCCTGGCGGATGGCCAGTGCCTCGTGGAATTCGGCAATGAAGTCCAAGGCATCCACTGGAAGCTCTTGACCGTCCCGCAACCGAACGATGGATTCGGCTGTTACGGACCAGTGCTCCAATTGCAGCAGCCTGGCGCTGAAGCGGTATTCCGTAGCGGCGTCATCGCTCACCACCTTATAGAGCCCGACGCCGGCGCCCTCTTCCCGGATCAGCTCCGGGACCAGGATGCGCTCGTGCGCGAACTCGGCGATTGCCTTGCGGACCAGGTGCCGGTTGGCAGCGGCCCAGCGCCCAGGGGTCAGGTGCGACACGGTATCAACGGCAGTGGTGGTGGCGTTGTGGGCAGTGGTGGTCACAGGGATTCTCCTCTGGTCGCCGCGGCAGGCGCGGCCAGAATCGGGGTCAGGGTAGCGAGAAAATCCTCGCGGGTGCAGAAGCTCAGCAGTCCTTGCTTATGGTCTTCGGCGGGGTCGACGGCGGGAAGGGTCACCACGCCGTGGGGCCGGAAGCCCACTTTCTTGTTCAGGACATGAATCTTGTGGTTGCGGGCGTCAGGCTCGACGACGATGCGCCGGGTTGCGGGGTCAACGAACAGTTCCGCCATGACGGACTGCATGACCGAGGTGGTGAAGCCAGGCTGGGGAGCACCGGCGGGCGGGGACACCAAGAGGTGCATGCCGATGTCGCCGGGCTGGACCTCATAAACGTCCGCCAACGGCGATGACTCCGGGCGGTAGCGCTCCATGAGGAAGGCGGGGACGCCGTCGTCGAGGCCTAAGAACGCCTGGTGATGGCCCGATTCGGCAATCTTGGAGTATTCCTCCACAACGTCCTGCTCGGTGGCCGAAACCATGCCCCAGAATCGCGCATACTCCTGGCTCACCCAGCTGTGGAGGACAGGTGCGTCCGCTACGGGCTCGACTGGTCGGAACGTGAAGCTCATGCGGTTGCCCCCACTGCAGCCGGAAGCTCTGCGGAAACGGGTGCGGGTGCGCCGAACTGCTGGAACGCGATGCTGCGCTCGATCGGGTAAACCTCGCGGCCGGTGATTTCGCGCAGGATGCAGGAGTTGCGGTAGGCGGACATACCGAGGTCCGGGGTGACGAAGCCGTGGGTGTGGAGCTCCGCGTTCTGGACGAAAATCTCGCCGGGTTCAACGCCGGTTCCATAGTTGCGCTCGACGTCGAAGCGGCCCTTGGAGTCGCGGCGGATCCGATCGTGGATGCCTGCCAGGAAGGCGGGCTCCTTGTAGCTGTAGCCGGTGGCCAGGACCACGGCCTCGGACTCCAGGCTGTAGCTCTGCCCGTGTTCCTCGTGGTGCAACTGGAGTGTGTGGGTGCCAGTGGCGGGGTCCCACTCCGCGGCGGTGAGCGACGAGTGCGTGTGCAGCTGCGTGTCCACCATGCCGGAGAGGCTCTTGGTGTAGAGAAGATCGTAGATATCGTCGATCAGGTCCGAGTTGATGCCCTTGTACAGGTTCTTCTGGCTCTTGATCAGGGAATCGCGTTGCTCGCCCGGGAGCGAGTGGAAGTAGTCAACGTACTCCGGCGAGGTCATCTCGAGGGTGAGCTTGGTGTACTCCAGCGGGAAGAAACGGCCGGAACGGGTCACCCAGTTGAGCTGGTAACCGTAGACGTCAATTTCCTGAAGGAGTTCGTAGTAAAGCTCCGCTGCGCTTTGGCCGCTGCCCACGATGGTGATGCTGCGCTTGGACTGCAGCTCGCTCTTCCTCGACAGGTAGTCGGCGTTGTGGAGGACAAGTCCGCCGGCGTCCACTATCCCTGCACAGGAGTCCGGAATGTACGGGGACGTACCGGTGCCCAGGACCAGCTTGCGGGCAAGAAGTACCTCAGCGCCGTCCGGCCCCTGCACAGAAAGCCGGTACACGCCGTCGTCGTACGTCACATCCAGCACATCCGTGCTAAAACGAACGGACTCAAGCTGGCCGGCCACCCACTGGCAGTACTGGTTGTACTCGGCGCGGAGCGGGTAGAAGTTCTCGCGGATATAGAAGCGGTACAGGCGGCCCGTCTGCTTCAGGAAGTTCAGGAACGAGAACGGCGACGTCGGGTCGGCGAGCGTCACGAGGTCCGCCATGAACGGGACCTGCAAATGCGCCGGTTCCAGCATCATGCCGGGGTGCCAGTCGAAGGACTCGCGACGGTCCAGGAACACACAGTCTAGGTTCTCCACAGGCTCGCTTAGCGCGGCCAGTCCCAGGTTGAAAGGCCCGACGCCGATGCCTGCGACGTCGTAGATCTTGCCGTTGTCTTGGGTGCTCACGCTGCAGCCTCCGTGGTGTTCGCCAGCAGGCTGTCGCCCGTCCGGCGGATAAGTTCGATGATTTCCTGGATGTCCCTCAGGCTCGCCTCGGCGTTGAGGAGGGTGAATTTGAGGTAGTGGCGGCCAGCTACCTTGGTGCCGGCAACAACAGCTTCACCCGAGGCGAAGATCGCGGCGCGGATGGCAGGGTTAAGAACGTCCGCAGCGTCTTCATCAAGGGCTGCGCCGTCAACCATCGGGCGATAGCGGAACACCAAGGTGCTCAGCTGCGGTGCGGCAGCGAGCTCGAACTCGGCATCCTCAGCCAGCAAGGTTCCCACCCGGGCGGCGAGGTCGATCGCTTCGTCGAAGAGGGCGCCGATGGCGTCGGCCCCCATGATGCGGAGGGTCAGCCACAGCTTCAGGGCATCGAAGCGGCGGGTGGTCTGAATGCTCTTGTCCACCTGATTGGGGATTTCGGCCTTCGCAGCGCTCTCCGGGTTCAGGTAGTCCGCGTAGTACGTGACATGGCCCATCATGGAGCCGTTGCGGACCAGGACCGCGCTGGAACTGACGGGCTGGAAGAAGGTCTTGTGGAAGTCGACGGTAACGGAGTCCGCAAGGTGGATCCCGCTGAGGAGGTGCCGGTGCCTGCCGGAAACGATGAGTCCTCCACCGTAGGCGCCGTCCACGTGCAGCCAGGAATCGTAGGCACGGACCAGCGCGGCCAGTTCGGAGAGCGGGTCAACCGAACCGAAGTCCGTGGTCCCGGCGGTGGCCACAACCGCCATGGGCACCAGCCCGGCGTCGTGCGCTTCTGCCAAAGCAGCAGCGAGCGCTGCGGGGTCCATGCGGTGGTCTTCCGTCGTAGGCACGGCGATCACGGCGTCGAAGCCGAGGCCCAGCATGGACGCGGACTTCTGGATGCTGAAGTGGCTGTCCACGGACGTGAAAATCCGGAGCCGGTCCAGGAGGTGCGGCAGGCGAGCGTCCCCATTCGTCGCCCGCAGTTTGGCGACCGCGTGATTGCGGGCAATCAGCAGCGCCTGGAAGTTGGACTGGCTGCCGCCCGAGGTGAAAACACCGTCGGCGTCGGCGTCGAAGCCGATGCGCTCGGCGGTCCAATCGATGAGGCGGCGTTCGATCATGGTGGCACCGGCGCTCTGGTCCCACGTGTCCATGGAGGAGTTCACGGCCGAGAGCACTGCTTCGCCCACCAGCGCCGGTATGACAACCGGGCAGTTGAGATGGGCGGCGTAGCGGGAATCGTGGAAGTAGATGGCGTCCTTGAGATAGAGCTCGTCCAGCTCTTCCAGTGCTGCAGCCGTGTCCGGCAGCGGACGTTCAAGATCGACTGCGCCAACCTTCGTCTTCAGTTCAGCATGCCCGACGCCGGTGAACGGCTGGGCGGTCCGCTGGACTTTGGTGGAGACAGCGTTGACTCCCTGAAGAACCTGCGCGACGTAGCTGGGCGAATTTCGTGCGTTGAACAGCTGGTTTGTGGCAGCGAGGGCCAGTTCCACTTTGGAGCCGAAGTCCTGCTCCTGAGCGATCCGCTCTTCGACACTAGGTGACGTCACGTCAGCTTCCTTCCATTGCGTTGGGGGCGCTTATTAGCAAGGTAAGCCTTACTTAGGTAAACCTTTCCGTCAAACTTTTGTGACCTATTTCGCTCAGAAGGCGTTTTCTCGCGTGAGTAGCTGTGGTTGGCGCGTCATTGACTTTCATTCAGACCGTGTTGGGTGCAAAATATGGCGCTTTTTCGGCCAAGTGATTGTTCATAAGCGCCATCGGCTGCTACCTGCGGCTTGCTCGGAACAGGGAGTAGAGTGCTAGGACTATCAGCTGTCAGACGTTGGGGGGGCCATGAAGGACCACGTTCACGAGCACATCGGTTTCCGGGAAATCGACGAGGACGGCAACGCGTTACCTGCGGTCAGCCCCCATGTGCCCGAACTCGCGGACCCCGCGCAGAAACGCGCTTCGCCCAACCCCTTCATCATTGCGCTGTGGGTGCTGGATGCGGGACTGTTGGGCTTCGGGTTCTGGGCCTTGACCGAAGCAGCAGCTGCGATGGCCGGACCAACACAGTTCAACACATCGGCGCAGCTCAGCTTCATGCTGATGTCCTACACCCCGTACGTACTTCTGGGCGGCCTGCTACTAACGGCCGCCCTACTCTTCTGGCACGCCGTGCAGTGGCAAAGAAAGCGGCCGGCCAGTTAGCAGAGCACGCTTTCCAGGGCACCCACGCCCCAGCACCAGATCTCAGTGACGAGTGCGACGGTATCCGAAGAGGAACAGGACCAGGCCCGCGCCAACCACGATGAGGCTGATCGGCAGCACGTTATGGACAACGCCTGTGGAGGCCAACGGTCCTTCAGACTGACTGGGACCAAGGGGCGATCCGTCACCTTCCCGCGGTCCATCAGACTGGCCGGGACCGTCCCGCGGCCCGTCGGGCCGACTGGCCCCGTCCCGCGGCCCATCAGTCTGGTTGGGCCCAACTGGCGGGAAGGTCACCACAACACTCGCTGGTGGCGTAGCGACCACCGGTCCAGTGGGAGGCGTACCCGTCGCGGTGGCCGTGTTGACCACGTGCCCGGCGTCGATGTCCGCCTGCGTGACCGCGTACGTTGCTCTGGCAGTCACTTCCTCACCGGGAAGCAGAATTCCTGCGTCACCGGGCCAGGTGTAAACCAAGGCCGACAGGCCCGGCATCAGATCGTTGACCACCACGTGGGTCAACGGCGCATTTTCTGTGTTTTTCACCGTGAACATGTAGGTGATTGGATCGCCCACCTTGGCGGGGTCACCCACTGCAGATGCATCCGCCGTCTTGGTGAACCGCATGCCGGCGCCCGGCGTCAACTGGGTGTCCGTTTCTCCGGGAGGAGGGGTCATCGGGGTACCGGAGGGAGGAGTGCCCCTTGTAGTTGCGCTGTTGACCACGTGCCCGGAGTCGATGTCAGCCTGGGAGATCCCGTATGTTGCTTTGGCTGTCACGGTTTCACCGGGCAGAAGGGTTCCTGGGGCGCCGGGCCAGCTGTAGCTCAACGCGGACAAACCGGCCAGCGGATCCTCGATGGAGACATCCGTCAGCGTGACGTTGCCGGTGTTCTTCGCAGCGAACGTGTATGTCATCACGTCGCCCGCAACAGACGGATGGAGAACGGCGCTGGCGTCGGCGGACTTGCTGAACTCCATCGCTGCGGCCTGGGTCAAAGGTGTGTCCGTTGTTCCGGGAGGAGGCGCTAGCGGCGGACCTGCGGGCGGGGTACCCGTGGTCGTGGCCGAGTTGGCGAGATGACCGGCGTCGATATCTTCCTGCGTGATCCCGTAGGTTGCCGTAGCCGTCACGGTTTGGCCAGGGAGCAACTCACCCGGGATGCCCGGCCAGGTGTAGCTCAGGGCGGACAGGCCAGCCAGCGGATCCGTGATGGAGACATTGGTCAGCGGCACGTTGCCGGTGTTCTTCGAAGCGAAAGTGTAGGTGATACGGTCACCCACAACCGGCGATTGCTGAATGTCAGAGGCGTCAGCGGACACGCTGCACTCCATGGTCGGCACGGGATGTGCCGTGCTGGTCAGCACACAGCTGATATCGGCGCCGGCACGGGGCACAATTTCCAGGGAGCCAGCGAAAGGCGCCCCGGAAGGCAGGCCGGACTGAAGACCATTGGCGTCCACACAGGTTATGGCGTTGCTGTAGCCGGACAGGTTGGTACCGGACTCGGTCAGATAATACGGGGTTCCGGCATTGGCTACGTACTCACCGGTGACACCCGTGTTTGGCTCAATCGTGGAGCCCGCACCAGCGGTGGTCGCGTTGGCAGTAGAGCTGACAACCGGTCCAGTGGCCGAGCCCGTGCGGATGTGGGTGGTGAACTGATGGGAATCAGACAGCCGGGGAGCGCCAAGGGCTTTGCTTAATGCCAGCCGCGGAGACCGAACGCTGAGCGTGGCGTTTGCAGGCGGGTTCAGGTTGGTCACGATGTTGGCGGGTCCGTTAACGTACGTACCCTCCGCAGCAGCTGTGACGTCTACCGTAATGGTGCACGCCGTCATTCCTTGGGCGAGGTCACCGCCAATGACTGAGACGGTGTTGCTGCCGGCAACGGCCCACTTCTCCAAGGGGTTGGTTCCCGCGGCCTGCACGCAGGTGCCACCCATGTTGGGAGTACCGGCAACGGTCAGTCCAGCAGGAAGGGTGTCCGTGATGGACCAGTCGTTCTTCGCCTTGAGGTCGTCGGTGTTGGTGATCGTCAGCGTGACCTTGGATGTGCCGCCAGGTGCGATGAGCGCCGGGGTGAAGGATTTATCCAGCTGGGGCGTCACATCCACAATCTGCGGAAGGTCGAAGGCGACGTCGTTGCCGATTCCCGTGGCTGTTTCATTCCTCAGCTCCAAGCCGAGTGAAGGGTTTGTGCCCACGGGAATCTGGTAGGCAGCGGATTGGAGCTTGGTGACCTGGACGCTTGGCTGGGTGCTGCTGCCACAGGGATCGAGGCCGGCGCTGAGCACTTGGCGTGTCCCATTAATGAGCAGGCTGAAGGTCTGGCTCGCGTGTGCAGCGTGGCAGTTCACCTGGGCGAAGTAACCTGACACCGCATAGTAGTGGCCGGCGATTGCCGGGATGGTGTTTGCTTCGGTGCGGAATTGGACGCCAGCGGCGATATTTCCTGATGCGCTGTTGGTGTATTCAGACAACGCCTGGTTGCTGGCAGCTTGCGCTGCTGTTTGTCCCTGCGCCATTCCGAGGGCAACCGACATCTGCTGGATCTGTTCCCAGCCGCCGGGCTGGTTTCTGAGGCAACCCGCATCGGAGGTCGCCAACGGGGTGAAGGAGTTCAGTATCCAGCCGTCGCATTGTCCGCCGGCCGGTGTGTAGGGCGTATCAGCCGTATACGTTTGGTTCGCAGCTGCGGTTCCACCCATGTAGCTCAGGATGCTGAGGGCGCTGGCGGTGGCATTCTGATTCGCGAAGGTCTCCGTGTAGACAGGAGTACCTGGCTGGGCAACGCCGGGCGAGCCTGGCAGAGTGGCCAAAGCCGGCGGTGCCAAGGCGCTTCCCACCCCCAGAAACGTGATCGCCGTGGCGACGATGGCCGCCAGCAGCTTCTGTGGACCTCTGTATATCATGGGCTCTCTCGCAACCGACCTTTTCTGTCGTTGAAGCTTGGGGTGGCTTCAACGAGGGCGCCGATAAACGGGGACCCGAAGGCGTAGTGGGAGAAGTCCGCGAATCGTGACGCGAAAAATTGGAAAAATGTTGAGACGATTTTTCCAAGACCCGGAACTGCAGGTTCAGGGGCGGTGCGAGGGACTACCGGAAGGAGTTGGCGAACGTCTTGGAGACGATGCCATTCCCGCCAAATCGATAGTTGACCGTTCCCGTTTCCGCGGCTGGCGGGAGCGCAACGCCCAGCGTAAAGGCAAGGTTTTCCCTGTCCATGGAGTCGGTAGTGCAGCGGATCTGCCGCATATTTGAAGCGGCGTTTCCGCACGTCCAACCAGCCGGGGCCACGGTCCTACCCGCCACGAAGGTTACCTGGTCCGGGAGCGTGAAGACGGCCTCACCCGTGCTCGGCGCTCCTTCGCCCTGCAGCGAGAACCCTACGTGCAGGTCCCGCTCCGTCTTGTCGGAGCCCGGGATGGCTGAGAACGTCCCATCAACCGTTTGGGCGGCGGGCGCCGCCAGCGCTACAGAGGCGGGCGCCGGCGTCGAGAATACCGCACCTGAATCCACCACCGCGGCGCTCCGCTGCGGCAGAGGGGTCGGCGGAATGACGACGGCGGTTGGTTCCGGCGTCGATGTGGCAGCGGGCTCTGGATTGGGCTCTGGCGTGGAGCTTGGCGTTGCACTCGGCGACGACGTTTCCTGGGCGGCCGGTGATGCCGGTGATGCGGCGTCGGAGGCAACAGCGGATTCAGTATCTGCGCTGGGCTGAAGGAACCACACCAGCACTCCAGCCAGAGCCAGTACGCCCACCACAATGGCCGCCGTCAACTTCCACATTTGGCTGGCGGTGCGCGCCGCGACCGCGCCAGCCTGGCCGGACACTGCTGTGCTTCCGGCAGCCGCCTGCAGCCCTCCGGCCGTGGCCGCCGATCCGAGTGCGGCAAATGCCCCCGGGGTAAAGGCGATGCCCGTAAGCAAGGGGAACAGGATGGCCCTCATGCCGCCCTGGACGTCATTGAGTTCCATCAGCAGAGCCGTGCACCGGGCACAGCCATCCAGGTGACTGCGGACTTTCTCCTCGGACGTACGCTTCAGCGCGTTTCGCGCGTACTTTCCCAACTGGCTGGCGTACTCGTTACAGTCGCCCACCGTCTGGCTGATGTGCTGTTGAAGATAGGCCTGACGCAGTCCTTCCCTCGCCCGGAGGGCCAACGACGAGACACCGTTGGGAGTGAGGCCCACGAGTGGTGCCGCCGCTGCCGGTTTCAGGCCTTCGATGTCCAGGTGCCAGAGCACGGCCTGCCAGCGTTCGGGCAACGACTTGAACGCCCTGGCCATAATGCTCGACTCAAGGTCGTCGAGCACGGGGTCACTGTCCAGGACAGCGGAATCCAGAATGGCGTCGTCGGCAGCAGTTGGCATGCGGCGGGCCTTGCGGTTCCGGTCGTGGGCGGTGCGGCGCACCACGGTCAGGAGATAGGAGCGGAAGAACTCCTTTGGTCCCTTGCCTTCCGTCAACTGCTGGAAGATGGAAGCGAAAGACTCGGCCACGACGTCGTCGGCGTCACTGGGATTATCGCTCTGCGCGCGGGCGACAAAATGGGCGACTTTGAAGTGCCGTTGGTAGAGCACGTCGAAGGCATCGGTGGCACCTTCGCGCACCAACTCAATGATCTGGGAATCGCTGCGGGCAGCCATTGTGCTGGCAGGAGACTCTCCACTGGCCGCTGCCGCGGTTAGTTGATCCATAAACAAGAGTGTGGCACCTCTTGCCCTATGACTTGAATCGCGTTGCCCGGCCCTGTAGATAACTCCGATTTCCGCGACACGAATTCGCTCCGAGCGGCACTTGACATGCACAACCGTCCATCCCCGGCCCGAAATGAGGACTCATGGGTATCCGGCGCAGCCGCCCCTTTAGGAAATTGATGCGTGCCACCCACAACCACACGCCAAGGGTCCCGTGCGCGATCGTTCGGGGATTGCCCTTACGGCGCTCGGTACTTTTGGCGCGAAAAAAGAATGCGGGCCACATCTCTCTCGTCTACGGAGCCGACAGGCCATTGGCCATCCCGGGCGATACGGTCATCTTCACCGCATGGATCACCAATGACTCCACGAGCCACGTGCGTGATATCAATCTCGTACCTCGTTCCTTCACCAACGAGGGCATGGAAATGCTCCAGTACACCTCAGAACCTGTGGAGCGGGACCTGCGGATAAGACTGCTGGCCCCAGGCCAATCCGTGATGCGGAGCTTCACCTACTTGGTGACGGACTCCGATCACCTCCACGGCGGGAGCCTCGTCAGCGCAATGCAGGTCCGCGCAACGTGCCGCCGCGGGGTGATTACGGATGAGCACGACGCAATCGTCTCCCTCAGCGGAACGCGGCGTGACTGGCCTTTCAAGACAACCAGAGCCGGCCAGCCCCGACGCAGCCCAAAGAGAAGCAACGCGTCAGTGCTCGTGTAGCCCTTTACTCGTTGTCCGGTTCACCCACCGGCATTTCCGCAGGCCAGTCGACGTCCTGTTCGTAGCCCTCGTGCTTCTTCAGGTAAGCGGCGATGTACGGGCAATGCGGGATGATGCGTTTGCCGGAGGCCACCACGTCATCCAGCGCAAAGTGCGCCAGGACTTTCGCCAAGCCTTGGCCATTGAACTGGGGCTTCGTTTCAGTGTGAATGAAATCGATATGACCGGGCTTGTCCAGGAACTGTGAAATCACGGCCAGCTCTCCGTCCACGTGCAGCTCATAGCGGTGGAATTTGTCGTTGCGCACCGTGGTGACGCCAGCTTTGAACGACTCTGCCAGTGAATCCTTGTACTCGGTCATGTTTCGAGATTGGCACGTAAATCCGGCTCTGGCAACGTGGGCCGTCGACGTTCGGGCGATTCCGCACCTTCGCGCAACGGAGTCGGCAGCAGCGGCGTCGGAACCCTGCCCAGCAAGAGGACCGAAATGGCAAAGCACGCCGCTCCCCCACCCAACAGGGCAAGCGTCAATCCGTTGAACGCAGCGTCCGCCACCGGGATCAAAACCACGACGGCGGCGGTCACCACAGCGGTGCGCGTGGGGCCCCGTGCGTGGCTTGCCGCCGTCGGACGGTTCTCCAGGCGACCAAAAATCCACACAACCGGGACCATCAGGGTGACCACCGCGAAGAAGACAGGGATCCGCGCCCACCACCACTCCGGAGTCCCTGCCAACGGCTTGGGCACATCGGTCAGCAGCAGCAACCCGGACATGCCCACCAGGAGCGGAAGGTGCCACAGGTACACGGTCATGGATCGCCGTCCCGCTACGGCCATGACCCCCTGGATCCATCGGACGTCAGCGATCCGCCGTATGCCACCTTGCAGGAGTTGGAGCGTGGCCGTCTGGGAAATGCCCAAGAGAAGCAGGCAGAAATTGGGCGGGTTCAGGTTCACCACCATGTTCCCCGGGTACACGGCCACACCGGTCACGAGGCCCAGCAGAAGGTTGCTGGAAACAACGGCACCGATGAGCCAGCCGCGGCTGCGTTTCTCGAAGAAGCCGTCCGCCATGAGGAATCCCAATTGCTGGACGGCGCACCACACGAAGATCATGTTGGCGAAGGCCAGGACGGGAATGGCGCCGCGAAGGGAATCGACAGTGATGATCAGCGCCACCAGCGCAGCGAACGTCAGAAATGGCGCACGCTCGTGAAGCCGGGCCATCACCGGGATGCTGAGTTGGGCGGTGAGGAAGGCCGCCAAGAACCACAGGGGCATCGCGGCGCCGGCGGTCATTAACTGGATGACCGCCGGGTGGACGCCAAGCAGCAGCGCAACCCACAGCCCTCCCCACATGACAGCCAAAACGGCCATGGCCGGGCGGACCAGTCGGAGGAGTCGCAACTGGGCGAAGTCGAACCCGGTGCCGCCGTGGGCCCTCAGACGCCGCCACGATTGCAGCCCTGTTACACCGCCCAGGACGAAGAACAGCGGCACGATCATGAGCCCCCACGCCACAGGGGTAAACCAGCTTTGCTCCATGAGGACGTTCACGGTCACCACAGTCCCGTCCTTCTGCAGAACAGGGCTGACCATCATGCAGTGCGCAGCGACAACCAGGAGCAGGCAGATGAAACGGACAAGATCGATCGCCGGATCCCTATGCACAACCGCTGCCGGGCTGGCGGGCTGATGCTCGTCCATCTCCATGGCTCTCCCTACATGGCACGCCCCTGCGTGCTGACTCCATTCTCCGCCCGGGCGAGGGGCTGGGCCAGCAGGTGGGCCGTTCTAAGTGGGTGCCTTCCTTAGCAAGCAGGCTCTCTGCGCCGCCGCCTTGGAGCGGTCTCTCTGCGCCGGTCCAAGGCGGCGGCGCCATCCCTGCCCTTTGCTGGCAAGGAGTCTGCTGGCTACTTATACACAGGCGTGAAATTACCTCTGGACGAGGCGTCGAAACACCGGCAGGATCAGACGCATGACTACGTCGATTTTCGTGAACCTCCCCGTCAGCGACCTCGAGGCATCCAAGGCCTTCTACACGGCCCTTGGCTACACCATCAACCCGAACTTCACCGACGAGACTGCCGCATGCGTGGTCTTCAGCGACACTATCTATGCAATGCTCCTGACCCACGCCAAGTTCAGCGAGTTCACCAAGCAGCCCATCGCGGACACGCAGAACTCGACGGCCGCTATTGTGGCACTTTCCGCCGACAGCCGTGAAGACGTGGATGCCCTGGCTGCAAAGGCGCTCGAAGCCGGCGGTTCAGAAACCTACGACGCCCAGGATCTTGGCTTCATGTACAGCCGCGCGTTCCGTGACTTGGATGGCCACCACTGGGAAGTCCTCTGGATGGATGAAGCCGCAGCCCAGGCAGGTCCTCCGGAGCACTAGCCCAGCGTCACTGCCAGCACTCCAAGCACGACGGCGAGCAACGGCGTTGTGCCTTGGAGGGTTGCCGCGCGGAGGTACTTCTTACCGCTGGCAGCAAGGACCAAGGCGGCCAGGAGCATGGAACCACAACTGCTGAAGACGAGGGTCCAGCCCACCTGTGGCGCCCCGGCCCAGACAGCGATGATGCCGATCAGTGCGCCGATGGCCAGGAACAGGTTGTAGAAACCCTGGTTGTAGGCGAGCGGTTTGGTGGTTTCAGCGTCGGCCTGCGAGGTGAGGCTGAAGCGTTTCCATGTGGCCGGTTTGGTCCAGGTGATGGACTCCATGGTGAAGATGTAGACGTGGAGCAGGGCGGCAATCGTCGCGAAAATCAGGGAGGCCAGAATCATGATTTGATCCTAGCCTCCCTGTGTTGCTGCACTTGGGTACCGCGCTGCGCGTCAGACGCTGAGCAACTCCAGCGTGGCACCCGCAAAGGTCGCAGCGGAGCCGTTCCAACGAGCCAGCAGCCCTTGAAGGTTCTCGCCGTCTGCCCGGTGGGCGGGAGTTTCAGTCTCCAGTGTGGCCAGGATTCCCGTGCGCAGCTCCGTGTTGAAGTTCACCTTGCCAACCTGCATGGACGGCGCCTTGGCAAGCTCGTCCGCAGGGATTCCGGAAGCGCCGTGCAGTACCAACGGCACGCCGGTCTTTGCAGCCACTTCCTGCAGCACGTCCCAGCGGATGTTCGGCTCGCCCTTGTACTTGCCGTGCACGTTGCCCACCGCGACGGCCAGCAGCTGCGCACCCGTTCGCTCCACGAAGTCAGCCACCTGCGCGGGGTTGGTGAGCCCTGCACCTGAAGTGCCGGCGTCGTGCTCTGAATCTTCGGCACCAAACGCCTTGTCCTCGTCGCCCGCAAGACCGCCAAGCTCCGCTTCAAGCACGACGTCGGACGCACCTTGGGCGTCCAGCGCGGCACGGACTTCGCGGACCAAGGCGATGTTGTCCTCGTAAGGCAAGGACGAGCCATCGGCCAGGACCGCATCCGCCCCGGCGGCCACGGAGTCACGGATGACCCGCAGATCGGAAGCGTGGTCCAACTGGACGGAAACCGGGACGCTCGCGGTGTCGGCCAGGCCACGCAGGGCCGCGATGAGGCGCAGTCCGTTGGGCGTGGACGCGGTTTTCGGAGCGACGAGCATGATCACGCCGAGCCCGGATTCTTCCGCTGCGCCCACAACAGCCAGGGCTGTGGTGAAGTCGTAGCAAGTGAAGGCGGGAACGGCCGAGCCGGAGGCCAGGGCAGAGTTGACCAGGTGGTCGAGTTTGGTGCGCATTAGTGGCCCAGGCCTCCCACCAGGATCCAGGCGACGTACGTCAGTGCGAAGCCGGCCAAGCCCAGGATGGTCGTCAGGACAGTCCAGGTCTTGAGGCCGTCGGAAACCGTGAGGCCGTAGTAACGGATCACGGTCCAGAAGCCGGCATCCGTAACGTGGGACAGGCCTAGCGAACCGAAGCCGATGGCAATGACGATCACGGCGATCTGGGCCGGCGTGTAGCCACCTTCCATGACGGCCGAGGTGAGCAGGCCCGTCGTGGTCACGATGGCAACGGTTGCGGAGCCCTGGGCTGCGCGCAGAGCCAGGGAGATGATGAAGCCGAGCACGATCACCGGCAGGCCGAGGCTGTCCAAAGTGTGGGACAGTGCTGCGCCGATGCCGGATGCGCGGAGGACTTCACCGAACACCCCACCAGCTGCAACCACCATAAGGATGGAGGCAATGGGAGGCAGTGCGCCTTCGAAGATTTCGCCGGTTTCCTTAAGCGACCAGTTGCGGCGGACCGCCAGCAGGAAGAAGGAGAGGGCCACGGCAACCAGGAGTGCGAAGAAAGGGTTGCCAATGAACGCGGCCACGCCGTACCAGTAGTTGTCCTTGGCGAGGGTCAGTGTTCCAACGGTGCCGAGGAGGATCTGGACGATCGGAGCGGCGATCAGGAACATGATCAGGCCGGGACGCGGAGGGGCGATGGCGCGGGCGCCGGGGCCGTCGTGGCCCACGTGAACCAGGGAGTCGGAACCGAATTCGTCAACCTGCTGCTTCACGCCGGGGAGTAGCTCGTAGTCCTTGCGGTTCATGATGCTGGCAACCCAGTAGGACAGGAATCCAAGGGGGATACAGATGATGAGTGAGATCAGGGTGATGAGTCCGATGTCGGCGCCGAAGACGCCGGCGCCGGCCACGATGCCCGGGTGCGGCGGGACAGCCACGTGAATGGACAGCATGATGCCGGCCATGGGCAGGCCGAACTTGATGGGGTGAACGTTGGCGATCTTGGCGAAAGCGTAGACGATCGGGACCAGGACGATGACGCCCACTTCGAAGAACACGGGGATCGCCACGAGGAAACCGACGGCAGTCAGCGCAATGGCAACGCGCTTGGCTCCGAGCTTTTCAGTGAAGTGGGTAGCCAGCGACTGCACGCCGCCGGAAACCTCGATCATGCGCCCAAGGATGGCACCGAGGGCAATCAGCAACGCGACCTTGCCCATGGTGCTGCCAACGCCTGTGGTCACCACTGTGAAGATGTCCTTGAGCGGAATCTGCGCGGCTACGGCCACCAGGATGCTGACAGCCAACAGGGCAACAAAGGCCTGAATCTTGAAGCGGATGATCAGCACCAGCAGCAGGGCGATGCCCGCTGCGGCGATGGTCAGCAGGAGGGGGGTTCCCAGCTCCACTGCGGGCTTGATGGCGGGGGCATCTGCCGCCTGAACCATCAACGAGTTGATGAGGGGATTCATTGGGGGGTGTCTCCTTTGACATACCAGTCTAAAGAAGACCGGCGGGAGGTGCGACGACGGCGAAGGGGGGGACCGCCGTCGTCGCGGGTTCTTTATTGGGAGTGGCTAGGGTTGGGAGTGGTTAGGCGGTGCGCTTGGAGGGCGCAACAACCTTAATGACGGCAGAATCGTCGGCGGCGGCGAGGCCCTGGGCCTGGCCGAGAAGGTAGAGCTGTTCAGCGGCGGCAGCAACGGGTGCGGCGAGGCCGGCGGCCCTGGTTGCCTTACCCACGATGCCCATGTCCTTCACGAAGATGTCCAAGCGGCTGAGGACCTCTGCGCCGTCTTCGGAGTAGGCCTCGAGGATGCGGGGGCCACGGTTGGACAGCATGAAGGAACCAGCAGCACCGGCTTCGAGGGCGGCGAGGGTCTTCGCCTGATCGAGCCCGAGGGCATCGGCGAGGGCCATGGCCTCAGCCGCGGCGGCGATGTGCACACCGCACAGGAGCTGGTTGACGGTCTTGAGCGCTTGGCCGTCGCCGGGCTTATCCCCAACGATGCTCAGGGTGGACGCCAGCAGCTCAAGTGCGGGGCGGGCCTTCTCCAGCGCCTCCGGCTCGGCACCGACCACAATCAGCAGGTCGCCTTCACCAGCGCGCTTCGGACCGCCGGACAGCGGGGCATCCACCAGCGAAACGCCGTATTCGGCCAGCTTGGCAACCGTGGCCGGGATGGCTTCGGTGCCCACGGTGCTGCCCAGGATGACGACGGCGCCCGGCTTCAGTACCGCCGCGACGCCGTTCTCGCCGAAAAGGACATCGTTGAGCTGCTCGCCGTTGCGGACAGCAAGAAGGAGTGCGTCAGCGTCCTGGGAAGCTTCGCGGGCCGAGGCGAAAGTCTTGATGCCCGCCGCGGCGGCGAGCTCAAGGCGGGGCTCGGCGATATCGAAGCCGTGGACGGTCAGCTCGGACGCGAGGCGGGTGGCCATGGGCAGGCCCATGGCGCCGAGGCCCAGAACGGTGATGGTGTAGTCGCTGCTGGTCATGGTGTTCTCCATTGAATTTTTGGCTATGAGAAAGAGGCGCTTAGAAAGTTGCGCTGAGCTTGCGGGTGACCTGGGTCAGGGACTGGTCGTCGCCCACGTTGCCGGCGAAGACGATGTACGGGATGCCCTTCGCGGGGCCGTCCACCGGTTCCCACAGCGAGACGATGCCCGGGAGCATGGGGCCGCGGACAATGGCGTGGCGAATTTCCAGGCCGTGCGCGGCGACGTCCGAGGACGTGATGCCGCCCTTGGCGATGACGAACCGCGGCGGGAAGGTCTTCAGCGTCCGGTTCACAACGGACACGACGGCGGCGGAGACGGTGCGGGCGATCTTAAGGCTCGCTGCGGCGTCGTCGGTCTTGATGAGCAGGCGGCTGGTGTGGACGATGACATCGCCCTTGCGAAGTGCGTCGACGACGTCGGACACAACGGTTGCGATGTAAGCGTCGGCTTCCGCGTCGAGCAGCTTCTCGACGTCGATCTCGATGATGTGGGCCGAGCTGTGCTCTGCGGTGAGGTCATTGAGTTGGCGTGTTGTGACGCCGACGTGCGAGCCGACCACGATCAGGCCGCCGGCTGTGGAGGGAGTGTTGCCCGCGTAGGCCTCTGTTGAGGTCAACGCGGTACGGATTTCTTGTCCGATGCGACCTCGAACGAACGGCGGGCCCACACGGTAGAGGAGCTTCTTACCGCGGCGCTCGGCTTCTTCGAGGCCCAGGGCCAGAGCGCGGAAATCGTTCTCGGTGACGATGTCGGCCACGATCGGCGTGGAATTGCTGGCGGATTCCAGGGCATCAGCGATTGCCTTGGCGGAAATAGCGGGGTCCTGCGCGGAGGCGCCGGCGCGGATGATGTTGAGGTCCAGGACGATCACGTCGCCGGCTGGGAACCGGCCCTGCGATTTTTCCTCCACATACTTGGCCATCTCGGAGTTGATGAAGCCGAAGCTTGCATCCCTGGCGAATTCCGTCTCGGCCACGGGGGTGAGCGAGCCGGCGTCGCCGCGCATGTAGTGCACGCCGCCGATGGTGACGCGACCGGCGTCGGGGAATGCAGGGACGATCACCACGCCGTCGGTGGCTTCGCCGGTCTCGGCAGCCACGGTGGCTGCAATGACGTCCGGCTCCAAGGGGTAGTGGCCGCGGAGGGTGGAGTCGCTGCGGCTCACGAAACCGAGGCGCAGCCGAGGACCACCACTGTTGCCGGCAGCTGCAGCCAGTGCGTTGCGGACGACTTCTTCGTTCCGGGCCGCGGCTTCTGCCGGGTCCAGGCTGCGGGTGTTGGTGAGAACGTAGACGGCCGGCTTGGTCTGGTTTTCGCGGATGTGGGTGAAGGCCCAGGTGAAGTCTGCGACATCCCACCGGGTAAGCACGGCGAGGTCCGCAACGGACTGCGTTCCCGTGGGGTCGTCGTCGAGGACAACCAGGACGCGGGGAGACGTTGCCGAGGACGCCGCAACGGCGTCGGCAACCAACTGAGCAGGAATCTGGGCTTCCGCCGGGAAAGCGGCCAGAACGTCGGCTTCAAGGGTCACTGTGCACTCCATCGTGGGAAATCTCTGTTGCGGTTTGGTGAATGTAAGATGTCAGACATCTAACATTTGAATTAGTGTGACACACGGCTCTTCAGCGCGCAAGGTCTCGAGAATCACTAGGCTGGGCGCATGGCTGACGCAGGGATTCCGCTCCCGTTCGTGGACGTTCGCACGCCCGCCGTTTCCGCAGGTGAGCCCACCCCGGCAGTGCTGATTCACGGCTGGGCGTCCGGTTCGGTGTACTGGGAACCGCTCGCGAAAAAGTTGCTCGACGCCGGACGGACGGTTTGGATTCTGGACCTCCCCGGCTACCACACTGGCGATGATTTGCCGCCGGATTTCGAATGGACTTTGGACTCGGCAGCGGCCTCGGTAGCCGCAGTCCTTGATGCCCGCGCCGGGGGTCCGGTGCACGTGGTGGGGCACTCCATGGGTGGAAGCGTGTCGCTGACACTCGCTGCCGCCCGTCCCGACGTGGTGGCCACCATAACCTTGGTAGGCATGGCGCCGGTGCCCCAAAATCAAGGATTCAAAAAAGTGCTGACGTCGCAACTGGACCAAGGATTCTTCGATTCCGCGACTAAAACGAAGCTCATGAACGCCTGGTACGGGGAGCTTTCCGCAGCAGACATGGAGCGGCTTAGCACAGGGTTCGATGTCCCCTTCCCGGTTCTGTCCGCTAGCGCCCTGGCGGCCATGACCGGCGTCGAACCTTCAGTGCCCGGGCGCGTCCACGCGCCACTGCTGGTGATCGCCGGAACCGGCGACCGGGTGCGACCCATTGAGCAAATGCGCGTGTTCGTAGCCGAAAGCCAGCAGCGCCAGCTGAGAGCCATCCCCGGCGCAGGCCACAACGTCCACTGGGAGCAGCCCGAAAAATGCGCCGCGGCGCTAACCGGGTTTTGGGAAACAAGCCGGCCACCGCCAGCGTAAGATGTCTGACAACCACCCGTCCCGGGGGAAATCCGCGGGGCGCCGGGCGGTCTGAAGTACAGAAACGGGGATACATGGCACGCAAGTCACTGGTGGGCGTGGTGGCTGATGAGCTGCTGGACAGGATCATCGCGGGCGAGTTTCCGCCCGGAACAGTGGTCCCGGGCGAGCTGGAGCTCAGCGCCAAACACGAGGTGAGCCGCATGACCGTGCGTGAAGCCATGAAAACCCTTGAAGCGCAGCGGATCCTCAGCGTTGAACGCGGCCGTGGAACGTTTGTTAACCCGCTGAATCAGTGGGCATCACTGGAAGCCGTGCTGCGTGCCGCGTCCGAAGGAACCAAGGATGCAGCCGCAGCGATCCAGCTGATCGAACTCCGCCGGATGCTGGAAACGGGCGCCTGCGAACTGGCTGCCGAACGCATCTCCGACGACGAGCTCACGGCCCTCAAAGAGCACGTGGAAAAGATGCAGGCCGCCCACGAAATCAACGATCTCCCCGCTTTCGTGGAAGCAGACCTTGCCTTTCATGACGTCATTCTTCACGCCTCCGGCAACGTCTTTGTTGCCGTGCTCTTCGAACCGCTGCATCGCGTCCTCGAAGCCCGTCGGGCCGAAACTTCAGCGTTTCCTGAAATCCAGGAACACGCAATCGGGCACCACAGGAAGATCGCGGCCGCCTTGGAATCCCGCAATCCCAACGAGGCACGGCTCGCCATGGATGCGCACATGCAGCAGACCCTGGACGACCTGAAGACGTACGTGCTGGAGGCGTAGCTGGCACAGGCGCCTTAATTGTTGGACCCGGATAATTTAAATCCTGCAGGGGCCGGGTATAGCAAAATCACTGATTTCTGGGGAATATTCGGGCCATGCTCTTAAATGTTGGAAACCTCCCTGGAAAATTCTCCCCGTGAACCCACTCGATTTTCCCGAGTTCCCCTTTAGCTCTCCACTGGCGAAAGCCATCATCGACCCTGAACGGGTTCGCGCAAAGTTGACGTGAAGGCCGCAGACCTTAGTTCAGCATTCACAGGTTCAGCTGCGACACGAAGTCAAGACATTCGAAAGCTCCTGGACCGCGGCGTCATTGAACCGGTCGCCAAGGGGAAGAGATCCTACCGGCTTCGGCTGGCGAGTGAACTAACGCCACTTCTGGTTCGGGAATTGGATCAATTGGGATTCCTGCCCCGCATTCTGCGCGATTCAGAATAGTCTCCGCCTCCTACCTAGCGGCGCAGGCTCTCGCTGGGCAGCTCGCCGAAGGCCTTCACGTAGAGCGCAGAGAAGCGCCCTTGGTGTGTGAAGCCGCATTGCTCAGCCACCGCCGTGACGCTCTGCTCGCGGGGGTTCGCCTCTAGAAGTATCTCCCGGGCACGGTCCAGCCGGATACTGCGCAGCAACCCCGACGGCGTCGCGCCGGTCTCGGCCCGCAGGGCAGTTTGCAGGGTACGGACTGAAACACCCAAGCACTCCGCGATGTCCGGCACCGTGAGTTCTTCAAAGGCGTGCCGCTCCAGCAGCTCCCTGCACTCGCGGACCAGCCGACCCTCCGCTTCCGCGTTTCGTGCTTCCCCGGCGGGCGGTTGCATCGCCATCAGCAGTCGGGACACCATGCTGTCCGCCAACAACCCCTGCACAAAAGCGGGAGCTGCGAACTGGGGCCGGCTGATCATGTCGTCATGAAGCTCGACGACGGCCCTCAAGAACGCGCGGCCGGCGGCACCTGAAAGGTCCATGCCATAGCCCAGATCCACAGCGTCATTGCCATAAAGCTGACCGGCCACCCGCTCAACCGCTGAACGACGCACGTAGACAATGAGGTGCGGACTTCCGCCGTCCCAGCTCATGGAAAATGGGCGGTCGATAGGCGGAACCGTAGCCATGCGGGGATTGGATTCCACAGTCCTGGCACCTACCTGCATGGAAGCGTGACCGGCCAAAGGGATCTGCACCAGATGGAAATCCTGCAGGCCCTCGGGTTCAATCCGAACGTCGGCTCCGTAGTCCAGGAACTCGATTCCAACATCGCCACGATGCAATGAGCGCAGCTTCATGTCCATCAAGGACGCGCGCGTCCGCGGGGCGAGCTCATGACTGCAGAACAACTCCGCAATCTTGGCATGCGCCTCGTCCACGTCAGTTGTGGCCATTGTTGGCTGCCCCCGGAGAACATCACGGGCAAGAATCCTGACCATCCGCCACCTACTTCACGGGTAATTGCACGTCACACGGTTTTCTGGAGCTTTTCGCCTTTCGGATGATCCCCGCGCCAAGTGGATATTCCGGAGTGCAGCGCCTGTCTAGAGTCGCTTTAGGACAAGTATGACGCAGCTCACAAAACGATACCAACAGCCAAAGCGAGGTGAGGACCAGTGAAGAACATCAAAGTGGTACACGACCGCAGGGACGAGTGGGATCAACGCCACTTCGAACTCTGGGCGGCGGAGCTTCAGGCCAGGGAAACCCACCTCACTTCCGCGGCGTGGGTTGGTTGGCATGAAGAAGAGGAAGACCCTGCGTAATTCGGATGACTTCCGCGCTAAGTGGATAGTCCAGCCAACAACGACTACCTAAAGTCGCTTATGGATCGACCATGACGGACGTCACATTTCTTCAACATCACAAGTACGGGAAAGGTTTAGGCCATGTCAGGACTCGACGGCAGGACAGCAATCGTCACCGGTGGGGCAACCAAGGTGGGGCAAGGAGTGGTGACCTCATTGCGGGACGCCGGAGCCACGGTGGTGGTTGCGGATATAGCCCCCGACGGCGACACCCTCACCAAAGCTCTCGGGGAAGGGATCCACTATTCCCACACGGACATCACCGACGACGCCGCAGTCAGCGAACTCGTGGAAGAAACCGTGGCCCTCTACGGCGGGCTCGACATCCTGGTGAACCTTGCCTGCACCTACAAGGACGACGGCGCTGCGTCCGGGCGCGCCGACTGGCTCGAGGCACTCAACGTCAACCTCGTCAGCGCAGTGGTGGCCAGCAACGCAGCCCGCCCCCACCTCAAGGCCTCCGGGCACGGTGCCATCATCAACTTCACCTCGATCTCCAGCTCAGTAGCCCAAACCGGCCGCTGGTTATACCCGGCGAGCAAAGCCGCGCTGGTGCAAGTCACCCGGAGCATGGCCGTGGACTTCGCCGAAGACGGCATCCGCGTGAATTCCGTCAGCCCAGGCTGGGTCTGGAGCAACATCATGGACTCACTCAGCAACGGGAACCTCCAAAAAACAGACTCGGTGGCGGCCCCCTTCCACGCACTTAAGCGGGTCGGCCGCCCCCACGAGGTGGGTGACGTCGTCGCGTTCCTCGCCAGCGACCAAGCAAGTTTTGTGACCGGCGCAGATTGGGCCGTCGACGGCGGCTATTCCGCCTTGGGCCCGGAACGCGCCCAAGAGTCCATTCCCCTGCTCGCAGCAAACTAACGCCAAGCTTCACAACACCTTCCACCACAGAGAAAGGCAACGCCATGACGCAACGCCACATCACCATCGTCGGTGCCGGCCAGTCCGGGCTACAGCTCGGCATCGGACTGCTGGACGCCGGCTACCAAGTGACAACCATTTCCAACCGCACACCCGAAGAGATACATGAAGGCAAGGTTGCCTCCAGCCAGTGCATCTTCCACAACGCCTTGGAACACGAGCGGGCACTCGGCTTGGACTTCTGGCCCGATGCTCCCACCGTAGACGGCATCTCGTTCACCATCCCCCACCCCGAACTGCCGGGCGAGAAGGCGATCAGCTGGGCCTCACGCCTGGATAACCACGCCAAGTCGATCGACCAGCGCGTGAAGTTCCCGCGGTTCATGGAGGAGTTCACAGCACGCGGCGGAGAGCTCGTCTTCGAAGACGCCGGCGTTGCCGAGCTGGAGAAGTACACGCAGAACTCGGACCTGGTGATTGTGGCCGCCGGCAAGGGCGAGATCGCGCAACTGTTCACCCGTGACGCGGAACGCAGCACCTACGATGCACCGCAGCGTGCCCTGGCCTTAACCTACGTGAAGGGCTTGACGCCGCGCGAGGACTACTCGGCGGTCTCATTCAACCTGATCCCCGGCGTTGGCGAGTACTTCGTTTTCCCGGCGCTCACCACCACCGGCCCCTGCGAAATCATGGTCTTCGAAGGGGTTCCGGGCGGGCCCATGGACTCGTGGAAGGGACTCTTACCCGAGGAGCATTTGGAAAACTCCAAAAACATCCTTAAGACCTTCCTGCCGTGGGAAGCCGAGCGCGCCACGGATGTGGAACTCACCGATCCCAACGGCGTCCTCCAGGGCAGGTTCGCGCCCACCGTCCGCCACCCCATTGCCACGCTGCCCAGCGGCAGGCAGGTACTAGGCCTGGCCGACGTCGTGGTTTTGAACGATCCGATCACGGGGCAGGGTTCCAACAACGCGAGCAAATGCGCGGCGTCGTACTTGGACAGCATCACCCGGTACGGCGGTGGCGCCTACGATGCAAACTTCATGCAGGCCACTTTTGAGCGCTATTGGGATTACGCGCAGCACGTTGCACACTGGACGAATGCCCTCCTGGCTCCGCCTCCGCCCCATGTCCTCGAGCTCTTGGGGGCTGCGAACAGCGAGCCGGCTATCGCGCATCGCTTCGCCAACGGCTTCAACCACCCACCGGAATTCCAGGACTGGTTCATGTACCCGGATAAAGCCGCGAGCTACCTCGCGGATTTGTCTGCCGCCAAAGTTTCGTAGCACGACCCTGCTAATAAGGACTCAACCATGCGAAAGATAGCAATCGTGGGGGCCGGCGAATCCGGGGCCCAGCTAGCATTGGGCCTGCAACGTGACGGCTACGCGGTGACGCTCCTATCCGACCGTTCCGCTGCCCAGATCCGCACCGGCAAGGTCATGTCCAGCCAGTGCATGTTCTCCACCGCCCTGGACGCCGAAGCCCACATGGGGACAGCGCTCACCGAATTCTACGAATCCGGAGCCGTCCCTGGCATCACCTCCATCCGGCTACGTGTGGATAGTGATGAACCCATCGAATGGGAAGCACCACTGGACGGTCCCGCCCGGTCCATTGACCAGCGCATCAAAAGTGCCCTCTGGATCGAAACATTTGTTGCAGCCGGTGGTGACTTCCGCATTGAGAAGGTCACACCGCGCATGCTCGAAGAACTCGCCCATGACTATGAGCTGGTCATTGTGAGCACCGGCAAGGGCGAGATCGGCCAGATCTTCCCGCGGGACAAGGCCAAGTCGCCCTTCGACCGGCCGCAGCGGGTACTGGCCCTGAACTACGTCACGTCCGACGACGGTGCTTCCGCCGCCGGTACCGGCGGCGCGGGCGACGCCATCCGCATGTCCATGGCCCCCGGCGTCGGCGAGTTCTTCACGTTCCAGGGCCTGACCGTATCGGGCCCCTGCCGCATGATGGTGTTCGAGGGCGTGGTGGGCGGCCCCATGGACCGCTGGAACGACGTCGGAACCCCCGAAGAGCAGCTCGAGCGTTCGCTGGAAATCCTGCGAGACCATTTCCCGCACGAGGCAGAGAACTTTGCCACCGCTGAGCTGACTGATAGTGGCGCGACGCTCCTGGGGCGCATCACGCCCACGGTGAGGTCCGCCGTCGGGGAACTCGGCAACGGGAAGCTGGTGTTCGGGCTGGGTGACGCCGTTGTCCTGAACGATCCGCTCACCGGGCAGGGTTCCAACAACGCCACTCTGGCCGCGAAATACTACCTTGATTCGATCATTCGCCGAGGCCAGCAGCCTTTTGACCGTGCCTGGATGGAGCGCACCTTCGACGAATTTTGGCGCGGCTGGGGGCAATGGGCGGTGGAGTGGACCAACGATCTCCTGAAGCCGCGGCGTGATCACCAGAAGACGCTCCTCCGTGAAGCCGCTGACCATCCGGCACTGGCGGCAAGCATCGTCAGCGGCTTCGATGATCCTCGGACGTCATACCCCTGGTGGTTCGATCCCACCGCGGCCGCTGACTTCATGCAGGCCCGGAAAGAGGACGATGCTGCTGCCTTCGATGTGAGGGATTTCAGAGGTGCGTTGGGTCAGTTCGCCACGGGCGTCACGGTGGTTACCACTGTGTCTGCGGACGGCCGAAAAGTGGGCATGACCGCGAATTCCTTCACGTCAGTGTCCATGGATCCGCCGCTGGTGCTCTGGTGCCCCAGCAAACGTGCCCCCAGCCTGGGCGATTTCGAGGACGCAACGCATTTTGCCATCAACATCCTGGCCAGTGACCAGCACGTCCTGTCCCGCCAGTTCGCCACGCCCGCCACGGACAAGTTCGCCGGCGTGGAAACAGCTGACGGAATCGCCGGTGTTCCGCTGCTGGAGGGTGCCGTTGCAACATTCCAGTGCCGCACCGTTGCGCGACATGATGCCGGGGACCATGTCATCTACGTGGGTGAGGTGGAAAGCTACAACCACCAGGACGGCGCTCCCCTGGTGTTCCACGGTGGAAAGTACCACGCCACTGCCAGCCATCCGGATTTCTAGTCACGCCTTTTGAAAGGAACGGATATGGACCATCCCCTTGACGTCGCGATCATAGGATCAGGCATCAATTCGCTGGTCGCGGCAGCCGAGCTGGCCTTGGCAGGGAAGCGCGTGTGCATCATTGAGCGCTCGGATCGGTTGGGTGGGTTCATCCACTCCGCGGAGCGTACCCTCCCGGGTTTCATCCACGACACCTTCTCCTCCTGGCACCCTTTGTTTGTGTCCGGCGGTGCTTACGGAGCGCTGGGCAAGGAACTCCACGCCAGGGGCTTGGAGTACTGCAACACCTCAGGTCCTGTAACGGCCGGCGTCGCTGCGGATCCTGTCACTGGAGCCCACCGCGTGATCATCGCACACAGGGACCCGGCCGAAACAGCCGCGGCTTTCAAGGAGCCACGCGACGGGACCGCGTATCTGGCCATGCTCGATGATCTGGGCCGCAACGCCGGAACCGTGTTCGGGGCTTTCGGGGCGGAGCTTCGGTCGTTTGGGGAGGTGGCGAAGATTGCATTCGGAGCCGTGCGACGCGGGCGTTTCTCCGGGACGGAGGCCTTTGTCCGGGATTCCGTGATGAGCGGACGGAACTATGTCCGCAGCCGTTTTGACGGCTGGGAAGCGGACCAGCTGTGGTCGCCCTGGCTTCTGCACGCAGGGCTCGGCCCGGACCAAGCCACCGGCGGCGTCATGCTCCCAGTCATGGCCATGAGCATGCACGGCTTCGGGCTTCCTGTTGTGAAGGGCGGCGCCTCGCAGTTTGTGGCTGCCTTCGAGTCCTTGCTCAGGGGCAACGGCGTCCGGATCATGCTGGGTGCGGAGGCCGACGAGATCCTGGTGGACTCATCCGGTAAGGGCCGCTCCGCCACCGGCGTCCGCACATCGCAAGGCGTGGTTTCAGCCGGCACGGTGCTCGCCAACGTTTCGCCCCAGGCCCTCTACACCCGGCTCCTCCGGCAACCACCCGCTGGTACGGCCCAGGCCGCCGAACGCTACCAGAACGGCCGCGGTGCCATGCAGATCCACCTTGCTTTGGACAAGCCTCTGGAATGGCTCGATCCCAGGCTCAACACCGTCCCGCTGGTTCACATCAGCAACGGCTCTGACAGCACCGGGATTGCCTGCGCCCAGGCTGAAGCGGGTCTGCTGCCCAAGGAACCTACCGTGGTTGTGGGCCAACAGTGCGTTCTCGACCCGTCGCGGGCGCCGGAGGGCAAAGCCACGTTGTGGTTGCAGCTCCAGGAAGTCCCGTTCACGCCCGTAGGTGACGCAGCCGGCCAACTGGACGTTGCCGGCGGCTGGACTGACGAGCTGAAGCACGGCTATCTGGAACGGGTCCTGGCACGGATTGAACAGTTCGCTCCGGGCACGCGCGCAACTGTTCTTGCTTCGGACATTCTGGCGCCGACGGACTTGTCCTCGGCCAACCCCAATGCCGTCAACGGCGATCCCTACGGCGGCTCCGCGGAACTCTTCCAAAACCTGCTCTGGCGGCCCTTCCCCGCAGCGGCAGGACACCAAACCGCCGTCGAAGGTCTCTGGCACATCGGCGCGTCAACCCATCCCGGTCCGGGGCTTTCCGGCGGTTCCGGACATCTGGTTGCGCAGAAATTGACCGCGAAACCCTCACGATTTTCCCGTATTCAATCAGCACTGAAACCAAGCAAGCGATAGGAGAACAATGTCTGTTCTGGCCGGGCTCACTGCAGCCCTCTCGAGCGGTTCGGTGGAGATCATCGACCTCACCACGCCGCTCAGTTCCGAGACCCCCATCCTGAACCTGCCGCAGCCGTTCGCGAACACGGTGGGTTTGTCCGTCTCGCCGGTGAGCAATTTCGACGACGCCGGACCGGCTTGGGCGTGGAACGACGTCACCGTGGGTGAACACGCCGGGACGCACCTGGACGCGCCGGTCCACTGGATCACAGGCAAGGACGGCAAATCCGTGGACCAGATCGAACCACACCGACTGGTGGGCCCGGTTGTGGTCATCGACAAGTCGCTCGAGGCGGCGGAGGACCCGGATTTCCTGCTGGAACCGGAACACTTTGAGCAGTGGCAGCAAGAGCACGGCGCGTTCCCGGAGAACTGCTGGGTGATCTTCCGGACTGGTTGGGCGGCCCGAGGCGCTGACGCTGCCGCTTTCGTCAACGCGGACGACGCCGGACCCCACACTCCCGGGGTCTCCGCGGCAGGTGCCAAGTGGCTCGCCGGAAACGCCTCGATCAGTGGCTTCGGTGTGGAAACCGTGGGCATCGACGCCGGTCAAGCCGGCGGCCTGGACCCCATGTTCCCCGTCCACTCGTTCCTGCTCGGCGCGGACAAGTACGGGGTGACGTCGCTCCGGAACGTGGACCGACTCCCCGTCACCGGTGCGACGTTGGTGGTTGCTCCGTTGCCGATCGTCGGCGGGACGGGCAGCCCGAGCCGCGTGTACGCGCTGGTGGAAAAGGGTGCGGTGGAGAAGGCATGAGCGGGCAAGTGCGGGTCTCCACGTTGGTGGGCAGGACGCTGGCGAAGCTCGGCGTCGGGCACGTTTTTGGGGTGGTGGGCAGCGGCAACTTCGATGTCACCGGCACTCTCATGGCCGAGGGCATCCCGTTCACGGCCACCCGGCATGAGGGCGGTGCGGCGACCATGGCCGACGCGTACTCCCGGATGTCCGGGAAAGTCGGGGTGGTCACCACGCATCAAGGCTGCGGGCTGAGCAACGCCATCACCGGCATCGGTGAGGCAGCGAAGAGCCGGACGCCGATGATCGTGCTGACCGCCGACACCCAGGCCGCGGCCATCCGGTCCAACTTCAAGATCGACCAAGACGCCCTGGCCCGCAGCGTAGGAGCCGTGGCCGAACGCATCCATTCCCCCGCAACAGCCGTCGCGGACACTGTCAGGGCCTTCCGGACCGCGGTGAATGAACGCCGCACCGTGGTCCTTAGCTTGCCGCTGGACGTTCAAAGCGGAGCCGCCGCGGACGAGGTGAGTGCCGTCGTCGTGCCTCAACCGTTGAAGGTACGCCCGGACACTGGCGCCGTGGAGCAACTGGCCGCACTGATAGCGAAAGCTGAACGGCCGGTGTTCGTTGCCGGACGCGGCGGGCGCGGTGCCCGGGACGAAATCCTGGCGCTGGCCCGGCATGCTGGCGCGCTGGTGGCAACCTCCGCGGTGGCGAGCGGGCTATTCAACGGCGATTCCCACAACCTGGGTATCTCCGGCGGATTCTCCTCGCCTGCCACCGCCGAGTTCATCAACGGTGCCGACCTGATCGTGGGGTGGGGTTGCGCGCTGAACATGTGGACCATGCGGCACGGACGGCTGATTTCCGCCGGGACCACAGTGGTGCAGATCGACGTCGAAGACTCTGCCCTGGGCGCTAACCGGCCCATCTCACTGGGAGTGCTGGGAGACTCAGCGCTGACCGCGGCCGATGTGCTGGCCGCGCTGGCCGACGTCCAGCCCGAACCGGCAGAAAAGTACCGCACTGAGACCAACGCCCTGACCATCAAACAGGGTTCGCGGTGGCGGGACGTCGAAACCGAAGACCTATCCACCGCCACAGCCATCGACCCGCGCGTCCTCACCCGCGAACTCGACACCCTGCTCCCGGCCGAAAGGATCGTGGCCGTCGATTCGGGCAACTTCATGGGCTACCCCAGCCAATACCTTGCCGTGCCGGACGAGTACGGATTCTGCTTCACCCAAGCCTTCCAAGCCATCGGGCTCGGACTGTACACAGCCATCGGCGCCGCACTTGCCCAACCACACCGGCTGCCGGTGCTGGGCGCGGGCGACGGTGGATTCCTCATGGGGATCAGCGAATTGGAGACCGCCGCGAGGCTGAAACTACCCCTGGTGTGCATCGTCTACAACGACGCAGCCTACGGCGCGGAAGTCCACCACTTCGCTTCGGAGCACACAGAAGCAGAGCTTTCCAGCGTTGTGTTCCCCGATACCGACATCGCCGCCATCGCCCGCGGTTTCGGCGCCGAAGGCGTCACCGTCCGGACCGTGTCGGATTTGGACGCCGTACGACCCTGGATCGCGGCCTACGAAGCCGGTACCCAAACCCGTCCGCTGGTCATCGACGCGAAAATAGCCTCCGACGGCGGCTCGTGGTGGCTGGCCGAAGCGTTCCAAGGCCACTAAGTTCCAGGCCACTAAGTTTCTGGCCATCAAGAGGGGAGCACGGCGCTACTTGGGTGGGGCCGTGCTTCCCCGCACCACCAGCTCCGTGGCGACTTCAAGGGCTGCTGAAGTAGCGAGTCCCTGCTGTTCGATTTGCTCCGTGAGCATTCCCACGGCCATCGACGCCAACTGCGCGAGCGGCTGGCGGACCGTGGTGAGCGGCGGTGACGTGAGGGCTGCCTGGGCGATGTCGTCGAAGCCCACAATGCTCAGGTCGCCGGGGATTTTCAGGGACCGCTGCCCGGCGGCGTTCATCACGCCGAGGGCCTGCAGGTCGCTGCCCGTGAAAATCGCTGTGGGCCGCTCCGGCAGGTCCAGGAGCTCCCCGCCCAGGCGAAGCCCGGACTCGATACTGAAATCGCCGTCGCGCACGAACTCGGGAAGTACCGGCAACCCGGCTTCGTGAAGGGCAGCCGCGTAGGCGGCGTAACGGGCGCGTCCGTGACCCGGGCTGTGGACGCGGCCGGTAATGATGCCAATGCGCTCATGGCCCAGTTCCAGGAGATGGGACACCGCACGCAGTGCTCCCGAGAACGACGCCGGGCTGACGCTGGGTATCTGCAGGCCCTGGGAGCCTTCGGGGTCGATGGCGACGGCGGGAATGTTCAGCGTCCGCGCCAGCTCCACCAACGGTGAGCCCTGCCGCGGAGCCAACAACATCACACCGTCGAGGCGGTTGCCGGAGGGCTCCCGCAGTTTCTGCCAGTTCTCCGCGGTGGCATTCACGGCTCGCGTGTAGGCCACGGTGTAGCCAAGGCGTGTGGCCGCAGCTTCCACGCCTTCCATGGTTTCCAGGACCCACGGAGAATCAAAGTTGTTCACTACCAGTTGAAGCAGCCCAGGTTCGCTGGGCGAGTTTCGCTTGGTGTAGTCGAGCTCCTCCAAGGCCTGCTGGACGCGGGCGCGTGTTGACTCCGAAACATGCGAGCGCCCATTCAGCACCTTGGAAACGGTAGGCACGGAAACGCCCGCAGCTGCGGCCACATCTGCGATCTTGGGGCGCGGAGTGGTCAACGGGGCGGTCCTTGAACTCATGGGGATACGGGAGCGGCAATGCGCTGGGTGGTTGCCCGGCGGACCGGCGCAGTATCCACCCGCACGGGTCCAACCCTAACACTGCCGTGTTCACGCGATCCCAGGGGTGATGCAGCGAAAATCCCCAGTTCAGCGCCGATCCACCGCCCCTCCACGACGTCGAAATCCCAGATGGGAATCTGCCACGGATCCGTGGGGCCAACACGCCAGGCAAACGTGGCCCTTGGGGTCTCATCCGCGCGGATCTGGAGCTCAATGCTAGGGCCGGGAAGTGCCACAGTGCGTCCCATCTGCTGCTCGTACGGACCTTCGCTACCGGTGCCGCTACCCAGGGCGTAGCCGTTTTCGGTGCGCACCAGGCCCAGCCAGGCGTACCGCTGGCCCAAAACCACGACGCCGGCCCGGGTACCCACAGGCACATCGTCCAGTTCCAGGGTGGTGGTGAAGGTGGACGGCTCGCCGGGGAGGATTTGGGCCAGGACGTTGGGAAGTTCCCGGAGGTTGATGGGATCGTTTGCCTGCGGACGCAGAATCAGGTGCCCTCCTCCACAGGTGGAAAGCCATTCGTCCCGGGGGTTGGCCTGCCAATGCCACTGCGGGCCCAGGGCAGGGGACGTGTAGTTGTCGCTGGACGGCGGGGCAACGTCCTCAGGTGAAGTACCCACCGGGTAGGGGTGGCTCAAAACCGGGGTTCCCGGTCCGCCGTCGTCCGCTGTTTTGCCCATCCACGGCCAGCCGTCTTCGCCCCAACCCATCGGCTGGAGATGAACAACCCGGCCGTACGCCCCCCGGTCCTGAAAATGCAGGAACCAGTCTTCGCCCCCGGGAGTGGTCACCCAGGCGCCTTGATGCGGGCCGTTCACCGGCGAATCGCCCTGCTCCAGGACGCGCCGTTCCTCGTAAGGCCCAAAAGGCGAGCGCGAGCGGAAGACCGACTGCCATCCGGTGGCAACACCGCCTGCCGGAGCAAAGATCCAGTACCAGTCGTCGCGCTTGTAGAACTTGGGGCCCTCCAGGGTGGTGAACCCAGGAAGCTCCTCGCCGTTGATGACGTGGGTGCCGTGATCCAGAAGCCGGGAGGCGTCCGGGCTCATCCGATGTACGGTGAGCCGGTTCTTGACCCCGATGCGGCTCTTGGCCCAACCGTGGACCAAGTATGCGGTGCCGTCGTCATCCCACAGGGGGCAGGGGTCGATGAGTCCACGTCCGGGATAGAGGAGATGGGGTGCGCTCCACGGTCCTTCAGCCTTCTCTGCGCTGAGCACGAAAATGCCGTGGTCCGGATCCGGATAGAAGATCCAGAACTTGCCATCGTGGTGACGCAGCGCCGGAGCCCACACGCCACTTCCGTGCCTCACCAGCGAATAGTGGTTCGTTTGAGGCAGTTCCGAGAGTGCGTGGCCGGCGTGCTCCCAATCCACCAGGTTCTTGGAGCGAAGCACCGGCAGCCCGGGCACCCGGTTGAAGCTGGAGGCGATGAGGTAATAGGTGCCCTCAACCTGGACTGCATCCGGGTCCGGCCAGTCGCCGTTGAGGATGGGGTTGTTGTAGACGGGGATGCGGTGTCGATTTCCCATATTTGTCATGGTGTCCTGTCCGGAGAGCTGCTGCTGAAGTGCTGGAGAAGGAGTTCTTCCACGTGGTGGCTGCTGGATATGTGGCCGTCGTGGATGATGGCGTGGAGGCTGAGTTGGAGTGGCCTGTTCCGGTCCACCCGGGCAGCCTCGCTCCACGCAACCGCGGGTCCGGCACCGACGTATCCCTCTGTGCGGACAAACCAGGGACGGAGTTCGGCGGGGTTTTGTGCGAGGACGACGCTAACGTCGCGGCCGTGCTGCCGGGTTGTCACCACGAGCCACGGGGAGAGCGAGCCATGGGCCGTTTCCGTTCCGGTGCCCTGCGAACACAGCACGCCCGCCGGGCCGTCCCCCGTGGGGAAGCGCCAGAAGATTCCGCCGTAACCGGCGCCTTCGCGTCCCTTAACCGCCGACGACGACACCCACAGTTGCTCCACGTCACCTGCTGGCTGGATCAAGGAGTCAAACAGAAGGCTCCAGGAGTTGGGGTCCGGGTGGTCCTGGCAGGTGTAGCTCCGCTGTTCCGTGGCTAGTTCCTGCCCCTTCATGTCCATCCATGTGACAGTCCCGCCGGCCTTTCCGGGTTGGCAACTCCAGCCAGAGGACACTTGACGACCGTGATTGGCCAGAAGGGCAGGGCCGTGCCCCGTGTAGGTGGATCCGCCCCAGAAGTTGCTTCCGTTCACGTCCGAGAACGCGAGCGAGAGGCCCAGGTGGTGCGGATGGTCGTCTGGACCGGCTTCCGTGAGGGGCGCGCCGGCCAAAGTGCGGAGGGGGTGCAGGTAGGGCCTGGGAGCCAGCACCGTTGCCAGGTCAACGCCGTTATTCACCCGCGCCACGGTTGCGCCGTGGAGCTGGAAACTGCCCATTGGACCTCCTTGCGGTGAGTGCGCTGGTGATGGCAGCGCGGTTGCGTGGGTTCAGCATAAACAGAACAGAAAGAACTCGGCAACTCCGCACGAAAGTTTCTTTCAAAAGTTTCTGCATATCAACGATGATGTGTTGACAGTCACAGTGAATTGTTGCTAGAAATCGTTTACTCAGTATTTTTGCTCCTCGTTTTGGTCTCAATGAGGACCCTCGCATCGCTAAAAAATCCGTACACCCTAAGAAAGTTTCTGCCGGGAATGCTCGGAAACCCTGTATTTACGTCCCTAGATCGGGCACCAGAAAGGCGTCATTCAATGAAGAAGACAGCAAACACTCCCATCTCGCGCAGGCTTGTCCTGGGAGCCGCGATGGTGGCGGCAGGACTGACGATCAGCGCCTGTGGAGGGGGCGCAACGTCCTCCGGCAGCGGCAGCGGCGGCAACGTGGAACTGAACTTCGTCTTCTGGGGCGACGCCAACCGGGCCAAGATGACCGAAGCTGCCCTGCGGATCTTTGAGAAGAAGAACCCGGGCATCACCGTCAAAACCGAGTACCAGGACAGCGCACCCTACGCCGATAAGCTCGCTACCCGCTTTGCCGGCGGCAACCCGCCGGACGTCCTGGCCATGGCCAACCGCAGCCTCCTGGAGTACGCACAGCGTGGCACCCTCGCGGACCTCAAATCATTCCCGGAGCTGAACTTGGACAAGGTTCCGGAAACCACCCTCAGCCGTGGCGAGGTTGACGGCAAGCTCTACGGCCTCGCTACCGGCGTGACCACCATCGGCATGGTGGTCAACAAGACCATCACGGACCAGGCCGGCGTCACCATCCCGGATGACAAGACCTGGAGCTGGGAGGACTACGCCAAGTTCGCCACCGAAGTCACGCAGAAAACCGGCGGGAAAGTCTACGGAGCTGGCTACGACGTCGCCACGGAAACAGGACCCATCATGCTCGCGCGCCAACGCGGTGAGGATTTCTACACCAAGGACAACAAGCTCGGCGTCAGCGAAAAGACCATCGAGGACTGGTTCCAGTACAGCGTGGACCTCCGCAAAGCCGGCGGCTATCCGCCCGCAGGATTCTTCGAGCAAATTGGCGGCTCGCCGGCGCAGTCCTACCTCGCGAAGGGCACGGTCGCTTCGCAGATCATCCCCATCAACAACTTCCGTGGTTACAACGAGGCCGTAGAGGGTGAGGTTGTCCTGCTGCGCATTCCAGGCGAAACCAGCGGCGAGCGCCGTGGCTACTCCGCCGACCCCACCATGCTGTGGTCCATCGCTGCCAAGTCCAAGCATCCCAAGGAAGCAGCCAAACTGGTGGACTTCCTGACGAACGACGCTGAAGGTGCCGCCGAGGTCCTCACCCAGCGCGGTGTCCCCATCAACCCGGAGGTGGCCGATTCCATCACCCCCAAGCTGAGCGCGGATGACAAGACGTTCGTGGACCTGATGGCCGCCATCCAGGAAGAGGACTTGCCGCCCGCCTACGTATATCCGAAAGGCGCCAGTGTTGTAGCCGATACCCTCAAGCAGCTCACCACTGAAGTGGAGTTCGGCCGGATCAGCCCCGCGGATGCGGCTAAGACCTTCATGGAGAAGAGCAATGCAGCAATCAACAAGTAAGCCTGCAGCTACTTCCGAGGGGGTCTTGCCGCTATGACAGTTCTGACCAAGCAGCCGCCGGGAGCTCCGGCGCCAGCCGCGGCAGGCGGCACACCGCGCCTCCGCCCGTCCCGGCGCAGGAAGCAGCGCTCTGGATATCTTTTCCTTCTCCCGTGGTTCCTGGGGATGTTGTTCACCGTCATTCCGTTCTTTGCCTCGCTGTACCTGGCTTTTACGGACTACAACCTCTTCACTGAGCCCAACTTTGTGGGGCTGGCCAACTTCCAGGCCATGTTCGAGGACCCCCGGCTCATTCAGTCGCTGAAGGTCACCTTCATTTACACCTTCGTGTCGGTGCCTATCTCCCTGGCTGTTGCCCTGCTGGTTGCGCTGGTGCTAAACCGGGGACTTCAGGGCCTGTCGATCTACCGCTCTGTTTACTACCTGCCCTCCCTTCTGGGTGGCAGCGTGGCAATCGTGATGCTGTGGCGTTACATCTTCGGCAACGACGGAATCGTCAACGGGTTCCTGGGCATCTTCGGAATCCAGGGCCCCGCGTGGGTCACTGACCCCCAGTTCTCCCTCAGCACCCTCATTGTGCTGAACGTCTGGACGTTCGGCTCCCCCATGGTGATCTTCCTTGCCGGGCTACGGCAGGTCCCCGGGATGTACTACGAAGCTGCCTCGATTGACGGGGCATCCAAGTGGCGGCAGTTCCGCAGCATCACGCTGCCCCTCATCAGCCCCATTATTTTCTTCAACCTCATCATGCAGCTCATCGGCTCGTTTCAGACGTTCACCCAGGGCTATGTGATGAGCGGAGGTACCGGGGGCCCGGCGGATTCCACGCTGTTTTACAACCTGTACCTGTACCAGAAGGGCTTCACCGAGTTCGAGATGGGGTATGCCTCGGCCATGGCCTGGCTGCTGTTGATGATCATCGCGATTTTCACGGCCATCAATTTCATCGCATCCAAGTTCTGGGTCTTCTACGACAATTAAGGCAACCCCATGGCACTCCTTGATTTACCTCTCAAGCGCAAGCTGGCCAAGCAGGATCAACCCGAAGACGCCCTGACGGGAACCCCGGTTTCCCGCTTCTCACGGCATCTGATTCTCTGCCTGGTGGGGCTGGTGATGCTCTACCCGTTGATGTGGCTGATCTCCAGCTCGATGAAGCCCAGCAACGATATTTTTAGGCAGCTGGGTCTCTGGCCCGAAAACTGGGACTTCTCCAACTACGCCCAGGGCTGGACCGCGCTGGACCAGCCGTTCCACGTTTACCTGATCAACTCCATGATCGTTGTGATTTTCTCCATCATCGGCAACATCTTCTCCTGCGCCCTGGCCGCGTACGCCTTCGCGCGGATGGAATTCACCGGGCGGAAGCTGTTCTTCGCCCTCATGCTGGGAACACTCATGCTGCCGGGTCACGTTCTCTTGGTTCCGCAGTACATCATCTTCTCCCAGCTCGGCTGGCTGGACACCTACCTGCCGCTGATCGTCCCCAACTTCATGGCCACCAATGCCTTCTTTATCTTCCTGATGGTGCAATTCATGAAGTCGCTGCCTAAGGAATTGGACGACGCCGCCCAGATTGACGGCTGCGGCCCGTTCCGGACTTTCATCCGGGTCATTCTGCCCCTCTGCGTGCCGGCCATGGCCACCACGGCTATTTTCACGTTCATCTCCACATGGAACGAGTTCTTTGGTCCGCTGCTCTACATCCAGAACCAGGACCTCTACACCGTTCCCTTGGCCCTTCGCGCCTTCATGGACTCGGAAGGACAAAGCATGTGGGGCCCCATGTTCGCCATGTCAGTGGTGTCCATCGCCCCCATCATCGGCTTCTTCATTGCTGGGCAGAAGTACCTGATCAACGGAATTGCCACCACCGGACTCAAATAGCCACATCCACTCCCTGCAACACCAATCCAGACAAGACAAAGGAGTTTTGCATGCGCCTGCGACGCCTACTCGGCGCGGCCACCGCCGTCGTCATTCTTGGAAGCCTTACCGCTGTGCCTGCCAGGGCGGAGCCCATCCACAGCGGCACAGAATCACCGGCGGCACCGGCGGCCCTGTGGAAGCAACGTCCCGACGGTTTCGCGTCCCTTCCCGGCAACGGCCTGGACGGCACCACCGGAGGCCAGGCGGGGAGGCACGTGAGCGTGTCCTCGCTGGAGGAACTCAAAACCCATGCCGCGGCCGAGGAGCCGCTGGTGATCTTCCTCAAGGGCAGCATCACGGCCCAGGACTACGTCAAGATTCCGGTCGCCTCGAACAAGAGCTTCATCGGTACGGGCGCGGGCGTGGAGCTGATCAATGCCGGCTTCAAACTCATCAACGTGTCCAACGTGATCTTCCGGAACTTCACAGTCCGTGATTCCTACATTCCCGGCGACTGGGACGGCAAGCGCCCGGACAACGACCGTGACGGGATCCAACTGGATACCTCGCACCATGTCTGGGTGGACCACATGAAGTTCGAGCGCATGGGCGACGGCATGATCGATACCCGCAAGGACTCGGACTACCTGACCTACTCGTGGAACGTGTTCGCGGACAACAACAAAGCCTTGGGCGTTGGCTGGACCGGCAACGCAGTCACCAAAATGACCATCCATCACAACTGGATCCGCAACACTGTCCAGCGGAACTTCAGCCTGGACAACACAGCGGCTGCGCACGTCTACAACAACTACCTGCAGGACATCGGACAGTACGGAATGATGGGCCGCAACGCCGCCAAGGTGGTCCTGGAGGGCAACTACTTCACCGCGGTTGCCGATCCCGTGGTGGCAAAGGACCCTGCCACGGAAATCGTCAACCGTGACAACATTTTCGAGTCCACCCGCGGCCGCAAGGACAACGTCGGCAGCGCCTTCGACCCCACACAGTTCTATTCATACGCCAAGGACGACTCTGCGAGGGTTCCCGAACTGGTCACCGGCAGTGCCGGACCTCGCGAAAACAAAGCACCAAGCACGACGGCGGAGGTCACGGTCGCGCTGGACGGCACCGGCGATTTCGGCAGCGTACAGGCGGCCATCGGCTCGATTCCTGTGGGCAACACACAACCCCGGACCATCACCATCAAGCCCGGCTTCTACCGGGAAGCGGTGAATGTCTGGGCCGACCGGCCCAACGTGACGTTGCAGGGAGCAACAGCCAACCCGGCCGACGTCGTCATTTCCTACGACACCCCTGCAAACGGCGCGAAGTTCTTCGGCGGAACCTGGGGCGCTGCGGGCAGTGCCACGCTCAACGTCCTGGCGGAAAACACCACGGTCCGGAACCTCACAGTGGAAAACGCTTATGACGAGGCCGTTCACGGAGGTAGCCAGGCCCTCGCGGTGCGGACGGTGGCAGACAAAATCACCTTCGACAACACCAGGTTCCTCGGCAACCAGGACACCTACCTCGCAGACACCACCGGCCGTGACGCTAGCGCCCGCACCTATCTGAAAAACTGCTACATCGAAGGTGACGTGGACTTCCTCTACGGCCGCGGCACAGCGGTGTTTGACGGCTGCACCATCCATTCGCTGGACCGCGGCAGCGATACGAACAATGGCTACATCGTGGCACCCAGCACCAAGGACTCCAACCCTTACGGCTTCCTGATCGTGGACAGCACCCTGACCTCTGACGCTGCACCCGGGACCGTCAGTTTGGGACGCCCTTGGTTTGCCAGCAGCGACCCCAACGCGCACCCCATGGCCGTCATCCGGGACTCGAATCTGGGCAGTCACATCGCTGAGCAGGGCTGGTCAGACATGAGTGGTCATGCTTGGACTGAAGGGCGCTTCGCTGAGTTCAACAACACCGGGCCCGGCGCATACATCAACGAGTTCCACCCCCAACTCACTCCGGAAGAGGCCCTGAAATTCACTAAGGACACGTTCCTCGGTGACTGGACTCCGGCAGCAGGTGCTTAAGATGGCGGACGCACAGGGCCTGAATATCCGGCGCCGGACCCTTCTTTCCGCTGGACTCGCAGCAGGCACCTTGGTGTCCACGGGCTTGTTCGGCCCGGCAGCCTCCGCAGCGGCGCCGACCGGCGTCAAATCCAACGGATTCAATGAAGCCGGGCTGCCCATAAACGGCGGACACGGCGGTGCTTGGTCGGTGGCACCCACAGGCTTCGCCGGCGTTTCAGCGCACGGCCGCGCAGGCACCACAGGTGGGGCCGGCGGCAGACTGGTCCATGCGAACACCCCGGAGGATCTGCGCCAATTCGCCAAAAGCGCCGAACCGCTGGTGGTGATCCTCCACGGCGAATTGCTGTTCACGCAGTACGAAAAACTGACCGTGACCTCAAACAAATCCTTCCTTGGTGCAGGCGAAGGAGCCGCGGTGGTCAATGCCGGCTTCAAGCTCGTCAATGTCTCCAACGTCGTGTTTCGCAACTTCACTGTCCGGGACTCTTACATTCCCGGCGACTTTGCGGGGAAACGGCCCGACAACGACAGGGATGGCATCCAGGTGGACACCAGCACGCACATTTGGGTGGACCACATGCATTTCACCCGGTTGGGCGACGGACTGGTGGACATCCGAAAGGACTGCGACAACGTCACTTTGTCGTGGAACGTCTTTTCGGACCACAACAAAGCCCTTGGCGAGGGCTGGACCCAGAACGTGGTCACCCGGCTGACACTGCATCACAACTGGATTCGGAACACGCACCAGCGCAACGCAAGCCTGGACAACACCGCGGCATCCCACGTCTACAACAACTATCTGGAGAACATCTCCAGCTATGGGATGCTGGGGCGGAATGCCGCGCTGCTGCTCGTGGAAGGAAACTACTTCCGCGACGTCCGGAACCCCCTTCACCACCAAGGGCCGGGCGGTGCGCTGGCAGCCCGAAACAACGTCTTTGACGAGTGCACCGGCAATGTTGGCCAGGAACGGGGTGGGGCCTTCAATCCGCCGTACTCCTACAGCCTGACCCCCACCAAGGCGCTCCCCTCACTGGTGCGTGCTTTCGGCGGGCCTTTGGGCGGGACCGAGCCTGCGCTCCGGAAGGTCATCACGGTGGCACTCGACGGAACCGGTGATTTCGCCAGCATCCGCGCGGCCATTGGCGCTGTGCCTGCGAATAATCCCGCTGCTGTCACCGTGCTGGTGCACCCCGGCATTTATCACGAGCCAGCGGTTATATGGGGTGATCGTCGGAACATCACCTTGGCCGGGGCAACAGGAAATGCAGAGGACGTGATCCTGTCCAACAGCGAAGGCGTCACGCTACTGGTGGCGGCGGACGGTTCGGCGCTGCGGGACCTCACCATCACTTCCGATATCCCGCAGTCCGGCCATGTCCTGCTCATCACCGGGAGGGGCGTGACCCGCTCCAACGTGACTGTTCTCAACGGCACAACCGGGTAAGCCAGCTCGGGGACAGCACCTGCTCCAATGAGCAGTAATTTCAACAGGCGCTGTCCCCTGCTTGGCTTGGTTACGCCTCCACGTCCGTGTTGACGATGTACACATCGCAGGGTGCACCGTGCGCCACGCTGTTGGCGATGCTGCCCAGGACACGGCCCAGGCCCTTCATGCGCTTGTTTCCCACAACGATCAGCGAGGCGTTATTGGTCTCGGCGTAGTTGATCAGGGCGTTGGCGGGAGTGCCACGGGCAGCGAAGTACTTGATGTTGCCGGCGGGAACGTCCAGCTCTTCGGAAACCTTGCGGGCAACGTACTCCGCAGAGTCTGCCGACGAGACGGTGATGCGGTCGCTGCCGCTGCCAAATTCTTCAATGCGGTCATCTGAGAAGCCGCTGATGACGTGCAGTTCAGCACCGAGCGCGGTGGCGAGCTTTGCTGCTGCCACTGCTGCGCGCTTGGCCGTCTCGCTGTTGTCAACGCCGACGACAATAACTTCTGACATGAGTACTCCTGGTTGTGGGGATTCGCTGGGTGGTGCTGCAAGAAATCTACACTCCATCATGATCCCCCGGGATGACCGTTCATGCCGGGAGTGTTTACAGCCGGGGTCTCGGGGGTAGGGATTAATCATCGGAACGACTACTCGACCGAAAGGCAGGACCATGAGCGACGCACCATTTTCCCCGGAGACCGCCATTGTCACGGGATCAGATTCAGGCATCGGGCGCGCCACTGCGGTGGCCTTGGCCAAGGCAGGCATGAACGTGGGAATCACCTGGCATTCCGATCAGCAGGGAGCTGAGGAAACCGCGGAGGAAGTCCGCGGCCTGGGCCGGAAGGCCGTGGTCCACCCATTGGACACCACTGATGCCCGTGGGACGGCTGCGGCCATTGACAAGCTCGCTGAGGAACTTGGCGGCGTGGACGTCTTCGTCAACAACTCCGGAACCGGCGATGGCACCAAGTTCCTTGAGCTGGACTACGACACGTGGATGTCCACTTTGGACACCAACCTCAACGGCGCTTTCGTGGCGATGCAGACAGCCGCCAAGCGCATGGTGAAGGCCGGCCGGGGTGGGCGCATCATCGCCGTCACCAGTGTCCATGAGTTCCAGCCGAGGGTAGGAGCCTCGGCATACGACGCTTCCAAGCATGGCTTGGGCGGCCTCATCAAGACCATGGCCCTGGAACTCGCTGAGCACGGCATCACCGCCAACAACGTGGCGCCGGGTGAGATCGCGACTCCCATGACGGGCCAGGAAGACGAGGATCCCAAGCAGAAGGAACGGCCCGGAGTGCCGCTGGGACGTCCCGGAGATGCCCGGGAAATCGCCGCCGTCATAGCCTTCCTGGCATCACCGGAATCCAGCTACGTCAACGGCGCGTCATGGCCTGTGGACGGCGGAATGCTGCAAATGGGGCCGCAGGCAGGTTCGCACATCACCAGCAACGACTGGCGCGAAAGCTAAGGCTGCAACACCTCTGGCCGCACGGAGATCCGTGGGCTAGTCTGCATGAACGGCCTGCCTGGCGGGCCCGAAATTTCCAAAGATTCGTAAGACGTTGATGAGGAGCACCATGGCTGGCCACACATATAGCGTTTCCGAAATTGTAGGAACTTCCACCGAAGGCGTTGACGACGCGATCAAGAACGGCATCGCAACAGCCTCCCAGACACTGCGGAACCTGGACTGGTTTGAGGTCAAGGAGATCCGCGGGCACCTCGAGGACGGCGCAGTGGCCGACTGGCAGGTCACCATCAAGCTTGGTTTCCGCCTGGAGCGCTGATTACCTCTCCGCGAAATGGCAGTTAATGACAGTTCCGGAGCTCCGGATTGTCATTAACTGCCATCTCTGCGGGCGGGTTCGCGGTCCTTTGCTTTGGTGCCCACGTCACCCAAGCTGAGCAGCGTCAAAGCGTCCGACGACGGCGAGCCGGGCTTCGCGGAATAGACCCTCAGCATCTGGTCGGGGTCGTCCGGGAGACTCAGCGTCTCAAAGTTCAGTTCGAGGTCACCAACGATCGGGTGGTGCAACCGCACGGTGCCTGCGGATCGCGACGCCACCCTGTGCCCGGCCCACCATTGCCGAAAATGCTCGCTGTGCACGGCAAGTTCGCCCACCAGTTGGTTGGTCCGGGGATCGTTGGGGTGCCGGCCGACGTCCATTCGCAGAGCACCCACAGCTTCAGCGGCCACGGTTTTCCAGTCCCTGAACAGCTGCCCCGCCGAGGGATCCAGGATGATCCAACGGGTCAGGTTCCGCTCCGCGGCCGGGAGTGACGGGAAGTCGGTGAAAAGCAGGTGAGCCATCTGGTTTCCGGCCAGGACGTCCGCCCGCCTGCCCAGCACCATGGCCGGAACATCACCGACGGCGTCCAGCAGCTGCCGGAGCCCGGGCCTCACTTTTTGCGCGGGGCCGGGATTGCCCGCGGAACTGGCGCAGTGCTCCAGCAGGTCCATCATGTGCGCATGCTCCCCCGCGTCCAGGCGAAGCGCCCGGGCCACCGAGTCGAGGACCGCTTTGGACGGGTGGATGTTGCGGCCTTGTTCAAGGCGCGTGTAGTAGTCGGTACTCACTCCGGAGAGCCGGGCAACTTCCTCGCGGCGGAGTCCGGGCACCCTGCGGGCACCGCTGGATTCCTGCCACCCGGCGTCCTCGGGTGAGAGACGGGCACGCATGACTTTGAGGAACTTACCGAACTCGGCGCTTTGACCCATCCGTCCATTCTGCCGTTCGTAGCGTGTGAAAGACCACCATTCTGGGTAGGACTACCAGACCTAGGAAAAACAGGATCAGGCTGGGTTGCTGACTCTGGGGCCAAAACTGCATAGGCTCAGTACAGAGCCTCCGAAAACGCTTTCTGGAGTCATCGCCATCACCATCCCGTCGAAGGAGACCGTCATGCCAGAGCTGACATTGAATAACGGCGTCACTATCCCCCAGCTCGGTTTCGGTGTCTTCCAAGTACCTGCTGAGGAAACGCAGAAGGTAGTGGAAGACGCCTTGGAAGCCGGCTATCGCCACATCGACACCGCGGCTGCGTACCGCAATGAGGCAGGGGTCGGCGCTGCCGTCGCGGCTTCGGGCATTCCGAGGGAAGAACTTTTCATCACCACCAAGCTTCGCAACGGCGAGCAGGGCGAGGCGTATGACGCCTTCCAACGAAGCCGGGATGCCTTGGGCCTGGAAGTCATCGATCTATACCTGATTCACTGGCCCGTTCCTTCGCAGGGCCTCTACACGCAGGCGTGGAAAGAGATGGAGAAGCTGTACCAGGACAAGCAGATCCGGGCCATCGGCATTTCCAACTTCCTCTCCGAGCACGTGGACACACTGCTCAAAGAGGCGGAGGTGGTTCCGGCGGTCAACCAGATCGAAGTCCACCCCACGTACCAACAAGGCGAGCTGGCCACCAAGTGCCGCGACCTCGGCATTGCCGTGGAGGCGTACAGCCCGTTGGGGCAGGGGAAGGACCTGAACGCCGAGCAGGTGGCCCTCGTGGCCGCAGCCCACAGCACTACTCCTGCACAGGTGATCCTGGCCTGGCACCTCGCGCAGGGGACCATCGTGATCCCCAAGTCCGCTGACTCCAAGAGGATGCGGGAGAACTTCGGTGCCGCCGATCTCACGCTCACCGAATCCGAACTGGCAGCCATTACGGCACTCGAGGCGGGAGCCCGCATCGGCTCCGATCCCGCCGTCGCAGCTTTCACACAGCTCTAAGTCAGCTCTAAACAAAGGACAAACATGCAGTACACCCACCTTGGCCGTTCCGGCCTGAAAGTTTCACGTCTCTGCCTGGGCACCATGAACTTCGGTCCGCAGACGGACGAGGCAACAGCCCACTCGATCATGGACTCCGCATTGGACTCCGGCATCAACTTCTTCGACACCGCCAACGTCTATGGCGGCACCGGCCACCGCGGCTGGACCGAGGAAATCATCGGTCGCTGGTTCGCCAAGGGCGGCGAGCGCCGCGAGCGCACTGTCCTTGCCACCAAGTTGTACGGCACCATGACGGACCGCCCCAACGAGTCCAAGTTGTCGGCGCTCAATATCCGCCGTGCACTCGATGCGAGCCTCAAGCGGCTGCAGACGGACTACATCGATGTCTACCAGTTCCACCACATTGATCGCGATACGCCGTGGGACGAGATCTGGCAGGCAATCGAGGTGGGCGTCCAGCAGGGCAAGATCCTCTACTCGGGCAGCAGCAACTTTGCCGGCTGGCACATCGCCCAGGCGCAGGAAGCCGCCCGCAGGCGGAACTACACCGGGCTGGTCAGTGAGCAGTCCATCTACAACCTGTTCCGGCGCGAAGTTGAGCTCGAGGTCATCCCGGCTGCGCAGCAGTACGGCCTTGGCTTGATCCCGTGGTCGCCGCTGCAGGGCGGGCTGCTGGGTGGCGTATTGAAGAAGGAAGAGCAGGGTGTCCGCCGCACCGAGGGGCGGGCATTGGAGACCCTCAAGAAGCACGAGGAGCAGATCCGCCAGTACGAGGATTTCGCGGACGAACTGGGGCATGCTCCCGGGGATGTTGCGTTGGCTTGGCTTCTCCACCAGCCTGCGGTGACGGCCCCGATTGTTGGGCCGCGTACCCAGGAACAACTGGACGCAGCCATCCGTGCACTGGACGTTTCCCTGAACGAGGACGCCCTCAAGCGCCTCGACGACATCTTCCCGGGCCACAAACCCGCACCCGAAGACTACGCCTGGTGAGCAGCCTCCTCCCCGCCAGTCTGGGAACGGCGGCGGACACCGTCTCGCCACGGAACATCCTGTTCGTCGGCGGGACCGGGGTCATCAGTGCGGCGGCGGCTGAACGTGCCGTCGCACTGGGCCACCGGCTGACCATCCTCAACAGGGGACGGTCAGCCGGGCGGCCGGTCCCCGAGGGGGCGGAAGTGCTTCACGCGGATGTCCGGGACGCCGCCGCCGTGCGGGAGGTACTTCGGGGAAGGGCGTTCGACGCCGTTGCGGACTTTATTTCCTTCACCCCGGACCAGGCGCGGGCCGGCTTGGAATTGTTCCGTGGGCGGACCGGACAGTACGTCTTCATCAGTTCCGCTTCGGCGTACCAGAAGCCGCCCACGTTGCTTCCCATCAGGGAGTCGACGCCCTTGAAGAACCCGTTCTGGCAGTACTCGCGGGACAAGATTGCCTGCGAGGAGCTGCTGTACGAGGCCTACCGTGAGCAGGACTTCCCTCTTACCGTGGTGCGGCCTTCCCACACCTATGACCGGACCAAGATCGCCATGGTGGGCGGATGGACTGACATCCATCGCATGCGGGCCGGGATGCCGATCATGGTGCACGGTGACGGGACATCGCTCTGGACGCTGACTCATAGCCGGGATTTCGCCAAGGCTTTTGTTGGTCTTCTGGGGCGGCCGCAGGCTGTGGGCGAGAGCTACACCATTACGTCTGACGAGTTCCTGCCGTGGAACCAGATTTACCGCCTCTTTGCGCGGGCGGCCGGAGTGGAAGAACCCGAGCTGTTCCATGTTTGTTCGGACACCATCGCAGCCCACAGCCATGAGCTCGGCCCGAACTTGTTGGGCGACCGCTCGCACTCCGTGGTGTTCGACAACTCCAAAATCAAAGCCTTGGTCCCTGACTACCGGGCCACGATTCCGTTCGCGGACGGTGCCAGGGAGATCGTCGAATGGCATGACACCCATCCCGAGCTGCAGACAGTGAGCGAGGATTTTATGGAGTTGAGTGATCGGCTCTATGAATGGTCGCGCCGGTAGCTGTTGCCAAGCAGCAAGCGGCCAGCGTAGAACAGCAACAGACTCAAAAGGAGATCATGCCCCATGACACTTGCCCCGCTCATCGAACTCAACGACGGCCACAAGATCCCTCAACTGGGACTCGGCACGTGGCCGCTGAATGACGCCCAGGTTGCCGATGCTGTGGTGGAGGCGGTGTCGCATGGCTACCGGCACGTTGATACTGCTGTGAAGTACGGCAATGAGAAGGGCGTGGGCAACGGCATCCGGGCGTGCGGGGTGAATCGCGAGGAGCTCTTCATCACCACCAAACTCGACGGCGAATTCCAAGGTTCCGGTAAGGCCGCTGCCGGACTGGACGGCTCGTTGGAGCGCCTGGGCCTGGATTACGTTGACCTCCTCCTGATCCACTGGCCACTTCCCCGCCGCGGCGATTTCGTGGACACGTGGAAAACCTTCGAGGAACTTCAGGCCTCTGGGAAAGTGCGGTCGATTGGCGTGTCCAACTTCAAGCCTGCCCACCTCGATCAACTGCTCCGGCAGACTGACGTTGTTCCGGCGGTCAACCAGATCCAGGTCAGCCCGTCCATTCCGCGGCCTGCTGCCCGGGCCTTCAACGAACGGAACGGCATCATTACCGAGTCTTACAGCCCGCTGGGTGCCAGCAGCGACCTCTTGAACGCTCCAGTGTTGGCAGATATCGGCAAGAAGTATGGGAAAACGCCGGGCCAGGTGGTGCTGCGCTGGCACGTTCAGCAGGGGTTGGTGGCCATCCCCAAGACCGCCAATCCGCAACGGATGAGGGAAAACCTGGACATTTTCGACTTCGAACTGGACCATGACGACCTCACCAGGCTGCAAACCCTCGACGCCGGACCGGACGCCGGCGTCGACTCAGACGTCCAGGGGCACTGACCGTGGCCGTCCACGAGGCACTGATGTGGGTTGGTTCGTACACTGCCGACAGGGACGGCAAGGGTGAGGGCATCGTCGCGCTTTCGGCCGACGACGACGGCAAGCTGACATCCCTCGGTTTGGCGATCGCCGCCAATTCGCCATCGTTCCTTGCCCTGCACCCTTCGCTCCCGGTGGTCTACGCCGTGGCCGAGGAAGGGAAGACGGTGCGGGCGTATCGCCGGACAGGCGACTCTGGACTGGAGGCCTTCGGCGATCCTTGGCCGGCCGGTGAAGCTACGTGCCACGTAGCGGCCGATCCGCAGGGACGCTTTATTGTGGCCACCTGTTGGGGCGACGGCCAGGTCATCCTGTATGAACTGGACCACGACGGCGCCATCACCTCGCGCACCAGCGCGGCCGCCGCCGTCGACCTCCACACAGCAACGTCTCTGGACGGGGAGCGGCCCAGCCGTGCGCACTCAAGCCTGATGCTGCCGGACGGCCGCGTGATGACCACGGACCTGGGACATGACCTGGTCAGGGTGTGGCAGTACTCGCCAGGTGTTGGCCTTCAAACGGATCATCAGGTGATCCTGCCGAAGGGCTCCGGCCCCCGGCACATGGCCCGCCATCACAGCGGAACTGTCTTTGTGGACACCGAATACTCGGTGGAAGTGGCAGCGATTCGGATGGAACCGGACGGCACTTACGAGCTGACAACCATGGTTCCGGCGAGTGCTACAGGGGCAAAAGACGGCGACGCCGGCGCGGAGATCGCGTTATCGCCCGATGGCCGCTTCGCGTATGTGGGTGTGCGGGGGTCCAACCGGATTTGTATCCTCAAGGTGTCGCACAGCGGTGGCGAGCTCGAGCCCGTCGCGGAGGTGCCGTGCGGCGGCGAGTGGCCGCGCCACCACCTGGTCCGCGAAGGCTGGCTGTACGTCGCCAACGAAGGCTCGGACGACGTCGTGAGCTTCAAGCTGGACTCCGAAACCGGCCTGCCGGACGGTCCGGTGAGCCGAGTGGAGACGGGCTCTCCCAGCGTTCTGGTCCCCGCCGTTTAACTGACGCCGAGATGGCACTTAATGACAATCATCCGCTCAGAAATTGTCATTATTTGCCACCTCGGCGAGTTTTTTCAGGCTGTCCAGACCTCGACGTCGTCCGTTCCGCAAATGAGCCTGCGGCCGGTCGGCTCGAGGATGACCCAGAGCAGTTCCTGGTGCTTGGAAACATCGTCCACGCGGCCGGTCCCGGCGCCCCACGCGACGTCGTAAATCCACACGGGATCGCCGGAGGTGAGTTCAGTCCACTCGGCCGCCGGCATGTGGCGGTAGTCGGCGGGCCTGTTCAGGATGGTGCTGGTCATGCCGACACTTCAGCGGCGGTGCGGCGCCGCCAGACGGTGGGCACACCATCGTGAGCCGGGAGGATGTGGCCTTCCGCGAAAACCTGGACGGCGTCAGGATCGGAGTCCGGGCTCCACAGGCCCGACGCCGGGCAGTGGGAACCGGTAGGCATGACGCGGGTGGCTCGTTCGCGCAGGAGGGCGATGCTCTTCATCGTTGAAACTCATCCTTGGGGATAGATCGGGGGCGTTTTGTGAAGCAGATCTCTTCAACCCTATGCAAGTCACACGGGCTTCGTTATGGACAGATGCATAGCGTTTCGGGATGAGGCAATGCAAAGGCACAGTGAAAATCCCGCGCAATTTCGGGTAGGGCACATGCAAACGCTTCCAGCACGAGAGTTCATCCGAGGCTCTTCATAATTCTCAACACCCAGAAGTCGTGGATTAACCCTACGGAAGCGCTTACAGTTGTGACTTGTCACACAGCACCTATATGCCACAGCACTGTCGCTTAGCGGAAGGTTCCATCACGTGTTATCTCGCAGCTATAGACCCAACAACTGCCCTCAGCGCCCACCACTTAACCGGATCGCCGCCGTCGTCATGACGACGGCGGTACTCACCGCCTCGGCCATCCTCCCCGCAAGCGCCGCGCCCGCCGCCACTCCCGACGCCGCTGCCCAGCACTCCATCCGCGGAGGCATCAGCGATCAGAACTTCTACTTCGTCATGGCCGACCGCTTCAGTAACGGCACAACAGCCAACGACGACGGCGGGCTGGGTGCCGATCCGATGGTGTCCGGCTTCGATCCCACCCGCAAGGGATTCTTCAATGGCGGGGATTTGAAGGGTCTCCAAGACCAGCTGGACTACATCCAGGGGCTGGGCACCAACTCCCTCTGGCTCACACCGAGCTTCAAGAACAAGGCGGTCCAGGGTGACGATACCCTGGCGAACAGCTCGGCCGGCTATCACGGGTACTGGGTCACGGACTTCACGCAGATCGACCCCCATCTGGGCACCAATGCCGAGCTGAAGACCCTCATCGACGCCGCCCACGCCCGTGGCATGAAGGTGTATTTCGACATCATCACCAACCACACCGCGGACGTCATCCAGTACCAGGAAACCGCCTCAGCGCCGTACATCTCCAAGGAAACCGAGCCCTACCGAACCGCTGCTGGCGAGGTCTTCGATGACCGCGACTACGCCGGAACGCAGGACTTCCCGCCCCTGGATGCCGCGACGTCCTTCCCGTACACCCCTGTGGTCCCTGACGCGGAGAAGGACGTGAAGGTCCCATCGTGGCTCAACGACCCCACGCTTTATCACAACCGGGGCAACACCAACTTTGCCGGCGAGGACTCCCTGTACGGCGACTTCTTCGGACTGGACGACCTCTTCACCGAGAACCCAAAAGTGGTCAACGGAATGATGGACGTCTACAAAACCTGGATCCGCGACTTCGGGATTGACGGTTTCCGCATCGACACCATGAAGCACGTCAACGACGAATTCTGGCAGCAGTTCGGACCCCAGGTTCTCAGCTACGCCAAGGAGCAGGGCAAGGACGAGTTCTTCATGTTCGGCGAGGTCTTCGATACCTCCAAGACCGTGACGTCCAAGTTCACCACTAAGAACCAGATGCAGGCAGTGCTGGATTTCGGCTTCCAAGGCGCAGCCCGCAGCTTCGCGTCGCAGAGCAGTAAAGCCACCGGCTTGGCGGACTTCTTCAACGGGGATGACTGGTACACGGACGCTGACTCGAACGTTTACCAACTGCCCACCTTCCTGGGTAACCACGACATGGGCCGCATCGGCACCTTCATCGCCCAGGACAACCCGGGAGCGTCCGACTCCGAACTGGTGGAACGCGACGAGCTCGCCCATGAGCTGATGTACTTCTCGCGCGGCAACCCCGTAATCTACTACGGCGACGAGCAAGGCTTCACCGGCGCCGGAGGAGATCAGGACTCGCGGCAGACGATGTTCGCGAGCAAGGTACAGGAATACCTGGACGACGATCTCCTGGGCACCAGCTCCACCCACGCCACGGACAACTTCGACACCCAGCACCCGTTGTACAAGAAAATCAGTGAGCTCGCGGCCCTCGCGGCAGAACATCCCACACTCCGCAGCGGTGCCCAGCAAAACCGCTACGCAGCCGACGGCGCCGGGATCTACGCGTTCTCACGCATTGATGCCAAAGAGCAGCGCGAATACATCGTGGCAGTGAACAACAGCGAGACAGCGCAGACCGCGGCCATCCCCACGTATGAAGCGAAACAGCCGTTCAAGCTGGTTTATGGTGACGCCGCCAAGCACGCCAAGACCGGACAGGACGCCAAACTGACCGTCACCGTACCGCCGCTTTCCGCTGTGGTTTATGAAGCGGCGGGGCGCCTGGCCAAGTCGACGGCAGCGCCCGCCGTCGTGCTTAAGAAGCCGGTCACCGCGGCTGGTGACGCCAGCCGCCTGAAGGTGACGGCCGACGTCGACGGTAACTCGTTCTATGAGGTCACCTTCCAGTCGCGCACGCCAGGTGGCGAGTGGACGGCGATCGGCACCGACGACAACGCTCCGTACCAGGTGTTCCATGACGTGTCGTCCGTTGAGACTGGCACGTCGGTGGAATATCGGGCGGTGGTGTTGGACAACCGCGGGCAGACGTCGGCGAGTGAGCCGAAGAGCGGCGTGGTGGGTGAGCCCACCCAGCCCGAAACCGTCACTGTGGTCGGCAGCCTCAACACCGAGTTGGGTTGTACCGAGGACTGGCAGCCCAGCTGCGAGCAGGGTCTCATGAGCTACGAGCCCACGCATCGGCTCTGGCAGCTGAGCGTCCCCAACCTCCCCTCCGGAACGTACGAGTTCAAGGCGGCGCTCAATGGCACCTGGGACGAAAACTACGGCGCGGGCGGTGAGCTCGACGGCCCCAACGTGGCGTTCACGCACTCGGGCGGCGCAGTCACGTTCCTGTACGACCACGCCACCAATCTCATCAGCGCAGTCACCGCGGGCCAGCAGCCTGCAGCCGTTTCCGTGCCGGGAAGCCTGAACTCCGAGCTCGGCTGCGCTGGCGATTGGATGCCGGATTGCGCCCAAGCCCAGCTGTCATTGGATGCCGCCGACGGACTGTGGAAGCTCTCCGTGCCCAATCTCGCTGCCGGCAGTTACGAGTTCAAGGCCGCCATCAACGGGTCCTGGGCTGAGAACTACGGTTTGACCGGCGCCGCCAACGGCAGCAACATCGCGTTGAAACACGACGGCGGCCCGATCACCTTCCGGTACGACCCCGCCAGCCATCTGGTCACTGTCCGCTAATCCAAGTAGCTAGCAGTTGAGGCCGTTCCAGCGTTCAGGACGGCCTCAACTGCTGCTGAGATGGGTTACTTGTAGCTCAGGCTCAGGAGCATGGACTTGAGCTGGGCGTACTGCGTGCTGCCCATCCATGCCTTGGCCGCTTCCGGGGTAGCGAAGGCGGGGTTCTTGCTGGGATCGAAAACCGCGTAAGCACTCATGATGCCGTTTGGTACGCGGACCTGGTTGGTCCCGGAGGAACTTACTCCGGCCTGGAGCTCGGAGGACACCCGTACATCCATGATGTATGTCGGAGGTCCTTCGACAGGTCCCGTTCGGGGTGAGGGCATTCCCTCGTAGGGGGGCCCTTCGTAGGGAATGTACTGTGACTGGTTCGAGGAGAAACCGAACTCCACCAGCTCACCCGAGTTGTCGCGAACGCCGGGCACTACAGCCCGGTCCAGAATGGTTCGGTCCACCAAACCAGCAGTCCCATCCGCGTAGTTTCCATTGAAAATGCGGGCTACCTCTGCCCCAGCGGCATCGAAGACAGTCACAATGCGCGAGGCTTCCGCAGTCCCGGGAGGATCGAATGGTCCTTGGTCCGCCCGGATACTCCAGCCGACCGGGTACGTGAAGGAAAGATGGCCGTCCGGAAAAGTGTAGGTCTGGGTGGTCGGCGCCTGCACGGGTGGCACCACTGGCGCCGAGGCGACTGCTGGAGGTGTGGTGGGTGCGGGCGGGGTGGTAATCGGCGCTGCCACGGTGGGCGTTGCCGACGGGGTAACCGAGGGCGTCGCAGTGGGTGTTGGAGTGACAGAAACGCTGGGCGTGGGTGTCGCTTCCGTGGACGTCACCGTGACGGCTGGTGCGGGCGCGGTGTTCACGGCACCAAAGTTGGCGGCCACGAGCACGCCCGCAGTTACGGCAGCAGCACCAAGCAACAGTCCCCCGGCGATTTGGGCCTTGCGGCGCCTGCGCTGTTCCAGGGAAGTCACTGCCGCGATCGGGCGGCTGTCGCTGAACACGGTGGTGCCGGAAAGGATTTTGTGCAGCGCTTCTTCGCCGTTGGGTTCCGCCACGGGATCGATAGTGAGCGGGTCAATCGCTGATATCTGGTTCTTGATCGGATCCATTGTCTTCAGACCCCCATCTTCTGTGTAGTCGAGTTGGCCCCTGCAGGCAGTTGTTTCCGAAATGCTGTACGGGCTCGGTGAAGGCGGACTTTGGCCGCCGATTCGCTGCACTGCAGCACCTTCGCGATGTCGGCGATCCCCAGACCGTCCCAGTAAGCCATCTGCAAAATGTCGCGGTCCTTTTCCCGCAGTGATTCCAGGGCGTCCTGGACAGCAACGTTCTCGGAGTCGTCGCCAAAGCGCTGGACCGCCGTCGTCCGCAGCTTTTCCTGCAGCGCCAAGCGCCTGTCGCGGCTCCTGTACGCATTTCCCACGAGGTTCCTGGCAACCGTCAGGAGGTAAGGAAGGTCAGGGCGTGAGTCATCGGTCCATTTTTGCCATACGACGCGGAAAACGTCGGCCGCGATCTCCTCGGCTACTTCCGCGGATTCAACACGTCGGCAGACGAACTTGAACACGGATGGGTAGCTGTCTTTGTGAATGGCGATGAACGCCAATTCGCGCTCTGAAAGCACGATGGTTCCCCCTGAAAAATAGAGCGCTGAACTGCAGGATACTTGTATAGTTTCCGGCCGGGCGGCCAGGGTTACACGCGGCAAGAATCTTTTTTCGGGCCGCACGATAGATTCAATGCACCACACTCTGAACTCCGAACGAAGGCGTGAAATAGCAATGGTGGAAACAGGACCCGCTGCAGACTGGGCCCGTAAACAGGTAGACCTCAAACGGGTGCCGGTGGCGGTGCTGGGCATCGCTTCGAGCCAAGGCATCGAGGACATCGTGGCGTTCGGGACCGACGACGGCAGGCCGGCGACAGCCGATGACCACTTTGCGCTGTTCTCGGTCACCAAACCGATCAGTGCCCTCACGGTCATGCGGCAGGTTGAACTGGGGAAACTCTCACTTGGAGCCTCGCTTGGTGACGCCCTGCCGGGCTTTGGCGCCGGGCGCACGGACACCGTGACCCTCGAGCAGTTGCTGAGCCACCGCTCGGGAATCTCAGACCCAGTGCTCGACGGCGGTATTCCCCTCCGCGAAACGCTCACCTCCGCGGAGCAAGCCTTTTACGCCGGATCCCTGGTCCAGTACTGCAACATCGCTTTCGAAGGTGCAGCGGCGATGGCCGAGTGGGCAGGCGGGGTTCCGTTCGAGGACCAGCTTCTGTCCTTGGCGGCTGACACGGGGGCTCAGGGTTTAACGTTCGGCACGGAGTGCAACCCGCACACGGTCCATGGCACCGAGGCAGCTGGCCTTGATGTCCAGGCCATGTACAAGAACAGGCATCCCGGAGCGGGCCTGTTCGGCACGGCCGCAGACCTGCTCAATCTGGGTTCCGAGCTCCTGCGGGGTTCCGGGAAAGCCGTCCGGCCCGCGACCCTTGCAGCCATGCGTCGCCCCCGAACCACCGAGGTTTCGCACATCACCACCCGGCCCAAGCCCATCCGCCACACCGGGCTGGGATTCCAGATGCCCGCCAACGAGTCCGAGCTGTTCGCGCAGGGTATTTATGGGCATCCGGGCTGGTCCGGTACGGAGTGGTGGATGTTCCCCGAGCAGGACCGCTGCGTGGTGTTTCTGACCAACGTGCTGGACACCCCGGACCTCGGCGTGGACACCAACGAGCTTTTCAACGCAGTGGCGGTCTCCTAGGTCCCGCTTCCGGCGCCCCGGCCCCGCAAGGAGGCGACGGCCCAGACGATCACGAACAGTCCCACCAGGATCAGGCCGGCGTCGCCAAGGTCAATGCTGCCGAGCCACGTGGTCAGGGGATCCTGAAGCTCAAACGCAGAATTCGCGAATCCACCGAGCGTGATCACGGAGATGAACAACGCCGAGACCGCCGAGATGCCAGTGATCAGGGCATTGAAGCCAAGCTTGCGCTTGGGGTTGTGAATGGCTGATTTGTACATCTTCATCATGGCCACGCCATTGGCGGAATCACACAAGGTCATGGCGGCGGTGAACGCAAGAGGGAGGGCCATCAAGGCGAGGGGCGAGGCACCGGCGAGTGACGCCGTCGTGGTGATGACCAGAAGCCCGATGGTGGTGGCGGTATCGAACCCGAGGCCGAACAGGAAGCCGATCACGTAGATGTTCCGCGGCCGCTCCACCTTGGACAGCGGCTTGGCGAGCAGCCGGGCGACGAAACCCTTGGCTTCCAAGTCCTCCGGACGGACGTCACCGCCGCGCTGCACCTGCCGGTACACACTGCTCGCGCGCACAAACGCGGAGCCGTTGAACAGGCCCATCGCCAGTAGGAACAACCCCGACACTCCACTGCCGATCAGGCCCAGCACCTTGTTGCCGGTGGTGCCGTCCTCCATGAACTGCCCGATCAAGGTGGCACCCGCCACCACCAGGAGTCCGGCGAGGATCACCACGGAGCTGTGGCCCAGGCTGAATGCAAAGCCGACGCTCACGGGGTCTTTGTGCTGTGCCACGAATTTGCGGGTGGAGTTGTCGATCGCGGCGATGTGGTCCCAGTCGTAACTGTGCTTGATACCGGCCACGTACGCGGTGATCACCAGCCCGAGTGCCAGCGGCTGCGCGCCACCCGCGGTACCAGCAAGCAACAGCACGACGGCGGCAAGGTGCAAAGCGGCGACGGCACCGAACGTGAACAGCAGCCGGGTCCGCAGGGACAACGTCTCCCGCTCCCGGTACATGGTGGCGAACTCGGTCAGCGCAGTCATTAGTACTTCCTCAGGTTCAAGGGCGCCTGCCCATGCCAACGTTCCCGCAGAACGCCGGCGCAGGCACCCAGCAAATTGTTGAGTTCCTCAGTGCTGTTCGACAACGATCGCAGCACAAGCCCCGTGCTCCCGGCAATAGTCGCGGTCAAAGACATCCCGGTATAAGCGTCAAAATCACGGGCTATAAGGTCCAGCTCATCGGCAAGCCCCTGATTCACCCGCGGATCCACCACCACCAACGACCCCAGGTGGCTGAATCCCTCCATGAACCCCATCCCGGTAACGTCTCCCAGCGGGGGCCGGATCAGGAGGTTGTCGAGCGCCAGCAACTTGGCTCCGTTTTCGTCATCGATCCAGATCTCGTTCCGCAGCCGCACCTCTAGGTACTTGAAGGACGCCCCGTCCGGGGACCAGCCTGGCGTGATGACTTCGGCCATGATTAGGCTCGACGTCGGGTGGAGACTGATGCGCGAATTCTGCCGGTAGCTCGCTTCCCGGTAGGCGATCAACTGGTCGGGCATGAGCTCCAACCGCGAGCCCTCCCCCAGCCGCACACTCATTCGCTGCTCAGCAAATGACCCCGGAGTCCGATAAACCTTAGTTGCCGACTGCGTGGTCAGCAACAGCGCGGCATTGTTTTCAACCGTCACATCAATGAGGAACAAATCCGCCCCGAGATATGCCCCGCCCGGATTGACCATCACATAGCCAACCTGCCCGGACTCATCCAAGTAATGCGGCCGCAAAACCCGCAATGCACCCTCATGAAACTGCCGCGAAGCAACGGACCGCCCCCCACGCAAACAGACCCCAAGCTCCAACCGCCCCCGAACCGCCCCTTCACCCAAAGCCAACGTGGAGTCAGGCCCCACGTTCCCCCAAGGGCTCAGTGCGGCCTGCGACGTCCGCTGCTCGCTGCCGCGACGTGAGCCGACCGTTGCGGCGGCGGAGCCGGATTTTTGGGCCGCGGCGTGGCGGGCATCGCGAAGCGGGCACGGCCCAAAATCCGGCGTAGCCGCCGCAGCCCCGCCGATCACGACGCCAAGTCGAGCATCAGGACGTCGCGGCGGATCCAGTTGAGGACCTCGTCCAGGCCTTCGTCCGTCTTCAGGTTCGTGAAGCAGAACGGCTTGTTGCCGCGGAATTCCTTGGAGTCCCGTTCCATGACAGCGAGGTCTGCTCCTACATGGGGTGCCAGGTCTGTTTTGTTGATGATGAACAGGTCGGATTTGATCATGCCTTGGCCGGCTTTGCGGGGGATTTTTTCGCCTTGGGCGACGTCGATGATGTAGATGGAGAAGTCGACGAGTTCGGGGCTGAAGGTGGCGGAGAGGTTGTCGCCGCCGGATTCGACGAAGATGATTTGGAGATCGGGGTGCCGGGTTTTGAGTTCTTCGATGGCTGCGGTGTTCATGGAGGTGTCTTCGCGGATGGCGGTGTGGGGGCAGCCACCGGTTTCGACGCCGATGATGCGGTTTTCGGGGAGGATGCCGTTGGCGGCGAGGATTTTGGCGTCTTCGATGGTGTAGATGTCGTTGGTGATGGCGGCCATGGAGATGTCGCGGCTCATGTGTCGGGTGATGCGTTCAACGAGCTGGGTTTTGCCTGCTCCGACGGGTCCGCCGACGCCGATTTTGATGGGTTCTGTCATGTTTTTTGTCCTTTGCACTAACTAGCTCATGAACATGCGGGCGCGTTGCCGTTCGTGCCGCATTTGTGAAATTTCGAGGCCGGGGCTGACGGCCCCGAAGTCGTCCCAGCACAGCTGTGCTACAACGTGGATGGCGGCAGCGACGGCGTCGTGCGCTTGGCGTAGTACCCGCTGCCCGGCGTTCTGCCCGAGCGGTATGGCCCGCACGGCGTTCTGCGTCAGCGAAGTAACGGTGGCAAACAGATAGGCGGAAAGCGCCTGCTCAAAAGGCACCCCCAGAGACCTCGCAATGACACCAAATGCCAACGGTTGGTGGCCCGAAGCCAACCCCGCCCGGACAAGCCCCCGATAAGCCTCCAACTCCCCCGAAGGGAACACTTCCCCACCAATCTCCAGCAGCCGTCCCCCCATTTTCAAAGAGGCCTCCCGAACCTCCCGAGCCAACAACTGCGCAGACAACACCCCATCCAACAAGCCAACATCCACCCCCTCAAACAAGAACCGCAAAGCCAACCCATCGGAATAGCTCAACTGCTGGGAAACGAAGGCCTGAAGCCAAGTGCTGAAGGTGCTCTCATCACGCACAAGCCCACGCTCGATATAGCTCTCAAACCCAAGAGAATGAGCAAAAGCCCCCGTAGGCAACGCGGAGTCGGTCAACTGTTGAAGAGCAAGCTGATATGTCGCACTCAAAGCACACCGCCGGAGGTGAGGATGGCGCGATTGAGCGGAGCTGGGAAGGGGGCCGCGGTGTGGAGGGCATCGCGAAGCGGGCACGGCCCCCTTCCCAGCGAAGCGCAAGCGTGCGAACCCAACCTGACGCGGCACACGGCTTTAGTGCGAATGTTCAGCATGGCGGAACGGCACCGGCATGACCCGCTCTTGCCTGTCGTAGGGGACGCCGACGCTCTTCAGATAGTCTTCGACCGTGTGGTCGTACTGACACACCATAACTTCGGCCCCGTACTCGGATGAGCCGTCAAAGAATTGTGCCTGCAGGTGCCGGTTGCCGAGCGAATGTGCCACGACGCCCATTTCGTGGATTGTCCGCGCCTTTATCACCAGGACGTCGGTGGGCAGCACGGAGACGACGATGATGTTGTGGTGGTCGATGGCGAGGATGTCGCCGTCGCGGAGGTCTCCGGTTCCTGTCGGTAGGCGGATGCCGAGTTCTTTGCCGTGGTCGGTGGTGACGCGTTGGATGCGTTTGACGAGGAGGGTGCTGGGCAGGACTACTTTTTCTTTGTGGTGGCTAGCGTAGGCGTCGGGCTGTTGGTGCAGGTTGCCCAGGATTTTTTCGATGATCATGGGTGCTCCTAGAAGAGGAAGTAGCGCTGCGCCATGGGCAGCACGTCGGAGGGCTGGGAGGTGACTTCGACGCCGTCGACTGTCACTTTGTACGTTTCGGGGTCGACGGCGATGTCTGGGGTTTCGCCGTTGTATTTCAGGTCCGCTTTGGTGAGGTTGCGGATGCCGCTGACGGGTTTGATGATGCGTTGGAGGCCCAGCTCGGCGGGCACGCCGGCGTCGATGGCGGCTTGGGACAGGAACGTGATGGATGTTTGTTGGAGGGCTTTGCCGTAGGTGGCGAACATGGGCCGCATGGTGCGTGGCTGTGGCGTGGGGATGGAGGCGTTGGCGTCGCCCATGAGTGCGTAGGCGATTTGGCCGCCTTTGATGACCAGCTCGGGTTTCACTCCGAAGAACGCGGGATCCCACAGCACCAGGTCCGCGAATTTGCCCTCTTCCACTGAGCCGATGACGTCTGCCATGCCTTGGGCGATGGCCGCGTTGATGGTGTATTTGGCGATGTAGCGCTTGAGGCGGAAGTTGTCGGATTCGGCGGAACCGTGCGGAGCGCCGGATGGGTCATGGAGGACTCCGCGTTGGCGTTTCATGGCGTCCGCTACTTGCCAGGTGCGGGTGACTACTTCCCCGACGCGGCCCATGGCTTGGGAGTCGGAGGAGGTGATGGCGAAGATGCCGAGATCGTGGAGGACGTCTTCGGCGGCGATGGTTTCGGCGCGGATGCGGGAGTCGGCGAAGGCCACGTCTTCAGGGATGTCGGGGTTGAGGTGGTGGCAGACCATGAGCATGTCCAGGTGCTCTTCGATGGTGTTGCGTGTGTAGGGCAGGGTGGGGTTGGTGGAGGCCGGGAGCACGTTGGGCAGGCCGGCGATTTTGATGATGTCGGGGGCGTGCCCGCCGCCTGCGCCTTCGGTGTGGAAGGTGTGGATGACGCGCCCGTCGATCGCCCGGATGGTGTCTTCTACGAAGCCGCACTCGTTGAGGGTGTCCGTGTGGATGGCTATTTGGACGTCGTATTCGTCGGCAACGCGCAGGGACGTGTCGATGGAGGATGTTGTGGAGCCCCAGTCCTCGTGGACTTTGAGCCCGACGGCACCGGCGCGGATCTGCTCTGCGAGGGGCTCGACGGCGGACGCGTGGCCCTTGCCGAACAGGCCGATGTTGACGGGGAGTCCTTCAGCGGCCTGCAGCATCCGGGAGATGTGCCAGGCGCCGGGTGTGATGGTGGTGGCTTTGGTCCCTTCGGCCGGGCCGGTGCCGCCGCCCACCATGGTGGTGATGCCGTTGCACAGTGCCGCTGGGACCTGTTCCGGGGAGATGAAGTGGATGTGGGTGTCGATGCCGCCGGCGGTGAGGATCTTTCGTTCGCCGGCGATGATCTCTGTGCTGGCACCGATCACGATGTCCACGCCATCAGTTATTTGCGGGTTTCCAGCCTTGCCGATCTTGAAGATATGCCCGTCCTTCAGGGCAATATCGGCTTTGTAGATGCCGGTGTAGTCCAGCACGATGACGTTGGTGATGACGGTGTCCGGAATGTCCTCGGCGCGGGTGAGCTGACCGTTCTGGCCCATGCCGTCGCGGATCACCTTGCCGCCGCCGAAGACCACTTCTTCGCCGTAGACCGTGTAGTCCTTCTCGATTTCGAGGAACAGTTCGGTGTCGGCCAGGCGGATCGAGTCGCCGGTGGTCGGTCCGTACAGTTCGGCGTACTGTTTGCGGGGAATCTCGAAGCTCACTGGTGGTCCCTTTCCGCTGCGATGCCCGGGCGGGGTTCCCCGGCTACGGCAGTGCCGCCGTCGAGCTTTCCGTTGACTGCGTTGCTGAGGCCGTGCACCTCGCGCGTCCCCGCGAGTTCGATCAGTTGGACCGTCTTCCTGTCCCCCGGCTCGAACCTTGCGGCTGTACCCGCGGGGATGTCCAGGCGGCGGCCGTAGGCGGCTTCGCGGTCGAATTCGAGGGCGCGGTTCGCCTCGGCGAAGTGGTAGTGCGAACCGATCTGGACTGGGCGGTCGCCGCGGTTCACAACCTCGACGACCATCGCGTCACGGCCGCTGTTGCATGCGATGGAACCGGGCTGGAGCCTGTATTCACCGGGGATCATGGGGGCTCCTAACGGATGGGGTTGTGGACGGTAACAAGCTTGGTGCCGTCGGGGAAGGTGGCTTCGATCTGGACGTCGTGGATCATCTCCGGCACGCCTTCCATCACGTCTTCGCGGCGGAGTAGGGTGGTTCCGTAGCTCATGAGTTCAGCCACTGTCCGGCCGTCGCGCGCACCTTCGATGAGTTCGTAGCTGATGATCGCCACGGCTTCCGGGTAGTTCAGTTTGAGTGCTCGTGCCTGGCGACGCCGCGCGAGGTCGGCAGCCACCACGATCATGAGTTTCTCCTGCTCACGGGGCAAAAGATGCATGGTTACTCCTTGGACGCCGGGCACTTGGTCAGATTGTGACCAGCGTAGGGAGCGGAAGTTTCGGCTACGTTTCCAAATCGTCTCAGTCGAGGGTCGGTTTCTCAGGAATTGACCTCAACTTAAGTTGAGGTCCTAGCATCAGTCAGGTGTGTGCCCGCGAAGGGCGCCTTACCGAACCAGTCCCACGAAGGTGCATGAATGACCCACCACATACCCGTGCCATCCGAACCAGTCGGCGAGCTTTTCAGGGCTGCGTTTCGCGCTCATCCGGCGGGAGTCGCAATTGTCACCGCAGCGGGACCGGAAGGCGCGGTGGGGCTGACGGCCTCCTCGGTGGCATCGGTGGCAGTGGAACCGGCGACGCTCGCGTTCTCCGTGACAAGTGGGCGATCAGCCTCCGTCATTGCAGCGGCGCAGACAATAGTGGTCCACCTCGTCGGTGCCGATCAGCTGGAGCTGGTACGTGCCTTCGCGGACCCATCAGCCCCGCGCTTCACGGACGCCATGGACTGGGAGGTCCTGCCCACAGGTGAGCCCCTTCTCAGGGAGGCCGATTGGGCGTTGCGTTGCGAGATTATCCACCGGGCACCGCTGGGCGGCTCGGTGCTGCTGGCAGCCAGGGTTGTGGAGATCCGGTCCAACCCGTCAGATTCAGCTCCGCTGGTCTACCACAACAGGGAGTTCCACACCCTGCTTGAGAGTGTTCCGGCGCTGGGCTGACTGCGCTGGCGTTTGCTTTGGGCTAGCGAGGCACCAAGTGCCGAGAAATCCCGGCGGCGGAATCGCGTAAGCCTTGATTTGTAGTGAGGTCCTGCCTGTAACCATTGACCCAACGGGACACGCAAATTATGGCCATGAACCCATGGGACCACATTGGTACTTAGTTGTTCCGGCCCCGGGCTGCCACAGTCCACCGCTCCGCCACGGCCCCGCCGTGCACCACAATGACTTGGTCCACGAGGTTCATGGTGAGGCACACATGGTTGGGGATGACCCGGAGTCGGGTGCCCAAGGGCGGCAACTCCGACGAATCCGGCCATACAACCGTGGCGTGGTGCTCGGACAGCGCAGTCACTTTGGCTTCGGGGTATTCGGGAAGCCGCCCGTATCCGGTGGCCCAGTCCGGGCGGTCGCTGCCCAGGATCTTGCTTCCGGCGTCCAGCACCACGCGGCGCACGTTCCCGCCGCGGGCTTCGTGCCTGCTGACCACCGTGGCGGCCACGCTTAGCGCGATGTCGTCCCAGCTGCAGCGTTCGAGTTCCAGTTGCTGGGCGTCGCCGAACACGTAGACGCCGGGACGCAGCTCGGTTGCCACCGTTTCGCCGTCAATCAGTGCCGTCGGTGTGGAGCCTCCGCTGATGGTGGTCACTTCGAAGCCCGCCGATGTCAGCGCCGTCGCAGCCAGGCCAAGTGCCTCATTCTCGTTGCTCGCCGCGCCAGTGGGCATGCCGGGCTTGTAGCTGTGGCCGGGGAACGTGAAGACACCCTGCACGCTCAGTCCGGCGGCAGCCGCTGCTTCGGCAACATCCACCACTTCGTCCGGCAGCACGCCGCTACGGTGGTGTCCGCTGTCCACTTCGATCAGCACCTCAACGCTTCCTGCGTCGACCCCGAGTTGGCGACCCATCGCCGTCGCGCTTTCAGCCGAATCCACGCCGACTGCGAGGCGGCACTTGGCCGTCAATGCGCGAAGGCGTTCCGCGTGCGGCGCTTCAACCCAGAGCGGGAAGGCAATGAAGATGTCCTTCACGCCGTCCGCCGCGAATACCTCGGCCTCGCCGATGGTGGCCACAGTGATACCAAGGGCTCCCGCCGCGAGCTGCTTGCGGGCGATCTCCAGCGTCTTATGTGTCTTCACGTGCGGACGGAGCTGGAGCCCGCGTCCACGCATGTTCCCCGCCATCCGTTCGATGTTCCGATCCAGGACATCGACGTCGATCAGGACGGCAGGGGTGATGACTTCAGCGGGGATCACGTTCATTCATAGAAGACTAACGTCCTGAACACTGAAGGCCCTAAGGCGCGGACTGCCTGATACGCAGCTCGAACACCGCCTCCGGCTGCTCAACGCTGGCCACGGCGTCTTTGCTTTCAATCCGCTGGATGAGGAGTTCGACGGCGCGCTCCGCAATTTCCGCCCGCCCCGGCGCCACCGTGGTTAACGACGGCGATGCGAACCGCGACTCATCAATGTCATCGAAGCCGGCCACGGCGATCTCCTCCGGAACTTTTCGTCCGCGGACCAGGAGCTCGTGGAGCGCCCCCAAAGCGAGGGCATCATTGAGCCCGAAAACGGCGTCGAATTCCACGCCGCTGTCCAGCAACCTCGCGGTGGCGTCAGCACCGGCGTCGCGCCGCCAATCGCAGGGGACCACCAACGCCGGATCATATGCCACACCAGCGGCAGCGAGCGCCGCCCTGTACCCGCGGAGGCGGAGGCCGTTGCTCCCGGCTTCGTCGCCGTCGTGCGCGCCAAGGACGGCTATACGACGGCGGCCACCCTCCAACAGGTGCGTGGTGACGGCGGCCGCAGCCTCCTGGTTTTGGATGAGGACCATGTCCAGCCGCGGATCCTGCACGAACTCGCCCAGGAGAACCAGCGGTTTCTTGCCGGCCGCGGCGATGATCTGCTCGGCGTCGAGCGCGAGCGGGATGAAGAGGAGCCCGTCGGTGAGGCTACGGAACTGGCCCTGAAGCGCAGCCTGCTCATGCTCTGCCTCGTTGCCGGATTGCTCCACCAAAACACGGTAACCGCGGGCCCAGGCCGCTTTCATGATGTCCGAGGCCAGTTCGGCGTAGTAAGGGATGGAAAGGTCGGCCAGCACTAAGCCAAGCATGCTGGTCTTCCCGGATCGGAGGCTGCGGGCCGTCAGGTTGGTTTCGTAGCCGAGCTCGTCAATGGCATCAAGGACGCGCTGCTTGGTGGCTGGCCGGATGAACTCGTAGTTGTTGATGACATTGGAGACTGTCTTCAACGACACTCCAGCCGCTCGTGCGACGTCGTTCATGGTGACGGCCATGCAGGTGCTCCTTCTCTACGTTGGTATACATCGTTGCAGATGCGTCTAGCGGGTGGGCTGTCTGTATCTTGTTGCAGGGCACAAGCGTAGTGTTTGAGGTAGGAGATTTCGGGTGGAGTCCGGAGTTGGATATCCGGGTTTTGCGCGATCACGAGCGCACAGCCGCCAGCTGGAGGTGTGTGGACTCCGGCGTTGCTGGAATGAGGCCGCATGGCCCAGTACAACGCAGTACCCACAGCCGAAGAATTGCAGGACCTGCTCCTCGAAAGTCCTGGCTTCTCAGAGTTCCTCCTTGGACTGACAACCATTTCTGCTTCCCTTTTGGGCGGGGAAACACCCATGCTCTGTGCCATCACCGTGGAGCGCGACGGCGGTCCTGCCACTGTGGCCAGCAGCACTGAAGCGGCCCGTGTGCTGGACGAAAAGCAGTACGAATTCGACGACGGCCCTTGCCTCACTGCGCTGCGCACCGGGCAGATGGTGCAGATTCCAGACCTGCACTCCGACATTCGCTGGCGGGGGTACGCCAACGCGATATCAGGGGCGCATGTCCGCAGCATGCTCGCCGTTCCCATCAGCACGGACAACGGGTCCGGTGCGGCGCTGAATTGCTATTCCAATGAAGTGGGAGCTTTTGATCCGGACACCGTGGTCGCAGTTCAGAGGTATGCAGATTCCCTGTCCAGGACCTTGCGGTTGGCCCTCCGCATGCATTCGTCTGATCCCTATCCTGCCGGGCTGAGGTCAGTGCTGGAGTCGCGCGCTGTTGTGGACGCGGCGATCTCCCTGATCATGATGCAGAACCGGTGCAGCCGTGAGTCGGCCATGAAGCTTCTCCACCTGGCTTCCAGAAATACCGATCGTAGACTCCACGAGATTGCCAGGGACATGCTGACACGGTCAGGAGACCCTGACCAGGGAACGGGGAAGCATGACTGGACCCCTTAATTCCGCAGATGCCGCGCCGGATCCGCCGCGCAAGTTTGCGGGCGAGCGATTCAGGGACGCAGGCCTGAGCCAGGACCTTGCCGAAATGACTGCTGCGAAGTTGACCAGGATCGGGAACACTATCGCTTGCGGAGTCACCGTTGTCCGGCAGAAAAAACCCGTAACCATCGCGGACAGCGACGCCTTGGCGCGGAAGTTGGACAAGATGCAGAACAGCTTCGGTGACGGCCCCTGCCTCACCGCTCTGCGGACCCGCACCGTCTCGCACGTCCCTGACGTAAACACGGAGGAACGCTGGCACTCCTATATGACGGCTGTTAGGGCCATGAAAGTGCGATCAATCCTGGCGCTTCCCATGGAACTGCAGGGCACCGGCGAAGCCGTTGTGAACCTGTATTCCACGCGTCCTCACGGGTTCTCCCAGGAGGACATCCAAGCCGCTGAACGCGTCACCGCTACAGCTGCAAAGTCGCTTCGCCTCGCGTTGAAGATGGCCCAGCTGCGGGATGCGCGTGAGAACCTCACCGCGGCGTTGGAGTCCCGCACCACGATCGATACCGCCGTCGGAATCATCATGGGGCAGAACCGCTGTAGCCGTGAAGCCGCGTTCCAGATCCTGGTCAAAGCTTCGAGCCACCGGAATATCAAGCTCCGCAGTGTGGCGGCAACTGTCATCGCAGGTGTCGCGGGCGACCAAGAGACTTTGATCTCATTTGAGGAATGAGATCCCCCATTTGGTCCGATCTTTGTTTGGCGGGAACCACTAGGCTGGAAGCCTGAGGCGGACTTCAAAGGACCGCTGAAATTGTCATGTCGGCCAGCCGACACGAAGGGCCGGAGAGAAAACCATGACGAAGAAGCAACTTCCTCTGGACGAACTCTCCACCGCCATTGGCAGGATCCTGGGCCTCCTCCTGACCGAGGAAAAGGTGGACCACGCTGTCCAAAACCTTTCCCAGGCCATCAGGGAGTCCGTTCCCGGAACCATTGGCGCCGGGGTGTCCATCCTCGATTCCCAGGGCCGCCGGACCAGCCGGGGTTTCACGGACTCCGTAGTGGAACAGGCGGATTTCCTCCAGTACGAGTTGGGCGAAGGTCCTTGCCTGACGGCGTGGGCTACCGAAGAGACGGTGTTGGTCCACGATCTCAGCGATGATTCCCGTTGGGCCCAGTGGAGTGCGGCAGTGAGCAGCCTCCCCATCAGGTCAGTGATCAGCGCTCCCCTTATGGCAGGCGGACAGAGCTTTGGCACCATCAAGGTCTATTCACCGGAGCCGGCTGCTTATGACACCGAAACCGCCAACCTCTTGGAACTCTTCGCTTCCCCCGCGGCCACCCTTCTGTCCCATATCCAAAGTGCCGAGACTCCCAAGCGCATCAGCGAGGGCCTGCAGTCAGCCCTCCAAAGCCGGGATCTGGTCAACCGTGCTTGTGGCATGCTCATGGAACGTCACGGGATCCCCCACGAGCTTGCTCTCCAGCGCCTCCTGAAACACACCCGCGATCACGGCAGTTCACTGCACCACATCAGCGCCGAGATAGTCGCCGGGATCCCGGCAGACAAGAACTAGGGCGCCGGACATGGGCTTCGACATCAACGAACCCGAGCAACGGAGCAAACTCCGAGCCGCGATCGATGCCGCAGGCATCAACATCGGCAACCTCTGGCTGTATTACTTCAGTATCGGCGGGTCCGTGGGTGAGTACGAGGTGGAGGCCTACCTGCAGGGCATGCTCTCCATCCCGGAACTCGAACGCGACCTGCTGGCCATGGCCGCCAATGATCTCCTGAACAACCACGGCGGCCCACGCGCACCCTACGCGGATGAGCTCCCCCAGGATGATCCCCCGGCATCTGAGGACCCTGAAACACCCTGAGCCCGAGTGCCCCGCATGCCGTCACACATCGCTCATCCCCTTGCAACAGCCCCGCAACAAAGATGCGCAATGCTGGGGCCAAGGACGGCGAGAGTAGAGGGGGCAGATATGACCATCGCAAACAGGGATCTTTTTCAGGCGTTGAAAACACAGGCCAGCCTGGCGCAGGCTTTCGGTACTTTGCCTGGCAGCCAAGATGAGCCGCACGCGCTGAACCCGGGCCAGTACATCGAGGCGTGGCACAACGGCCGCCTCTATCACCGGGGCACCGTGGTCAAGACAGTGGCGGGCACCGAGTTGTTCTGGCTCCAGGATGAAACAGGAAGCCGCCGGCTGCTGGACATGGAGTCAATGGAGTTTGTGACGCTCGACGAGCCGGCTCCGGCACCTGCAACGCAGGCACCGGAACCGACCACGGCAGCCACCGTCACACCAATGTCGGCGTTTCCGATCTTCCGGGACGGTTCGCAGGCTATTGCCTAGGAGTTGAGAGCCAGGCGGATCATGCTCCAGCTCACGGCCGGAAGCTCGGTGGTGAGGCGGCCGCCGTCGAGCTTTACACTGACGTTTTCGGACGGCAGGACCGACGTCGAATCGTCAGCGGTTGCCTGCCAGTAGGGGTCCTTGTTCGTGTAGGTGACGGCCTCGATCACGCGCGCCGGGTTCAAGCTTCCGACGGCGGCATCCAGCGTCAGCGCGTCCGTCGCTGAACGGTTCACGGCGAAGACCACGGCCTCGTTGGCTTCTGCGTCGTAGGTCGCCACCGCTGACAACGCGGTGAAGCCAGACATCTTTTCGCTGTCCAGCTGCGGGGACTCGACGGCGAGGTTGAGCACCGTGCCTGCGGCGTGCTGCGAGGTGAGCGCGAACGGGTGGAACGTGGTCTGCTTCCACGCGCGGCCGCCCGGCTCGGTCATGATCGGTGCTATGACGTTGACCAGCTGCGCGAGGCTGGCGGAGTGGACGCGGTCCGTGTTCCGCAGCAGCGTGATCAGCAGGTCGCCCACCACCACGGCGTCAGCCACCGTGTAGCGGTCCTCGAGGAGCACCGGCGCCACCGGCCAGTCATCCCCCGTGGGCGCCTTGGACTCGTCGCGGGACATGTGCCAGACATTCCATTCATCGAAGGAAATGTTGACCTGCTTTTGTGACTTGATGGCCGACTTCACATGGTCAATGTGCGACACCAGATCCTTGATGAACGCCTCCATGCGGTGCCCTGCGGACAAGTGCTCCTGCAGGTCTCCGAAGTCCTCGAAGTACTGGTGCGCCGAAATCAGGTCCACCAGTTCGTAGGTCTCGTTGAGGACCACGCGTTCCCATTCGCCGAACGTGGGCATGGTGGGTGCCGAGCTTCCGCACGCCACCAGCTCCAGATCCGGGTTGACCATGCGCATGGCCCGCGCGGTTTCGGCGGCGACCCGTGCATACTCGCCGGCCTTCTTGTGGCCGATCTGCCAGAAGCCGTCCATCTCGTTCCCGAGGCACCACATCTTGATGTTGTGAGGTTCGACGGCGCCATTCGCCTTGCGCTGTTCGGACAGGGCCGTTCCACCCTTGATGTTGGAGTATTCCAGCAGGTCAAGGGCTTCCTGGGTTCCTCTTGTGCCGAGGTTGACGGCCATCATGGGCTCAACCCCGGCTTTCTCCGACCATTTGGCGAACTCGTCCACGCCCACCAGATTGGGGTCGCTGGAGTGCCAGGCGAGGTCGAGGCGCGTGGGGCGGTCCCCCTTGGGCCCTACCCCGTCTTCCCAGCGATAGCCCGAGACGAAGTTGCCGCCCGGGTAGCGGACCGTGGAGACGCCGAGTTCCTTGGTGAGCTCAAGGACGTCCGTGCGGAACCCGTCCTCGTCGGCCTTGGGGTGCTCCGGCTCAAAGATGCCCGTGTAGACGCAGCGGCCCAGGTGCTCCACGAAAGCGCCGAAAGTCTTCCTCCTGACAGGCCCGACGACGAAGGCGGGGTCGATGGTGATTTTAGCCGTGGGGTTTTCTTGGTTTCCCAAAGGGTGGGGTCCTTTTCTGCTGGTTCTTTGCCGATTTCTACAACGTTATAGAAACCATGCTGGCGGGGTCGAGGGGTGCGAGTCAAGAAGTTTTTTTGGGGAACCCCGCCCAACGGACAATTCACCCCTGCGTGCGGAGGTGAATTGTCCGTTGACGGGGGTCGGGGCGTCCGGGCGTCCGGGCGTCCGGGCGGAGACAAAAAACAGGCCGGAGACTCAACGTCTCCGGCCTGCCTAGGAGGGTGGGCCCTGTGGGGATCGAACCCACGACCCACGGATTAAAAGTCCGATGCTCTACCAACTGAGCTAAAGGCCCCTCCAGCTGTAGAAACAGCCATGAATACTGTACCCCAACGTCAAGGCAGACAAGGAACTCAAGGTGACATGCGCCGTCGTCACCCACTTTGGGAACAGGTTCGACGGCGACGCGCGGCCGTAGCGGCGTGTCGCGCGTGATGCGGCGGCAAAGTAAGTGGTGGCGGCACAGAGGTACAGGAACAACCGGCCCGACAACCGTTACTCGACCCCACCAGAGCACAGGAGTACGGTGAAGTCATGAGCGAACAGCCAGGATCACGTGCGTACGGCGGAGCAAACAGGCACCACAAGCCCAAGCCCTTCGCGCCCATCGATTTCGAACCGTTCGCAGGTGGGGCTGACCCGGCGCGCGTTTCCGAGGCCGCGCACCTCGCGGCACAAGCCCTCGTCAGACGGGGCCGCGACAGCGACGACCCCAAGGTCACGCGCCGGCTGGTGAAACTGGCCGACGAACAGGGCCTTGAAGCCATCGCCGAGATGTGGGCTGAGAGCCCCGCGCGAAGCCTTCCGGGCGCGCTCTGGAGGCTTTACGCCCTCCGCGCCGCCACCATCCAGAACCCCGAGAAAATCTCGGTCTATTTCAGGGCCGGACGCGACACCGCGCAGGTTTCCAACGTGGTGGCCGGCGCAGCTGAGCCGCCCGGAGCAGATGAAATGAAGACCATGGCCGACGCCATTTTGTCCGGCGCCTTCGACGGCGAGTTCGACGTCGCGCTGGAACGTTCCGCCGCATTCTGCCGGGTAGTGGCGCTCGGCCAGGCGACCCTCGCCGACGGTGCTGAACACAGCAATGAAGGCCACGCCAGCAAGCTCACACGCAATTCGCACCAGCTGGTGAAGACGGCCGAAGACCTCGAGCATGCGGCCAACGCGTGGCGCCTGGGAGAGCTCGACTAAGCAGCAAAAGAGGCGAAACGTACCCACGTTGGGCCCGGCCTGTCAATGTTGACTTAGCCCGCCTGACGGTGAAAACTAAAACTGGTGTCGAACCGCGAAACCCCCGGGCTTCAACTTACAGCCGCTTCGAGCGGCCTACCGCCGAGAGGCGTATCCGGTTCGGCACCATTTTTATGCCCTGACGCAGTTTGCCCGGGCCGGCGCTGAGGCGGACCCGGGCAGACCAGCAGGACTACTTCAGCGTGACAGTGGTTTCCGCCTTGTCCTTCTTGTCGTGATCAAGGTCGCCGGCGGCATCCTGGGGCGTCATGGTGGCCGAGATTTCAGTTTCCTTGCCCGCGGTATAGCCGAAGTTTTCAGCGATATTGAAGGACTCACCCGGCTTCAGCACGAACGGGGCCTTCTCCTTGAGCTTGGTTCCGGTGCTGCTCAGCCCGTGCTTCTTGTACCCGTCGCTGCTGGAATCCGAGGGCATGCCGCCGAGGTACTTCCAGTCCAAGTACTTGGCCTTTGGAGTGACCAGCGAGTGGCTCAGGGGAATGTCTGCGGACGAGGTGTTGGTGACCACGTAGTTCAGGTACACCACGGGGTCGCCCTTCTTGAGCAGGTTTTCCTTGGTTTCCTTGTCCACGAACATGCTGTCCTTGGACGCCACGTCGGTGGCCACCTGGTAGATGTCCACGCTGAAGCTCTCGCCCTTGAGGCTGCCCAGCTTGTCCCCCGCCGCTAAAATCGGCAGCGCCCAGGCGGCAACCTTGTACGAGCCGGAGGAGGTGGCGGCACCCTCTGATGAGGTCGAGGCCAGCGCGGACGCCGAAGGTGACGGTGAGGCGGGCGCGGACGAGGACGACGAGGGCGAGGACGGTTCCGAACCACCCGTCGTCGAGCCCGCCGTTGCTCCGCCACAGGCGGTCAGTGCCAGCAGGCCAGCCGCCGCGAGGCTGGTGATTTTCACTACATTGTTGAGATGCACAATTCCCCCATTGATTGGATTAATTCGGTGTGTGACCAGCATTGCACGATTCCCCACGCTCAGCGATGGGGACAACTGCCCGCCACGCTCCCGGTCGCTTTCCAAGCGTCGTCGCCGGACCGGTAAAGTTGGGATCGAAATGGGCTGCGTCAAGTCAAGCCGCCCGCCGCCCGCCCGTCCCCAGCCCGGAAGCGAAATGAAGCTGCGCCTTTTTCCCCAGGAACCTGCCGGGCTCGTACTGCTCGCGCAGATGGCCGGCGTCATTGTTGCCGCTACTGGAACGCTCTCCGAAATCCTTGGTGCGCCTGCCAGTGAGCACCAGCGCCTCGCAGAAGAACTGCACGAGCACGAGTCCAAGTCCCTGGACCTCCACTTCGCGCTGCTGACGCACATGCGCACCAGCTTCGTGAACCCCCTCCCCCGCGAGGACATGTACACACTGTCCCGCCACCTCAATGAGGCCATGGAGAAGCTTGATGCTGCCGGAGACCTCGTGGCGCTCTACAAACTGGATCGCCTGCCCAAGCGTGCTGCAGACCAGCTGGAGATCATCAGCCGCCAAGCTGAGCTCACCGTGGATGCCATGCGGAAACTCGAGGACCTGGACGAACTTGAGGACTACTGGATCGAGATCCTTCGCCTGGCCAAGCGTGCAGAGCGGTCGCACCGGATCTGGGTGGCCGAGATGCTCAAGGATATGAAGTCCACGCAGTACGCGCGGCACCGGGACATCGCCAACCAGCTGGTGGAAGTTACCAAGGACATGCGGAAGGTCGCCACGCAGGTAGGCAGCATCATCGTCAAGGAATCATGACGTGACCATCGCCTTCCTGGTCCTCGTCGTTGCTTTGGCCTCCGGGTTCGCGTTCCTCAACGGCTTCCGCGACGTCTCCAACGCCGTCGCGCTGTCCACGCGGACCCGTGCCCTCACGCCGTCAATCGCGGTGCTCCTGGCTGCCATCTTCAACTTTGTGGGTGCCATGCTCAGCGGCACCTTTATCCTCGCCTTCACGCAATCGTGGATCACGTTGCCGGAGGGCGCCAGTGGGCTCACCATGCTGGCGTCCGCGCTTACCGCCGCCATCTTGTGGGGCGTGTACGCGTGGTGGCGGGGAATTCCCTTATCCTCCACGAACTCATTGATCGGCGGCCTGATCGGCGCCGGGGCCGCGAGTGTCCTTGTGGGCGGCAACGCTGTGGGAGGCATGGACAATGTCCTGCTAACCCAGGTTGCCCTGCCCCTGGTGCTCTCCCCCGTCATCGCCTTCGTGGCCGCATACCTGCTGGTGTGGCCTGTCACGTGGGCTGCCCGCTACACCCAACCCAACGTGGTGAACCGGCGGTTCCGGCGGGCACAGGCCATCTCGACTGCGGCTGTGGCATTCGGCCACGGGCTCCAGGACGGTCAGCGCACGGCCGCTGTCATGGTGCTGGCCATGGTGGCCGCGGGCCTGTCCAGCGGCAGCGACGTGCCTCTGTGGATCCTGCTGGTCACCGCCATCATGCTCACTGCGGGCACCATGTTCGGCGGCTGGCGAATCTCCCACACCCTCGGCCACAAACTTATTCGGGTGGATCCGCTGCGCGGTTTCGTGGCGCAGACTCTGACGTCCGTAATGCTCTTCATCGGCGCCATCGGATTTCACCTGCCGCTTTCCACCACCCACACGTTGACCGCCTCCGTGCTGGGTTCGGGCGTGAATCAGCGATTCCACACCGTCAACAGGCGCCTGGTCAGGAGGGTGCTGTTGTTCTGGGTGGCCACACCGTTGATCACGGCAGCCGCGGCCTTCATCCTGGAGCTGGCGTTCTCGCCCCTCGCGGACCTGTAAACCCAAGAAAGAACGACGGCGGCCGTACCCCCAAGGCGACGGCCGCCGTCGTTCTGTGCCGACTCCCCCCAGAGAAGCCGGAACCTGTAGAACCCCTTATCCGAAGCGGCCGGAGACGTAGTCTTCCGTTGCTTTCTGACCAGGGTTATTGAAGATGCTGGTGGTGTCAGCGAACTCGATCAGCTTGCCGGGCTTGCCCGTGCCTGCGATGTTGAAGAACGCGGTCTTGTCGGACACACGCGCGGCCTGCTGCATGTTGTGCGTGACGATGACAACGGTGTACTGGTCCTTGAGCTCGTTGATAAGGTCCTCAACGGCCAGGGTAGAGATGGGGTCCAGCGCGGAGCAGGGCTCGTCCATGAGGATCACCTGGGGCTCAACGGCGATCGCGCGGGCGATGCACAGACGCTGCTGCTGGCCACCGGAAAGGCCGGAGCCCGGCTTGTCCAAGCGGTCTTTGACCTCGTTCCACAGGTTGGCGCCCACCAGGGACTTCTCAACGAGGGCATCGGCTGCGCCCTTGGAGATCTTCTTGTTGTTCAGCTTCACGCCGGCCAGCACGTTGTCTCGGATGGACATGGTGGGGAACGGGTTGGGGCGCTGGAAGACCATGCCCACCTGCGTGCGGACGGTTACGGGGTCCACGCCGGGACCGTAGAGGTTGTCGCCGTCCAGAAGTACTTCGCCTTCGACGCGTGCGCCGGGAAGGACCTCGTGCATACGGTTCAGCGTACGGAGGAAGGTGGACTTGCCGCAGCCGGACGGGCCGATGAAGGCCGTGACGGACTTGGCTTGGATGTTGATGTTGACGTCCTCGACGGCCAGGAAGTTGCCGTAGTAGACATTCAGGTCTTTGACGTCGATGCGCTTAGACATGGTGTTCCTTTGTTCCTTGGGGGTGTGGAAGTTTGAAGGTGCCGCCCGATGACTGGCGGTCGGCCCGGCTAGCGTCCCGTTTTGGGTGCGAACAGACGGGCGATGAGGCGGGCTCCCAGATTCAGGAGCATCACCAGGATGATCAGCACCAGCGCGGCGCCCCAGGCACGCTGGTCCGAGGGAGCAGGGTTGGACGGCGACGTCGGGTTGAGGATCTGCGTGTAAATGAACGTGGGCAGCGAGGCCATCCAACCACCGAACACATTGTTGTTGATGGTGGTGGCGAAGCCTGCGGTCACCAGGATCGGCGCGGTTTCGCCGATAACGCGGGCGATCGCCAAGGTGACGCCGGAAGCGATACCGGAGATCGCCGTCGGAATAACCACTTTGGTGATGGTGCGCCACTTACGGACGCCCAGCGCGTACGAGGCCTCGCGGAGCTCGTTTGGGACGATCTTCAGCATTTCCTCGCTGGAGCGAACCACAACAGGGATCATCAGGACGGAAAGCGCGACGGCGGCTACCGCACCGGTCTTGGTGCCGGGGCCCACGATGGCGAAGAAGAACGCTGCCGCGAAGAGGCCGGCCACGATGGACGGGATGCCGGTCATGACATCCACGAAGAACGTGATGGCGCGGGCCAGCGGACGATCGTTGCCGTATTCCACGAGGTAGATCGCGGTGAGGAGGCCTACGGGCACTGAGATGACCGTAGCAAGGAGTGTGATCTGGATGGTGCCCAACAGTGCGTGGTAGATGCCGCCCAGGACGGGGGCGCCTTCCTCCACTGCCTTGTTGTCGAAAGCACCCGTGACACCGTTCATGGAGGTGCCCAGGAAGCCGGGAGTGATGAGGCCGGGGATGCCGTTGACCAGCACTGTGACGATGACCGAGATGAGGGGCAGCAACGCAATCAGGAAGGCACCAACCACCAGGCATGTGGCGAGCTTGTCCTTGGCCTTGCGGGCACCTTCAACGGCACCGCTCCAGGAGACCAGGCCCACGGCGAACAGGATGGCGGAGACAATGCCCCACCCGAAGGCATTGAAGCCGATGAGCGCCAGGATGGCCGCGCCGACGATCAGTGCGACGGCCAGGACAATGTAGGGCGCGAACTTGGGCAGTTGGCCCTTGGTGAGCGCTGAGCGCTTGCGGACTACTGTGGCGGACATTTAGTTGGCTCCCGAGAATTCTTTGTGCCGGGTGATGATCCAGCGGGCGATCATGTTCACGCCCAGGGTGATGACGAACAGCACCAGACCGGCGGCGATCAACGTGTTGACCTTGATACCGCTGGCTTCCGGGAAGTTCAGGGCGATTTCCGCGGCGATGGTCTGGTTGCCGGACTGGATGAGGCTCGCGGTGAGGACCCCGGAGGAGAGCACCAGGGCAACGGCCATGGTCTCACCTAGTGCTCGCCCGAGGCCCAGCATGATGGCGCTGATAATGCCCGGGCGGCCGAAGGGCAGCACGGCCATTTTGATCATTTCCCAGCGGGTAGCTCCGAGTGCGAGCGCTGCTTCCTCGTGCAGCTTGGGGGTCTGCAGGAAGATTTCGCGGGACAGGGAGGTAATGATGGGCAGGACCATGACGGAGAGGACGATGCCTGCGGTCAGGATGGTCTTGCCGGTGGCGGATGCTGGTCCCTCGAAGATCGGGATCCAACCGAGGTAGGTGGCCAGCCAGTCGTAGGCCGGGGAGATTTCCTTGGCCAGGAAAGCCGCACCCCAGGCGCCGTAGACCACGGAGGGGATGGCGGCGAGGAGGTCCACCACGTAGCCCAAACCGGAAGCGAGCCGGCGGGGGGCGTAGTGCGAAATGAACAGTGCCACGCCGATTGCCACGGGGGTGGCGATGACGAGGGCGATCACGGCGGCAATCAGTGTGCCCACCACAATCGGGGCGATGTAGGCGAAGAAGCCGTTGCCGCCCTGGATGTCCTCAGCCGGAGCGGTCAGGGCAGGGATTGCCTGCACCACAAGGAACAACGCGACTCCGAAGAGGACCGCGAGAATCAGGCACCCTGCGGCCATGGCGGCCCCGGAGAAAACCTTGTCCCCGGCGCGTCCTGCGCCTTGGGAGGTTGTCAGGGAGTTGGTGGTCACTTCACGATCCTTCAGTCTCAGTGAACTGGTCTTACATGGCTAAGTTCCCTGCCCTGCGCGGAGCGGCTCTGCGGCCACCCCGCGCGGGACAGGGAACTTCAGTGTTCAGCCGGGTTCAGCAAACCCGCCGGGAAACCTTAGGCCTTGGCCTTGATGGTTTCGATAGCGGCCTTTGCCTTGTCCTGCAGCGCCTTGGAGAGCGGTGCGGACTTCGCGGCGTCAGCTGCGGTCTTCTGTCCTTCGTCGGAAACGACGTAGGTTTCGAAGCCCTTGACCAGGTCAGCAACTTCCTTGGTCTCGTACGTGGTGCAGACAACGTGGTACGAAACGAGGACTACGGGGTAGGCGCCCGATGCCGTGGTCTTGCGGTCCAGCTTGATGGCGACGTCGTTGGCGGCGCGGCCGTCAACGGGCTTGCCGGCTTCGACGGCCTTGGCAGCGGCTTCGGCGGAGATCTTGACGAACTCGTCGCCAACCTTGATGGACGCAGTGCCCAGCTTGCCGGAAACAGCGGAGTCATCGGCGTAGGTCACGGCACCCGGGGTGTCGGTGACAACCTTGACGACACCGGAAGTGCCCTTGGCGTTTTCGCCCGGAAGTGTTGCAGGCCAGATGCCGGCGGCCTTATCCGTCCAAACCTCGGGAGCAGCAGCTGCGAGGTAGTCGGTGAAGTTGGTGGTGGTGCCGGAGTCGTCAGAGCGGTTTACGGGGGTGACCTTGAGGTCCGGCAGGGTGACGCCTTCGTTGAGGGCGGCGATTGCGGGATCGTTCCAGTTGGCGATTTCGCCGCGGAAGATCTTGGCCACGGTGACGGCGTCGAGCTTCAGGTCCGTGACGCCGGGGACGTTGAAGGCAACAGCGATCGGGGAGATGTACACCGGGATGTTGATGGCGCCTTCGGGGCCGCACTTGGCCTTGGAGCTTTCGAGCTCCTCGTCCTTCAGGTAGGCGTCCGAGCCGGCGAACTGCGCCGAGCCATCGATGATGGCCTTGCGGCCTGCGCCGGAGCCGTCCGGGGAGTACTGAACTGTTGCGCCGGAGTTTGCGGCGGAGAAGCCGGCCTTCCAGGCGTCCATTGCTGCGCCGGTGGAGGAGGCGCCAATGCCGGTCAGGGTGCCGGTGACCTTGGGGCCGGAGGCTGCCGACTGGGTGCCGCCAGTGGTGCCCGTTGCGTTGTCTGAACCGCAAGCAGTGAGCGCGAGAGCGCCGGCTGCGATGACCGCGATTGCCGCGTTGCGGCCGAAGTGAGTTGCCTTCACTTGGATGTGCCCCTTCCAGGGATTCTTCGATGCGGGCCGAACGGAGATTTCGGCGTGCGCGAGCTATGGACCAATGTGTTCCTTTACTGAAGGTAAGGAGCGCAGGTAACGGGACCTGCGGTGAAAGGTGAACGGAAGGTGAACGACGGCGGACCATTGGGTTATGCGGCGCGCGCCACCTTGAGCGGAACATGCCCTGCGGTAGTTGCACTTCGTGGGAACGCCAGCCGGGCAAATAGACTGGAACGCATGGCCGCCGCGAAGGGATTTTCTGCAAGCAAGAGGTTCCTGCGTGCCAGAGTCCGGACGGGCCTGGTCCGTAGCCGCAATTCCCTGACGCCGGCCATCCAGATGACGGTGTGTGCTGTGGGCGCCTACGCTTTCGCTGAGTACGTGCTCGGTCATCAAGGGCCGCTGTTCGCTGCTACTTCATCCTTGATAGCGCTCGGCTTCTCCCGCGATCCGCGTCTGCGTCGCGTGATCGAGGTAGGCCTTGGCTGCACACTGGGCATCGTGGTGGGCGACCTGCTGCTTCACTGGCTGGGCGCCGGGATCTGGCAGGCCGCCGTCGTTCTTCTCTTCTCTATCCTGTTGGCCAGGTTCCTGGACAGCGGCACGATCTTCACCACCCAACTGGGTTTGCAGTCGTTGCTGGTGGTGCTGCTGCCGGCGCCGGCCGGCGGGCCTTTCACGCGAAGTTTGGACGCCGTGATCGGCGGCGTTTTTGCGTTGCTGGTGACCATTCTGGTGCCGAAGGATCCGCGGCGGGAGCCCCGCAAGGACGTACAGAAAATCTTGTATGAGCTCGCGGAAGTGCTGCGTGAATGTGCCAAGGCCATGATCGACAGCGATTCCACCCAGGCCTGGCATGCCCTGATCCGTGGCCGAAACTGCCAGCCGCTGGTGGACCGGATGCGGCAGACTTTGCGGGCTTCCGGTGAAGTTGCGACGCTGGCACCAGCCCACAGGAGGCATCGCGACGAACTCGCCGGTTTGGAGCATTCGCTGGAGTACATCGATCTTGCGCTGCGTAACAGCCGCGTGTTTGCGCGGCGCCTCACCAGTGCGATCAACCATGCCGCGTTGTCCGACGAAGCGATCGACAGTATCTCCGAAGTCCTGCAGGAAACCGCTGCTGCGATCGATGAGATGACCATCGGCCTCTCCGAGCAGAGCGAAGGGACACGCAGGGTTCACCTCCGCCGTGCCCGCAACGAGCTCGCGGACATCGCTGCCCGGTTGCATCCCAAGATGCTCGACGTCCAGAGGCTCGAGGGCGAAACCGTGGTCATGCTGTTCCGTCCGCTCATGGTGGACCTGCTGGAGGCGAGCGGGATGGAGCCGGAAGAGGCCCGGGCGGTCCTGCCGGCGCTTTAGCGGCTAATACTGTCAGCCCCCGCCACTACGCTTGAACCCATGGCTTCCAAGACCTCCCGCGCATCCAAAACACCCGCTTACAAGTGCGCCGAATGCGGCTGGACGGCCGTCAAGTGGGTGGGCCGTTGCGGTGAGTGCCAGGCCTGGGGAACGGTTGAGGAGTACGGCGCCACCGTAGCGCGTACGACGGCGGCGGCAACCGTTTTGGAGCCGGCCCGCCGTATCGCTGAGGTGGATGGGACCACCGCGGCGTTCCTGCCCACCGGAGTGGACGAACTGGACCGCGTCCTCGGCGGAGGGCTCGTTCCAGGTGCCGTAATCCTGCTGGCCGGGGAGCCCGGCGTCGGGAAGTCCACGCTGTTGCTGGATGTAGCGGCGAAGTTCGCACGCACCGGGCAGGATGTCCTGTACATCACCGGCGAAGAATCCGCGGCACAGGTGAAGCTGCGCGCTGAGCGGATCGACGCCGTCGCCCATACTCTTTATCTTTCTGCCGAAACTGATCTCGGGCAAGCGCTTGGCCAGGTGGAGAAGTTGGAACCCAAGCTGCTGATTGTGGACTCCGTGCAAACGCTGAGCAGCGCGGATGTCGAAGGCAGCGCCGGTGGTGTGTCGCAGGTTCGCGAGGTCGCGGCGTCGATCATTTCAGCGGCCAAGCGACGCAACATGACCACGCTGCTGGTGGGCCACGTGACCAAGGAAGGCACCATCGCCGGCCCGCGTTTGCTGGAACACTTGGTGGACGTCGTGTGCCAGTTCGAAGGCGAGCGCCACTCCCGTCTGCGCCTGCTGAGGGCCGTCAAGAACCGCTATGGCGCCACGGACGACGTCGGATGTTTTGATCTTAATGAGGCCGGCATCGAGGGACTGGCTGATCCCAGCGGGCTGTTCGTCTCACGCACGCGTGAGCCCGTTTCGGGCACGTGCATCACAGTGACCATGGAGGGTCGCAGGCCGCTGCTGGCGGAGGTTCAGTCCCTCCTTGCCGAGAGCGCCAACTCGCAACCCCGCCGCGCCACCAGCGGGCTGGAGAGCTCCCGCGTGGCCATGCTGCTGGCAGTTCTTCAGCAGCGGGCGGGCTGCATGCTTCATAAGGATGATTCCTATGTGGCAACCGTGGGCGGCGTGAAGCTCACGGAGCCGGCCACGGATCTGGCGGTTGCGCTGGCTGTGGCGTCGGCGAAGTCCCGCAAGGCACTCCCCCAACGGCTGATTGCTTTCGGCGAGGTTGGCTTGGCCGGCGAGGTGCGTCCCGTGCCGGGGATCAACCAGCGCATCCAGGAAGCACACCGGCTTGGCTTCACGCACGCCATTGTTCCGGCGAGCCCGGCCGGTGCCGGTGTTATCCCGGAGGGATTCTCTGTGCGCGAAGTGGGTCATCTGGCTGAGGCGCTGGAACTGCTGATCACGTAATCCTGCCGGGGTGTCGGGTGCCTCCAGAGCCGGGTGTTCAGCGAGGATGAGAGGCATGACCAAACGGAATGTGCTTATCGGGGGACGCTTTTTCTTTGGCCTTCTGACCTTGGTGGCGGTGGGAACACAGCTGACGGTTCATCTGGGCATGGGCTACGACTTCTGGAACTTCTTCAGCTACTTCACCAACCTGTCCAACATCTTCGCCGCGTTGGTGCTCCTGATCAGCGGCTACAGGGTGTTGGTCCGGAAGCGCCCCAGCGAGCTTGATGACGTCACTCGGGGCACTGCCACCATCGCCATGGCCGTGGTGGGCCTGGTATTTGGTGCCCTTCTGGCTGGCGAAGACCTTGGATCCCTGCTCCCCTGGGTCAACTTTGTGGTCCACTATCTGATGCCCGTGGTGATGGTTGCGGACTGGCTGTTTCAACCGCCCAGGGCCACCCTGCGCCCCAAGCACATTTGGTATTGGCTGCTCTACCCGATTGGCTACCTGGTTTACAGCCTCATTCGCGGTGCGTTCGTCAACTGGTACCCGTACTGGTTCATCGATCCCGCCCGGGCCGGCGGTTGGGGCGGCGTGGTGGTGTTTGCCGTGGCCATCTCAGTCGGCTTCCTGCTGGTGAGCTTGGCGATGCTGTGGCTGGGGAACAAGTTGAAGCGGCAGGTGGACTACTAGGCGCTTTTCATGGACGACACCCGCTCGGGTACGTCTCCAAACCGGCTGATGAGATCTCTACTGGCAGTCCTCACCGCCGGAAGCTCCCGTTTGAGGCCGGCGAGGATCATGACCGTATCTGCCGTGGTGGACGCCGAGTCCGTTGAGATGAGTCCGTCCGCGCGGAGGTTGATCAGGGACTCCACAAGCCGGAATGCGGTGTCTCCGAGGCCCTGGTCGGCATCGGAGACGCGCGCGAGCTCCCGACCCAGCTCCGAGTAGATGGTCCTGAGTTCTTTTCGGGCTGCCATGAACGGCTGAAAGATCTCGGCCCTCGCCTCCGGCAGGTGATAGAGCACCCCGAGGTTCCATCTCGAATTGCAGAGCTGGGAGCCGTCGAACAGCACCACGGCGTGCAGTCGTGCCGCAGCCGACACAGCGTCAGCCGAGTGCTGACGAATCGCCCGCGCGAAGTCCAGGCTGGTGGATACCGTCCCGCCGAGGAGTTCACCCAGGATCTCGTCCTTGGTGGAGAAGTGGTGATACAGCGACGATTGCCGGATTCCCACGGCATCGGCGATGGCCCGCGTGGAGGTGTTCGCGAACCCTTGCCCCGTGAAAAGCTCGGCTGCCGCGTCCAGTATTTCGTCACGGGCGGTGGCTCCAGGGCGCACCGCCTGCTGCTTGCGGGGGCGTCCCGGTCCGGCTGTAGTCACCCTTCATTCTTGCATCGCGGCGACTGCAAAGGGCCCCTTCATTGGGTGCTCCCAAGATGGTGAGTTTTCATTTACACCCCGGAAATACGCGGTAACCAAGGCTTTACATAGGCGAAACGCTGCGGGGACACCGCGCTGGAAAACTATCAAGTGACCGATATTCCGGACGGGTGGTCAGAAACCTCTCCGGGCTGGTTCCACATCCCGTTCCAGACACGGAGAAACCCGATGACTTCCACCCTTTCGACGGCGACCAGCCGCACCGACGATGCAGACCTGACAGCACTTGGCTACCAGCCCACCCTGCACCGCAAGCTGGGCCGCTACGCATCGTTCGCCGCAGGTTTTTCGTTTGTCTCCATCCTCACCACCATTTTCCAGCTCTTCGCCTTCGGCTACTCCTTTGCCGGTCCGGCCTTCTTCTGGACGTGGCCGGTGGTACTGGTGGGCCAATTGCTTGTGGCATTGAACTTCGCGGAGCTCGCCGCCCGTTACCCGTTGTCCGGGGCCGTCTATCAATGGTCGCGACGCATGGGCGGCGAGGTGGTGGGCTGGTTCGCCGGCTGGTTCATGTCCATCGCCCAGGTCATCACTGCTGCCGCCGCAGCCATCGCGCTCCAGGTGGTCCTCCCCCAGTTGTGGGATGGCTTCCAAGTGGTAGGCGGCGACCCCTCACTGACGTCCCCCACTGGTGCGGCGAACGCAGTCATCCTTGGCGCCGTACTCCTGGTGATCACCACGGTGATCAACTGCCTGGGCGTGAAGCTCATGTCGCACGTAAACTCCATCGGCGTCACCTGCGAGATTGTGGGCGTCGCCGCGGTGATCCTTGCCCTGTTCTCGGCCGCGCAGCGCGGCCCCGGGGTAGTAGCGGACGTCAGTGTTGTCACAACCTCGGACCTCGGCGCAGTGGGTGCCTTCATGGTGTCCGGGTTGATGGCCGCATACGTGATGGTGGGCTTCAACTCCGCCGGCGAACTCTCGGAGGAAACCAAGAACCCCCGCAAGACGGCCCCGCGCACCATCCTTTCCGCACTGATTATCTCCGGTATTGGCGGCGGACTCATGATCATCGCCGCACTGATGGCAGCGCCAAGTCTGGACGACGGCCGGCTCGCCACCGAGGGACTGCCCTACGTACTCACCGCTGTGCTGGGCACTTTCTGGGGCAAAGTACTGCTGGTTGATGTGGCAATCGCCATCTTCGTTTGCACCTTGGCCATCCAAACGGCAGGTTCGCGCCTGGTGTTCTCCATGGCCCGCGACGGCAAGCTGCCGGCTTCCTCCCTGCTCTCGCGGGTCCACCCCCAGCGCGGAACCCCTATGTGGCCGTCCATCGCGATCGGCGCCATGGCTGTGGGCATCCTCGCCATCAACATCGGCAACTCGGCACTCTTCACCACCCTCTGCAGTGTGTGCATCGTGATGGTGTACCTGGCGTACCTGATGGTCACGGTGCCGCAGTTGCTCAGCCGTTTCAGGGGCGATTGGCGCAGGGTAGGGCAGACCATGCCGGGCGGGCTCTTCTCACTGGGCCGTTGGGGCTTGCCGGTCAACATCCTGGCCGTGCTGTATGGCGCACTGATGGTCGTCAACCTTTCCTGGCCACGCCCCGAAGTGTACGACCCCTCCGGCGAACACGGGATCCTGCTCTTCTCCGCCCCCATCATGGTTGGCGCCGTCCTCCTCCTGGGCCTCTGGGTCCGGCGGAACATCCGGGTCCGGGAAAACAAGGGCGCTACCGCCGGCTGACCCCTGCCACCGTCAGTTCCAGCTCCAGCACCAGGTCCAACACCAGTACAGAAATGATTGCCATGACTCAGACTCTTGAAAGCGCTCCCGGCACCGCCACGACTGCCGGCGCCAAGCTGCATGCACGGGCCCAGCACGGTCGCGCAGCCGAAACCATGATCCACGTCCCGCCAGCTTCGGCCCCTGCACGTTTGACCCAAAACCTCCCCGCGGAGGCAAAGGACTCCCTGACCTGGGCGGAAACACTCGCCTTCGGCCGCTACACCCATCTGGAACTGGCCCGCGGGACGCGCCTGAGGCTCACGGACCTCGACGGCGATGCTTGCGTTCACGCTGTCATCATCCGAAGCGGTGCCCAGCATGAGCGGCTCAACGTTGCGGACACAGTCAAAGTCCCCTGGCAGGCCTACATGACCACGGGCCACCCGCTTCTTTCCGACGCCGGACGGCTCATGGCAACCGTTGTGGCCGATTCCTCCGGCAATCACGATGCCCTCACCGGCACCACCAACCTGGCTGGTAACACGGCTAAGTACGGTGCCGGCTCAGCCCACAGCCCGTCACCGGCAGGCCGCGAACTCCTCACTCTTGGCGGCATGAAGCACGGGGTCGGCCAAAGGGAATTGCCGCCGTCGTTGTCATTTTTCAAGGGCGTCACCGTGGACCGGAATGGCCGCACGCAGTTTGCCGGCAGCGCCGGCGCCGGGGCCGTCGTCGAACTTCTCCTCCACATGGACGCGGTGCTGGTGCTGGCCAATACCGCCCACCCGCTGGACCCACGCCCGGACTTCACCGGAAGCGCCGTGGACATCGTGGCGTGGCGGGCTCCGCAGGACCTCGCGGCCCTCGTAGACGGAAACTTCACTGTTGACCTGGGCCCGGAAGGGCGTCTGGCCCTCCACAACACAGAACTCGACTACAACGCAAGGACATCAGCATGAATGCAGTCGCAGATATCAGCCCCGCACTGGTCCCCGGGAAAGTAGTCCTGGACGAACTGGTGGAAGCACGCGGCCCGTGGTCCGCCGTGGTGGCAGCCGGTGACATCCTGACGATTGTGGACCTGGACGGTAACCAGGCCGTGGATTGCATCCTCTACGCAGCACATGACACCGGGACACGGTACTCAGCAGCGGCGACCATCGCGGGTCAGGGCTCGATCTTCCTCACCACCGGCTCCATCCTGCGCGCAGACAGCGGCCGGGAACTCATGACCGTGGTGGCTGATGAGGTTGGCGTCCACGACACCATTGGCGGTGCCTGCTCGCAGGAATCCAACACCCTCCGCTACGGCCAGCACACCCATGAACAGCACGCCTGCGTGGAGAACTTCCTCATTGAAGGCGCCAAGTGGGAATTGGGCAAGAAGGACCTGGTGTCCAACATCAACTGGTTCATGAATGTGCCGGTGGATCCGGACGGCGCCCTGGGCATTGTGGACGGGTTGTCCGCACCCGGCAAGCGCGTGGCACTCCGCGCCGAAGTGGACACCCTGGTGCTGGTGTCCAATTGCCCCCAAATCAACAACCCTTGCAACGGCTTCAACCCCACGCCGGTGCGCATGATCGTCACACGTCCGGAGGCCCGCGCATGAACCGTTTCGACACCCTTCTCATTGCCAACCGCGGCGAGATCGCCTGCCGGATCATCGAATCGGCACGCAAGGCGGGGCTGCGCACTGTTGCCGTTTTCTCCGAGGCTGACCGTGGCGCCAAGCATGTGAAGCTCGCAGATGAGGCCGTCCTGTTGGGACCTGCACCCGCCAAGGAGTCCTATCTGAAGGTAGAGGCCATCCTGAATGCGGCGGCTGCCACCGGCGCCGGTGCCATTCACCCCGGCTACGGATTCTTGTCCGAGGACGCTGCTTTCGCCGAAGCGGTGGAGGCAGCAGGGCTCGTCTTTGTGGGGCCCACCCCCGAACAGCTCCGAATCTTCGGGACCAAGCACACAGCGAGGGATGCAGCGCAACGTGCAGGCGTTCCCATGATCGCGGGATCCGGCCTGCTTGACGACGTGGACCAAGCCGTGTCAGCGGCGGAAACCATCGGCTACCCGCTCATGCTCAAAGCAACCGGCGGTGGCGGCGGCATCGGCATGGCAGTTTGCCGCGACGAAGCCGAACTCCGCGACAATTACTCCCGGGTGGCCCGTTTGGCCAGCTCCAGCTTCGGAACTGCCGGCGTCTTCGCTGAAAGGTACATCGAGCATGCCCGCCACGTGGAAGTCCAGGTGTTCGGGGACGGTGAGGGCCGCGTAGTAAGCCTCGGTGACCGCGACTGCTCACTGCAACGACGCCACCAGAAAGTACTTGAAGAAGCGCCCGCACCAGATCTCCCGGACGCTTTGCGGGAGGAACTACACCGGAGCTCCCGTGCGCTTTGCGCCTCCGTGGGCTACCGCTCTGCAGGCACGGTTGAGTTCGTTTACGACCCCGTCCGCCGGGAAGCATCCTTCCTGGAAGTCAACGCCCGGCTGCAGGTTGAGCACCCCGTCACCGAAGCCATCACCGGAGTGGACCTGGTGGAGTGGATGCTGAATTTGGCCCAGCAGGAGCCAGTGCTTCAGGGAGTGCCGGACAGTGTGCCCGTCTCAGGACACGCAGTGGAAGCCCGCATCTACGCAGAAGACCCTGCCCGGAACTTCCAGCCCAGCGCCGGAACGGTCACCAACGCGCAATACCCGGCCTCCGACGTCGTACGCATTGACGCCTGGGTGGAGACCGGCAGCGAAGTCTCCACCAGCTACGATCCCCTGCTGGGCAAGGTCATCACGTCCGGTACCACCCGCGACGCCGCGTTCGACGCCCTGGCCGCTGCGCTGGCAGAGACCCGGATCGACGGTATCGAAACGAATCTGGGCATGCTGCGTGCCGTGGCCGGGATGGAGGTAGTTCGTGCAGCAGAACATTCCACTGGAACCTTGAACACCGTGGGCGATCCTGAGCCCCGGATCACCGTTGAACGGCCCGGCCTCCAAACCAGCGTGCAGGACTGGCCGGGCAGGACGGGTCTCTGGCAGATCGGCGTGCCGCCCAGCGGACCCATGGATGATTTGTCGTTCCGGCTGGGCAACGTCGCGCTGGGTAACCCGGAGGGCGCACCCGGGCTGGAATTCACCATGGCCGGGCCGGCGCTCCGTTTCACGCACGCCACAACGGTGTGCGTCACCGGCGCGGACGTTACCGTGACGGTCAACGGCAACACGGCCAACACCTGGGAGCCCATCACAGTCCCCGAAAACGGCCTCCTGGACGTCGGGTCAGCAGACGGATCCGGGCTGCGAGGTTACATTCTCTTTGAAGGCGGGCTGGATGTTCCCCGATACCTCGGCAGTGCGTCCACCTTCACCTTGGGCCAGTTCGGCGGCCACGGCGGCCGTGTGCTGCGGACCAGCGATGTGCTCCGCACGGTCAGCGACCACCTCCCCGAAACCGTCCCCGGCGTAGTTCCTGAGGAGAGCCGCCCGGCACTCACTTCCGACTGGGAGCTGAAAGTGGTGGAAGGGCCGCATGGCGCACCGGAATTCTTCCAACGTGAAGACATTGAAGAGCTCTATGCCGCCGAATACGAGGTCCACTTCAACTCCGCCCGCACCGGCGTCCGCCTGATCGGGCCCAAGCCGCGCTGGGCGCGTAATGATGGCGGTGAGGCCGGGCTGCACCCCTCCAACATCCACGACACCGCCTATTCGGTGGGTGCCTTGGACTTCACCGGCGATACCCCTATCCTGCTGGGTCCGGATGGTCCCAGCCTTGGCGGTTTCGTCTGCCCCGTCACCGTGGTGACCGGCGAGCGCTGGAAGCTGGGGCAGTTGCGGCCTGGTGACAAGGTCCGCTTTATGCCGATCCGCTCGGTTGAGGCACCTTCCGTCAAGGAACTCGGCGCTGCACGGCAGCTGATACTCCCGGGCGGAACGGACTTCAGCAGCAGCGCCGCCGGACTGCTGCGAGGGGACGGCGACGACGGCGTGCTTGGCCGGGTGCCTGAAGGCGAGGGGCGGCCGGCGGTCACCTTCCGCCGCTCCGGTGATGACAATCTTCTGGTGGAGTACGGGGACATGGTGCTGGACTTGGGCCTCCGTGCCCGCGTCCACGCCCTGCACCAGGAACTTGAGCGTCTGGGCATCCCGGGCATCGTGGATCTGACCCCGGGCATCCGTTCCCTGCAGATCAAGGCTGATCCATCCGTCCTGCCCACTCCCAAGCTTTTGGGCCTGGTGCGCGAGGTGGATGCTTCGCTCCCTGCCAGTTCGGAGTTGGTGGTGCCTAGCCGCAGCGTCCGCCTCCCGTTGTCGTGGGACGATCCCGCTACCCGTGAAGCAATCGAGCGTTACATGGCAGGTGTCCGCGATGACGCCCCGTGGTGCCCGTGGAACATCGAGTTCATCCGCCGCATCAACGGCTTGGACTCCGTGAATGACGTCTTCGATACAGTCTTCAACGCCGAGTACCTCGTGTTGGGACTGGGCGATGTATACCTCGGAGCTCCGGTGGCAACGCCCTTGGATCCGCGGCACCGGCTGGTCACCACCAAATACAACCCCGCCCGCACGTGGACCCCGGAGAACGCCGTGGGCATTGGCGGTGCCTACATGTGCATTTACGGCATGGAAGGTCCTGGCGGCTACCAGTTTGTTGGACGGACCACGCAAGTATGGTCGCGCTATGCGGACGCTGCGCCTTTTGAGCCGGGCTCCCCGTGGCTTCTCCGGTTCTTTGACCGCATTTCCTGGTACCCGGTCAACCCTGAGGAACTCCTGGATCTTCGGGCTGACATGGCTGCTGGAAGGGGTCGGGGCGTGGAAATTGAGGAAGGTACGTTCTCCCTCGCGGAGCATGAGAAATTCCTGGAACGCAACAGTGTCTCCATTGCCGAGTTCCGGGAAACCCAGTCCGCTGCTTTCGCCGTGGAACGCCATGCCTGGGAGGAAGCCGGCGAGTTCGATCGTGCCGAGCAGGCTGTGTCCTTGGCCCCGCCGGCCGACGACGTAGTGGTTCCCGACGGCGGCACCTTGGTCACGTCCCCGTTCGCCGCGAGTGTGTGGAAGGTGGACGTGGAACCCGGTGACCTGGTGGTGGCCGGCCAGTCGTTGGTTTCCCTCGAGGCGATGAAAATGGAGACGGTCATCCAGGCTCCGGTGGATGGTGTGGTCCAACAAGTCCGGCCCACGGCCGGTGCTCAGGTGGTAGCAGGCGAGGCCCTTGTGGTGCTTGAGCCTGTGGACATCCGGGAACCCGCACTCGTGCTGGAAGGAAGCGCGTCATGAGCGGGCGCACCGTGGAACGCGTCCTCTCCGCTCTTGGGGCGATTGACGCCGTCCACCGTCCTGAAATTTGGATCCATCTGCGCGGGCGGGAGGAACTACTCGCAGAGGCGGCCAGGATCGATGCGGCGGCTGCCGCCGGGGAGGACCTGCCGCTTGCGGGTCTCCTGCTCGCCGTGAAGAACAACGTGGACGTTGCCGGTGTGATTACGACGGCGGCGTGCCCCGGTTTTGGCGAGGTGCCCGCCCGGGATGCGGTGCCGGTTGCGAGGCTCCGCGCTGCGGGGGCGTTGGTGCTGGGGGCCACCAACCTGGACCAGTTCGCCACGGGACTGGTGGGTACCCGCAGCCCTTACGGAATTGTGCGCGATTCGCGGCGTCCTGACCGTATTTCCGGCGGTTCGAGTTCGGGTTCTGCCGTGGCAGTGGCCTTGGGGCTCGTGGACCTTGCCATCGGGACGGACACCGCCGGTTCGGGCCGGATTCCCGCGGCGCTGCAAGGAATTGTGGGGATCAAACCAACCCTGGGCGTGGTGTCCACCGATGGCGTAGTTCCGGCGTGCCGTTCCTGGGACACCGCCACGATTTTCGCGCGCGACCTCGCCACTGCGGAACTCGCCATGGGCATCATGGCCGGTGAGTGCCGCAGCTGGCCCGCGGACGTCAAGCTCGCTGCGCCTGCCACGCCGCGGGTGGCTTACCCAGCTACCCTGCCGGCCCTCCCGGACGCGTGGGCGCTCGAGTTCGAGGCGCAGATCGAACGGCTGCGCTCCACGGGCGTGGTGGCCGAAGCCATCGAGTTGGACGTTTTCCTCGAGGCTGCACGGCTGCTGTACGACGGCGGATTGGTGGCCGAACGCTACGCCGCCGTTGGGAACTTTGTTGACACGGTGCAAGCCGGAGGGGTTTCCGCCACGCTCGACCCCACTGTGGCGGGGATCATCACCGCCGCCGGCAAGGTCCCCGCACACCAGTACGTCGCAGACTCCGCAGCATTGGAGCGGCTCCGCGCAGAGGCTATGCGGCGGCTGGCCGGCTTCGATGCCCTGATCGTGCCAACCGCACCTTTCCATCCGACGCTGGCAGAGGTCGCGGCCGATCCCGTGGGGGTCAATTCCCGGATGGGTACGTATACCAATTTCTGCAACCTCTTCGACCTCAGTGCCGTCGCCGTTCCGGCAGGAACTGTTCGTGACACAGACGGCATCTCCCAGTTCGGCCTGACGGTGGTTGGTCGGACGTTCCAGGATGGGGTGGCGGCGGATATTGCACGGCGGATCGAGCTGACCCCCGAGCACCCCGAACTGTTCGCCGCCGGAGCTGCCGGTGCCAGGACTGCCGCGCCAATGGTTCCCTGGCCGGTTGCCGCGGGCGCCGGCGTCGTTCCGCTGGTGGTGGTGGGCGCCCACCGGAAAGGCCAGCCCTTGGCCGCCGAACTTGAGCGGCGTGGAGCTTTCTGGGACGGCCAAGTGGTCACTGCGTCACGGTACCGGATGGTGGCCTTGGAAACCATGCCTCCCAAGCCTGGCGTGGTTCGATCTGAACAGGGAACCGGGCTGGTTGCAGAGCGGTGGTTGCTTTCCGAGTCCGCCCTGGGGTCTTTCCTCGCCGACTTGCCCGAACCCATGCTGCTGGGGTCCATCACCTTGGACGATGGGAGCACGGCAGTGGGATTCGCATGTGATGCCGTAGCTGCGGCAAGCGCGCGGGACATCAGCGAATACGGCGATTGGATTAAATATCTGGAAGAAAGTACCGCCGGCCCCGGTAACCAGCCACTGTGGCGGGAGGCGGGCAGCGCCTTGCTGACTGGCCTTAGCCGCGGCCAGCGCTAGCGCGGTCGGCGGTCGGTTGAAGGAAATAGGGTTTCATCAATCGGCCGCCAAACCACTTTCGAGGCAGCACCGAACATCACGAAATGACCCACTTTGGGGCTTGCTGGTGCGGTTAACGGTGTCCGGAAGCCCTATCATTGTGCTTGTCGTCATGTGGGCATTTTTGGTAGTGCGCGCTGACGCCGGATTCAGCTTGTCTGTGAGCCATGGCTTGCACCTTCGAAGGGAAACCCTATGGCCCGGAGCCCGGAAGAGTCGCTCAAGGCGACCCTTGCCAGAGTCGCACCCGGAACTCCATTGCGCGATGGCCTCGAACGCATCCTCCGTGGACGCACCGGCGCCTTGATTGTGCTGGGCTACGATCGCACCATCGATTCCATCTGTTCGGGCGGATTCGACATCGGCATCGATTTCTCCCCAACGCGTCTGCGCGAACTGGCCAAGATGGACGGCGCCATCATTTGTGACAAGGATGCCAGCAACATTGTTCGGGCAGCCGTCCAGCTGGTGCCCGATTCGAGCATCGAAACCCAGGAGTCAGGCACCAGGCACCGCACGGCCGAGCGTGTCGCCATCCAGACCGGCGTTCCCGTTATTTCGGTCAGCCAGTCCATGCAAATCATCGCCCTCTATGTGAACGGTTTGCGCCACGTTCTGGAGGGCTCTGAAAAGGTCCTCGCCCGCGCCAACCAGGCCTTGGCGACCTTGGAGCGGTACAGCGCCAGGCTGGACCAGGTCACCAGCTCACTTTCGGCCCTGGAGATCGAAGCACTGGTCACGGTCAGGGACGTTGCGGTCACCCTGCAGCGCCAGGAGATGGTTCGCCGTATCTCCGAGGAAATCGCCCAGTACGTGCTGGAACTCGGTGAAGACGGCCGCCTGCTCTCCCTCCAGGTGGAGGAACTCACGGTAGGCCGCGGCCCGGGGAGCGAAGTCATCATCCGCGACTACTCCGATCCCGACGCCACTCCTGAGCAGATCGAGGAAGCCGTCCAGGCTCTCCTCAACCTTGGCCCCACAGAATTGATCGACCTCAGCCGCATTGCCCACATCATTGGCTTCGCCGGCGGAGTAGAGCAGCTGGACGCCGTGGTTCAGCCGCGCGGGTACCGTCTGCTGTCCGGTTTGAAGTCCGTTCCCAAGGCAGTGGCCGACCGTTTGGTGGACTACTTCGGCGGGCTCCAGAACCTCATGGCAGCCACCATCGACGACCTCATGACCGTGGACGGCATCGGCGATCAGCGAGCCCGCACAGTCCGCGAAGGATTGAGCCGCATGGCCGAAGCGAGCCTGCTGGACCGGTTCCTCTAAAGGCGAGCGCTAGTTCAGCTGGAAGGCGACCTTGGGGCTCGACTTGTTCCCGAGTCTCGCCTCGAACGTGTAGTAAGCGCCGCCAGCACCCGGCTTGGCAGTGATCGCGGCGCAGCCTTCCAACGTCCGGTTGCGCTGCCACGGGAAGTTCGCAGTCTCGCTTTTGCCGGGTTGGATGGTTTTGATGAGGTCCTCGCCGCCCGTCTGGCAGTCCTTTGACGAGAAAATCCGGTCCGAGCCGCTCATCAGCAGGTACTCCATTTGGGAGGTGCCCACGTTGACCTCGCACGGGGCGGTGCCGCCGTTGGTAATGGTCATGGTGAGCAGCGGCTTTTCCTCGGCGCCGTAGGCGGGCTTGTCGGTCTTGGCGGCGACGGTCATGAGGTTGAGGTCGCACACGGGCGAGGCCGACGGTGACGGCGCCGCTGTTCCTGTGGGCGTAGTCCCCGGCGTGGGTGCCGTTGAGGCGTCGGCAGTGCTCACGGCTTGCGGCTCAGGGTTCCCGGCCAATGCGCCGGTGAGTGCCACGACGCCGCCGATCACCAAAGCGATAACAAGCAGCAGGGCGCCAAAAACCACCTGCCGACGACGCCGATACACGGCAGGGCTTGGTCGACGCCTTTTCGTTGAGGTACTTTTGCCCGCCGCACCGGCGCGGGATGAGCCACGGGCAGCACCCTTCGCCGACGCTGATGCGCGCGCGGTCGACTGCTGCTTACCCTTGTTGGCCATGGTTCTAGGCTAGGCTCGCGGCCGCTTGGGCACCTAACCTCCACGCCGAAAGGGCCTAATGCCGGCCTGTGTGACGTCGGCCATGGGATACCTCCTTGGCGGCGGGCCGCCCAAATTCCACTACAGTGGATGGCAGCATGACACTTCCCGATTCAGGCCAATTGGCAGGCCTCCACCAAGCCCTTGATCAGTGGTTCGCCCGGACTGCCCGTGACCTTCCGTGGCGCGAGCCGGATTGCAGCCCCTGGGGCATCCTGGTCAGCGAAGTGATGCTTCAGCAAACACCCGTTGTCCGGGTGCTGCCGGTGTGGCGAGACTGGATGGAACGCTGGCCCACACCCGCCCACCTCGCAGATGAGCCGTCGGGGGCTGCCGTCCGCCATTGGGGCCGCCTCGGCTATCCCCGCCGGGCCCTGCGGCTGCACGCTGCCGCCGTCGCAATCCGTGAGCAGCACGGCGGCAAGGTTCCTGACACGTATCCCGAACTCCTCGGCCTTCCGGGCGTCGGCAACTACACAGCGGCCGCCGTCGCAGCTTTTGCTTTCGGACGCCGCGAAACCGTGGTGGACACCAACATCCGGCGCGTCCACGCGCGGCTCATATCCGGCGACGCACTGCCAGCTCCTGCCTTGACCGCGGGTGAAATGCGGCTGGCCGACGCCCTCCTGCCGCTCGACAAGGAACTTTCAGTCCGTTGGAACGCGTCCGTCATGGAACTCGGCGCCATGGTCTGCACGGCCCGCAGTCCCAAGTGCGCTGACTGTCCCGTGCGCTCCAGTTGCGCCTGGCTCGCGGCCGGTGAACCGCCGCCGTCGTACACCCCAAAGGGCCAGTCCTGGCACGGCACGGACCGCCAGGTCCGCGGTGCCGTGATGGCCGTCCTCCGTGAAGCGGCCACCCCTGTGCCCCGCGAGATGTTCGAGCAGGCGCCGGCGGATCTGGGATTCGCACCGTCCGGCGTCGGAATACCGCTCGCTGCCCTGCACCGGCTCAACTCGGCACCTGAGCAGCTCGAGCGTGCATTGGACGGCCTCTTGGTGGACGGTTTGGCAGAAATGCACGACGGCGGATTGCGGCTTCCAGCGTAGCGACGGTACGCGCGTATCGGTTCCGCAACAGCCTTCCCGGATCCATAACGATGCAGGCGCCTTTTGCCCTGCAGATGCGACATTCCGGCGACACCGGCTGCGTGCGGTCCTACTCTGAAGCATGGGCAGAATCGGATTGGCACTAACCCTTGCCGGGACCGCCGCACTGCTTCCCGGATGCTTGGCCGAACCCGCGGCCTGCCCCGCGATCGGACATATAGCAGGCATCTCCCTGACCGTCGCAGCCGGCTACGCAGACGACGTTGCTTCGCTTCGGTTGAAGGCCTGCCAGGATGGGATCTGCACCGAAAAAGACCTCTTGCTGAATCCCGGCGCGACTGCCGTTGACCAAGGTTGCACTCCGGATGGCGTGTGCTCAGCGACGTCGTCGCCGGATGGAACTCTTCAGGGTTTCCTGGAGCTCCCCGCCCTCTCCGAAAGTTCCCTTGAGGCGACCGCGACCGGCACTTCCCCTTCCGGCGCGGCATTACCCGCGAGGACGGTGACCTTCACGCCGAAGGGCGACTACCCGTACGGCGAACAGTGCGGCCGGATGATTTCTGCGGCCCTGATACTGGATGAGGAAGGGTTGCGGCAGCACTAGGAGTGGCTATCCACCCCGGTTACAGCAAAACTAGCCCGGGTTTCCCCCAACGGCCTTCCGGTAGCCACTGGGAGTGAACCCCAGATACTTCTGGAAGTCGTTCGTCAGGTGCGCATGGTCGGCGTAGCCAAGTTCGACGGCGATCGCGGCAAGGTCCGCTGCTGGGTTGGACCGGGTACGCTCGGCGGCGTCCTGCAATCTTCTACGCCGGATCAGTGCGGAAGGGCTCAGTCCGACGTACTTTCCGGCGATCCTCTGCAGGGTTCTCGGCGACACGGCCAGGCGGGATGCCACGTCCTCAAGCAGGATCATGTCCGGCTCGGAAGTAATCACGTCCACCATCCGGTTCGCGAGCAACGCCTCCTCGGAGGCAACAAATTCCAGGGAATTCAGCCACGCAACAAAGGCTTCCACTGCCCGCTCGCGGTGCGTGCCGCCGTCGTGCATGATCTCAACGGAAGGCGTGGTCATGGCTGCCGAGACGGCCCTCTGAAGGCCTTCCAGCGCCATCACAACTCCCTGGTCACGGAGGGCCCCCGGATGATCGGTAAAGAGCGGCACAGCCGCGGGGCGCAGTAACGCGCCAACCGCCCAGCCCTGACCGGTCAGGTCGCGGTAAGCGGCCCGGGTGGTCGGCCCGGAGAACTCGACGACGTCGCCCTGCACCACGAGGTTGGACGCCGGGTAGGCGATCACGTGTTGCCGGGATGACCGGCCGGGTTCGATGTTCCACTCCGGAATCCAGAACCACTGCACCAGGTCTGCAACGGACGCCGGTGCAGGAAAGCGATGGAAGGTGGGGAGTCGCGCCGGATACAGGATGCCCTTGAACGAACCCTCCATCGGAGCCTTTCCACAAGCGGATCAAAGCTGTCGCAAATCTCCAAGCGCCACCCGGCAGAAGGCCCGTAGCGTCGTAACCATGACAGATACTACAAGCACAGAGCCCACCACCGCAGCCCACGGTGAACACACCACCCACGGCATCCCTAACGGCCTGACCAGCCTCACGCCGTTCCTCGCCGTGCCCAAAGCCAGGGAAGCCATCGCGTTCTACCGCGATGTGTTCGGTGCCCGGGTTGTAGGTGAAACGGAGATGGGCGGGATGGTGGTCCACGCCGAACTCGACTTCGGCAATGGCCGCCTCCAACTTGGCGAGCCCAACCCGGAGTACCACTTGGTGCCGGCGCCCAGCGGCGAGGACGACTGCTATTCCCTCGGCCTTTACTGCCCGGACGCGGACGGACTCGTGAAGAAGGCTGAGCAAGCGGGAGCCACCATCCGCGAGCCGCTGTCCACTTTCGTCTCAGGTGACCGATACGCAAGCATCCGCGATCCCTTCGGCGTTCGCTGGTCCATCATGACCCGTGTGGAGGACCTCTCCGAAGAAGAGAGCAACCGCCGCGTGGACGAATGGGCGGCGAAGCAAGGCTAGGTGCCGGGAGGCCTTAGCTCAGGCAGAGGCAGAACGGGTGGCCCGCCGGATCAAGGAACACCCTGAACGTCTCGCCGGGCTGATGGTCGGCTTTGGTTGCCCCAAGGGACAAGGCAACTTCTTCGCCCTTGTCCAGGTCCTCCACCACCATGTCCAGGTGCATTTGCTGCGGGATGGTTTGGCCGGGCCATTTGGGCGGCTGGTACACCTCTACCTGTTGGAAGGAGATGCAGTTGCTGCCATCGCTGGGACGGATGTCGAACCAGTCGCCTTTGTCCTCGATCTCCCAGCCGAAAAGCTCGCCATAGAAGGCAGCCAAAGCAGCCGCATCAGGACAATCGATGACGACACTGGGGAATTTAGCTATTGCCATGTGTTAAACCTCGTCAGCAGTCTTCTTCATGCGGGCCAGGGCGCTCTTGGTGCCCCGTTGGGTGAGCACGTGAACTACGGCGCCAACGCCTGCGGAAACAACCGCGAAGACGAGCACGCCGGGCAGGGAGTCGTTGAGGTCTGTACCGTCCTTGGGGGCGGGCTTACCGGTTCTCTTCTCCCAGAGGCCTTCCAGCGTTTTGTTTGCGAGCGCGCCAGCTCCGAGGCTGACGGCCAGGCCGAAAAGTTTTACCAGTATGTTCACGAAGATCCTCCATAAGATAGCGCGCCCCTGAAGGGCGCCTCGCAAGGGTCAAAACAAGACAGGGCCGCTGCAATGCAGCGGCCCTGTGTGGACTTCTAGTCCTTCTTGAAGGCGTCCTTCAACTTCTCGCCGGCACCCTTGAGGTCGGCTTTGGTCTGGTCGCCCTTGCCTTCGGCTTCCAGGCGCTCGTTGTCCGTCAGCTTTCCGGCAGCTTCCTTAGCCTTGCCACCGAGCTTCTCGCCAGCGTTCTCCATCTTGTCGTCAGCACCCATGTTTCGCACCTCTTCCTTGTAGTGAACCTGTACCTCTACAACATCACTAATCAGCATACTTAGCAATATCTGGGATGGAAATTTGGAACTTAGAGCTCGCCAAACCCTTCCTCCACAAGCCGTCCCACGTACTCAACGGCCTTCAACGCATCCTTGCCGCGGGCTTCGATTCGCAGGATAGAGCCTTTACCCGCGGCGAGCGCCATGAGCGCCATGATGGACATGCCATCGACGCCGTTGACGGTTACCTCAGCGTCCAGCCCGGATAGGCCCCCGGCGATCTTCGCGGCAGGGCGGGCGTGCATTCCCAAAGGATTGATGAGCTCAAAATCTCCGCTTGCGTCCGGTTCATCCTTATCCTCAGGGATTGCCGGACCCCCTACGCCTGCGGGTACGTTGCCGAAGGCTACAGCTTCGGCCGCCTTGCGAACATCTCCGACGCCGTCACCTCCTTGGGCGGCGACGGCTGCGGCCACGAGTCCCTCAACCAGCGGCGCATCGGCAAGGAGGACGGCGTCCGGATCGCTGGCGAACTCCACCGCAGACTCTGCGGTCATCACAGCTGAACCCAGATCGGTTAGCACCACCACGCCATCGCCCCCGGAATCAACCAGGGACTGCTCGACGGCGGCCAGCACCTTCTCCAGGCTGGTTCCGATGCGGTCGTCGTCAGTTCCCCCGGCGGCGACGAGGTCGACGTCGGGAGCCATCTGCGCGGCAAGTTCCACAGCCCCCTCGGCGATCTTGCTGCTGTGCGATACAACCACAATCCCCACTGTCATACGGCGTCGGCTCCCTTGTCAGCCGTGGAACCGGCAGCAGCTGCTGCGGCCGCTCTCAGGAGAAGCGCGGTGGAAGCGGCGCCGGGGTCGCGATGCCCTGCACTGCGCTCCCCCAGGTAGCTGGCCCGGCCCTTGCGTGCCACCAACGGATCCGTGGCCATGGCGCCGGTTTCGGCAGCCTCCGCAGCCGCTTCCAACACAGCAACCGGATCAGCGCCGCTCGCCGCGGCTTTTTGGGCCGCTTCAACCGCGGGCGTCCACGCGTCGATCATGGTCTTGTCGCCGAGCTCGGCTTTGCCCCGGGCCACCACGCCATCTCGGGCGGCTGCCAGGGCTGCGGCAAGGGCCTCCGCATCAATATCGCCGGCGTCCCCCAAGGAGGTTGCTGCCCGAAGATACGCCGTGCCGTACAGCGGTCCGGCAGCGCCGCCCACCTTGGACATGAGCGCCATCGCCGCAGCCTTCAACGCCGCGCCCGGAGTCTCCGGCGGGGTCTCACCGAGTTTTTGCAGCACGGCCTGGAAACCGCGGTCCATGTTCTCGCCGTGATCCGAATCGCCGATTGGCCTGTCCAGCTCAATCAGCTCCACCCGGTGTTCGGCCATGGCTTTGGCGGAGAGCTTCAACCAGTCCACTGCCCAGTCAACGTCCAGCCCCATGCTCAGGCTCCCCACCGCAAGGCCGCGGTGTGGACGGGTGCGTCCCAGAGCCTGGTCAGCTCATCATCGAGCCGCAGCACGGACACTGAGCAGCCCTGCATCTCCAAAGACGTCACATAGTTCCCCACCAGCGAGCGCTCCACGGTGGCACCACGCTCGGCCAGGACCTGGGCCGCGCGCCGGTACACGATGTACAGCTCGCTCTGTGGAGTTCCGCCCATGCCGTTGACGAACAGCAACACCTTGTCGCCGGACGCCAACGCGAGGTCTTCCAGTACTGGCTCCAGCAGGCGATCCGTGATGGCGTCAGCGCTTTCCATCGCGATCCTGTGCCGGCCGGGTTCGCCGTGAATGCCTATGCCAATCTCGATCTCATCGTCCGCGAGTTCAAAGCTGGGCGTCCCCGCGTGTGGAACCGTGCAGCCAGACAGGGCAACACCCATGGTCCGCACATTGGCCACCACACGCTCGGCGATGGCCGTGACGGCATCGAGGTCGTCGCCGCGCTGTGCGGATGCACCTGCGATCTTCTCCACCAGGACAGTTCCGCCCACCCCGCGTCGGCCGGCCGTGTACAAGGAGTCCTCCACCGCGACGTCGTCGTTCACCAACACCGAACGCACGTGTACGCCTTCAGCTTGCGCCATCTCCGCCGCGGTTTCGAAGTTCAGGACGTCGCCGGTGTAGTTCTTCACGATATGGACGACGCCGGCACCTGAGTCCACTGCGACAGTCGCCGGAATGATCTGGTCGGGTGTAGGCGAGGTGAAGACTGCGCCGGGGACGGCGGCGTCGAGCATTCCGAGCCCAACGAAGCCCGCATGGAGCGGCTCGTGCCCGCTGCCTCCGCCGGAGATCAGGGCGACTTTGCCCGCTACCGGAGCGCCTTTCCGGATGACGTATTTAGGCTCGGGATGGACGTCCACGATGTCGGCATGCGCCATGCCGAAACCTTCAACGGACTCGTCCACCACGGCGCGTGGATCATTAATGAGCTTTTTCATGTGATGCTCCTGGGCGTGCTGTGGCTGGTGCTCTGACCCTACTACCGGCGACTGTGGCCACGGTAGGCCTTGCAGTGGCAGCAGTCCTTAAATAGCGGAAGGGACAGCCCCCAATGACTGTCCCTTCCGGCGGATCCGCGTGATCCGTCACTCCTCAGCAGCTTGTGTTGTCACCGCCTCGGGCTCATTCCTTGCCTGGTACTCGGGCCAGAAGGCTGAGTACAGGTCCGGGTTCGAGTGCCCCGCGTCCTGCCATGACGCTTCGTGCGGCCATGATCCGTGGGGAATATCTATTTGGAATGCCGAGAAATCCGGAAACATCACCCGATCAAGCATGGCGCGTTCCTTAGTTGTTCAGCACGGCGTCGCCGCCGGCCGTGACGACATCCTCGAGCAACACGGTCTGATCGATGACCGGAAGCCCCACCACGTGCCCGAAGCTGAACATGTTCTTCGGATCCACCTCGGCTTTCGCCTTCCGGAGCCGTTCCCGCGCACTGGGCAGCCACGGCCGCTCCCTGTCCTCGGCATCCACAAAATGGCCGTGCAGGTTCACGAACGTGCCCGCATTCGCAGCAGGTCGGAGGTCTTCGTGGACTGCGCTGAACACACCGGGGAGAATGTCCAGGACCGGCGGGACGGCGATCGCGCCCATGAAGAAGCTGAACGCCGCGTCACGGCCGCCCACAATGTCCTCCCCGTCCGCACTCTTGGCCAAGGCGCCACCCAGGAGTCGAAGTTCTGCCAACAACACAGGACTTTCGATGCCGGGACCAAAGTGCCGCAGCAAAGCGTCTTCGGCTTGGTCGTCCAAACGATCAAGCAGGAAACCGTGCTCGCGCACGGGTACCGGCTGGTCCGGGTCTTGGTGGATCGTGTCGAACTGGGTGGAGTCCAAAGGTCCGGTGGCGTCCATCATGAACGGGGCACAGTGACGCATGGGCTCAAGGACTTCCGCCGCGGTTGCCAGATCACCCTGGTAGGCGTAGCGGAGATGGATGACGAACTTTCCGCGGAGTGGTTCCGGAACCATTTCCATATCCGGAAGGCGAAGGAACGCCATGGACGCTGATGCGTCCACCGGCAGCGACGGCACCCATTCCCTGAACGCCCGCAAAACCTCGGGCGCATGCTCGCCGTCGAAATACATTCCGCCTGCGTAGAGATCGGCTGCCGGGAACAGATGGAATTCCATGGCAGTGACGATGCCCAAGTTCCCCTTGCCGCCGCGCAGGAGGTAGAACAGCTCCGAATTCTCGTCCTTGGTCACCCGGCGCTGTGTGCCGTCGGCGGTGACGAGCTCGAAAGCAATCACGTGGTCTGATGCGAAGCCGTACTTGCGCCCCAGGATCGGCAAACCGCCACCCAGCGTGTAACCCACCACGCCGACATCGGTGGTTGAACCGCAAAGTCCCATCAAGCCGAACGTCGCGGCGAGTTCCACCACGGCCTTCCACCGGACGCCTGCACCGACGCGGGCCGTCTTCTCAAGGGGATCGATGCTGAGTTCCAACATCCGGCGGGTGCTGATGAGCAGGCCGCCTTCAATGGCATTGGTAGCGCCGTGTCCGGTGGACTGGACAGAGACGGGCATTCCCCGCTCGGCCGCCCAGCGAATAGCCGCGGAAACGTCCTCTGCGTCGAGGGCGCCAAAGGCCAGATCAGGTTGGTGCTGTGTGGAGAGGTTGAAGGCCGCTACTTCCGGAGCGAATCCCGGATCGGCAGGCGTGAACACGGGACCGCGCACGCTGAGTTGGAGTTCTGAAACATCTGAAAAAGAGGCGTGGGACTGCATGATCTTCTCTCAATTGACCGATGTGGTGGAAGCTTCCCCAGCAAGCCTCAATCAGTTTATCCATCAACTGGATATAAGAGAAGAGCTAATAAATCACTCATAATCGGGCAGGCTTGATCGACGCGCCTGGATAGACGCTGCCCAAGGCAGTAAGAGTGCTGTTTAGGCTGCTAGAGCTGCTTGATCATGCGGGTGTTTCCCAAGGTATTGGGCTTCACGCGGGCAAGGTCCAGGAACTCGGCAACGCCTTCGTCATGCGAGCGCAGCAGCTCGGAGTACACCTGCGGATCCACGGCCGACTGGTCAGCCATGACTTCGAATCCGTGGCGCTTGAAGAAGTCCACTTCAAACGTCAGGCAGAACACGCGGCTCACGCCAAGCGCCCGCGCTTCCTCCAAGAGGTTTTCGACCAAGACATGCCCCACCCCCCGCCCACGCCAAGAGTCAGCAGCGGCCAGCGTGCGGATCTCGGCCAAGTCTTCCCACATCACATGCAGGGCACCGCAACCAATGACTTCACCGTCGTCAGACTCGGCAATCCGGAATTCCTGGAGGCTCTCGTAATACGCCACAGTCTCCTTGGCCATGAGAATCCGCTCCTCAGCCAAGGGCGCCACAAGCCTCTTAATAGCCGCCACATCACTGGTGCGGGCAGGGCGAAGGCTGAAGGTCGAATCCACTCCCCCATCCTAACGAGGCAAACAGATGCCATGCGCCCCGTTACTTACACCCGGACGTGAGCGAGTCCCACCCGCGAGGCGCTGGACCTGAGACTTTTGCATAGCGTGCGTCTAAGCGAGGAAAGAGCGAGCACGCGGCGAATGGCGCAGGTCCAGCGCCGCAGCCAGCAACGACCTACACTCCCAGCTCCTCCGGCAAAGAAACCTCCTCGCCCAGCACCTGCTTTGCCAGGAAGCTCTCCACGACGCCGTACCAGACCTTCGCGTGCTGTGGCTGCAGCACCCAGTGGTTCTCGTCCGGGAAGTACAGGAAGCGGTGCGGGCTCTGGCCGTTATCGTCAGCAGGCAGTTGAGAGGAGGACAGGAGCTCGTACCAGAGGCGAAGGCCTTCGCCGATGGGCACGCGGTAGTCCTTGTCGCCGTGGATCACCAGCATGGGCGTTTTGATGTTGCCCACGTTCAGGTGCGGCGAATTTTCCATCGCCATTTCCACGGTCATCTCCTTGAGCCAGTACTGGGCAGCGTCGGTGGTGGGGCCGAACTGGTCCAGCGCCCACAGGCTGGCGTGGGTGACGATTGCCTTGAAGCGGTCGGTTTGCCCGGCAACCCAGTTGGCCATGTAGCCGCCGAAGGATCCACCCATCGCCGCAGTCCGGGACTCGTCGATGTCCGGCCGCGCGACCACCGCGTCGGTGATGGCCATGAGGTCCGTGAACGGCTTCCTGCCCCATTCGCCCCATCCGCGCTGGATGAACTCCTGGCCGTAGCCGGTGGAAAGGGCAGGATCCGGCAGCAGCACGGCATAGCCTTTGGCCACCAGCAGCCATGGGTTCCAACGCCACGTCCACGCGTTCCACGAGCCAAGCGGCCCGCCGTGGATCCACAGCAAGAGGGGTGCCGGGTTGTCCGCGGACGCGCCCTCCGGAAGCGCGAGGTACGCCGGAACGCGCGAGCCATCTTCGGCTGTCGTATCCACGCGCTCAAGCCGGCCTTTGTACACGGGCCGCTCCGCAGGTGCCTGCAGGCGGACCGTTTCTCCTGTGGCCAGGTTGATCCGCACGGCTTCGGCGGGGAACTCGTAGGAGCTTCGGAGCGCATACGCCTCGGTTCCGTCGGGAGAAATCACCACATCCGAGTAGGCTGCAGCGTCCTTTGTCACCCGGGTGACTGCACCGTCAGCGACGTCGATCCGGAAGACCGGCGACGCGCCGTCGTCGTCTGCTGTTACCAGGACCGCGGTGCCGTCCGGAAGCCAAGCGAGGGGCGTTGCCCAACGGTCCCACTGGTGTGCGAGCGGCTCAAGGTCCGTGGTCTCGCCGCCCGCCACGTTCAAGAGGTGCAGTTTCACGTGGGGAGCCTGCGTTGGCGTGGTGTCGCTTTCGCTCTGCACCACCAGCGTTCGGTTGTCCGGGCTCACCGGCCCGGGGAAGTAGCTCATGCCTTGGTGGTCCAGCAGCACCTTGACGGTCCCGGTGGCAACGTCGACGGCGGCGAGCACCTCGCGGCTGTCGGCTTTCGCGAGCGCTTTGGTCATGCTTGTGTAAATGGTCCTGCCGTCCGGGCTCACCACGGTTTTGGCCTCACGCAGCGAGCCGCCGACGCCGGGCGTCAGGTTCCGGAGCTTGAGGGGCGCAGCGGAGTCAATGGTGGACGGCTTGCCGGTCTCCTTCTCCTCGCCCTGCTCCACCGCGAAGATTCGCGGCTCGGCCGGGCCAAGGTCGGCGTCCCAGTAGCGGATCGGGTAGCCGCTGTGCAGGATGGCCGAGACCTTGTTGTCCTTGCGTGCCTTGCGACGCTCCTCGTCGTTCTCCTCATCCGCGGATCCGGCCAGGACCTCAGCGTTGACGAAGGTGGCGTTGGCGTCTTTCGCGGCCATGACGGAACCAATTCCACCCGAACGAGAATGCACTACCCGCGCCTCTCCTCCGTCAGCGGGGAGCAGCCAAAGGGCATTTACAGGGTCGGCGTCAGGGCTGTCCGGATCAGGGCGCGCCGACGTAAAGTACAGGTCGCCGTTGGCGGCGAAGACCGCACCGGCCTCTCCCTTGGAGCTGCGGGTGATGCGGCGGGCTTGGTTCCGGCCGCTGGGGTCGATTTCCCAGAGTGCGGTGGCGAACTCAGTTCCTTTGCCGTTCAGCGTGGTGACTGTGGTGACCAGGCGCTTGCCATCGGGGCTCAGCGTGAGGCCGCCGACCCGCGGGATGGCGAGGTAGTGGTCGAGGTGGTGAAATGGCGTTTCGGGCTGCTCGCCCTGGGTGTGAGTGTCAGCAGAGTCCATGATCCGATTCAACACGGATTGTGCCGCCGATCACAGACTGGTTCACTCACAGTGAAACAGTACTTTCACATATTCGGCTCTAGGTCAAAGGTTCCTCAGGGCGCCGACCACAGCCACGGTGCCATCCTCTTTCGCGATGGCCGCCCCCAACTCCGCTGCCCGCAGGGAGTACGACGGCGTGCTGACGGCTTTCATGATTGCGTCACCGAGGCGCTCCGGGGTGAGCTTCTTGTACGGGATCGGCGCAGGGCCGGCGCCGAGGGCGGCAAGGCGGGAAGCCCAGAGCGGCTGGTCCGTGTACACCGGAACGCCAACGGCCGGCACCCCCGCCCGGAGGCCCGCCGCCGCGGTTCCCGCTCCGGCATGGTGAACCACGGCCGCCATATGAGGGAACAACCACTCATGCGGAACGCTGCCGACGGCGATGGCGTCGTCACCCAACCCACCCTCAGCGCCCTGGACAACAGCCCGCACTCCGGCACGGCGTGTTGCCTCAAGGATGAAGGCGGGGTCGATGTGGGCACTGCTTCCAAAGCCTACGAAAACGGGCGGCGGGCCTTCGGTAAGGAAGTCCACAAGGTCCGCGGAGGGCTGCCAGTCCGGCTCGACGGCGGGCCACCAATACCCTGCCATGACCAGGCCGGAGTGCCAATCAGCAGGCCGGGGCAGGACGGTGGGGCTGATGCCATGAAGGATGGTCGCCTTCGCTTTCCTCCGCCGACGCTCTCCGGCCGCACGGCTTTCCTTGCCCAGTCCCAGCTCTCTGCGAAGGCGTGCGCTGGGCGCATCGTAGGGAGCCGGGCCCGCAGCTGCGCGCTCACCAATGATCTTGTTTCCCCACGCACCAAGGCTTTGGGCCGAATTCATGATCACAGGCGGATACGCCGCGCTCGGCTCGATAGGCTGCAAATGTGCGCCGATGGCCGGGATACCCAGAGCATCCGCGATGTCATAAGCATAGGGTGCCACCGAATTGGCCAGAATCACGTCGGCCCCGGCCTCGGCTGCAGCAAGCGTGCCGGTGGCAGCGTTGTCCATATATTCCGTGAGCTTCCGCCAGAAGGTGAGCACGCTTCCGGATGACGCTTTGGCACCGGGGGCCGGTTGCGTGATCAATCCGGCCAGGTCGCCGGGCAGCGGCCTGAACTCGCAGCCCGACTCAACAACAAGAGGCGCGTAGGCCGGGTTGGCCGCGACGGCCACCTCGTAGCCCAGCCCCTGCAGGCGGCTACCGAGCCCCGCCATCGGCGCGACATCTCCCCGCGTCCCCGGAGTCACCATGAGTATGCGCATGCCGTCCCACTTCCCTTCTTCGGAGTTCACGCAAAAGCCCCGCCCGCTCTATGTTGGAGCGGGCGGGGCTTAGTGCTGTAGCGACTACGCGGTCGGAGCAATCTCCGGGATACGCGGCTTGGCGTTGCCTTCGAACGTGAACTTGGCGTCGTCACCTTCGCCATCAACGTCCACCACAACGATGTCGCCGGAGTGGAGTTCGCCGAACAGGATCTTCTCGGACAGCTGGTCCTCGATCTCGCGCTGAATGGTGCGGCGCAATGGCCGGGCACCCATGGCGGGATCGTAACCACGCGTGGCCAAGAGAACCTTGGCAGCGGGGGTCAGCTCGATGCCCATGTCCTTGTCCTTGAGGCGGCGCTCCAAGCGGGTGACGAACAGGTCCACGATCTCGATGATCTCGTCCTGCGTCAGCTGCGGGAACACCACGACGTCGTCAACACGGTTGAGGAACTCGGGACGGAAGTGCTGCTTAAGCTCTTCCGTGACCCGGGCACGCATCCGGTTGTAGCCGGTCTGGGTGTCCGTGCCGGACTGGAAGCCCGTTGCCACGCTCTTGGAAATATCGCGGGTACCAAGGTTGGTGGTCATGATGATCACGGTGTTCTTGAAGTCCACCACGCGGCCCTGGGAGTCGGTCAAGCGGCCGTCTTCCAGAATCTGCAGCAGTGAGTTGAAGAGATCCGCGTGGGCCTTCTCCACTTCATCGAACAGGACCACGGAGAACGGACGGCGGCGAACCTTCTCGGTCAGCTGGCCACCCTCTTCGTAGCCGACGTAGCCCGGAGGTGCACCGAAGAGACGCGAAACCGTGTGCTTCTCGGAGTACTCGGACATGTCCAGCGTGATGAGGGCGTCCTCTTCACCGAACAGGAACTCGGCAAGCGCCTTGGCAAGCTCGGTCTTGCCGACGCCGGTGGGGCCGGCGAAGATGAACGAGCCACCGGGACGCTTGGGGTCTTTCAGGCCTGCACGGGTACGGCGAATGGCCTGCGACAGGGCCTTGATGGCCTCGTTCTGGCCGACGACGCGCTTGTGCAGTTCGTCTTCCATCTTGAGCAGGCGCGAGGACTCTTCCTCGGTGAGCTTGAAGACCGGGATACCCGTGGAGTTCGCAAGAACTTCGGCGATCAGGTCTTCGTCAACCTCGGAGATATCGTCCATGCCGCCGGACTTCCAGTTACGTTCCTTCTCTGCGCGTTCGGCAATGAGCTTCTGCTCCTTGTCGCGCAGCGAGGCAGCGCCTTCAAAGTCCTGGGCGTCGATGGCGGATTCTTTCTCCATCTTCACGTCCGCGATGCGCTCGTCCATGGCCTTGAGCTCCGGCGGAGCGGTCATGCGGCGAATGCGCAGGCGTGCGCCGGCTTCATCGATGAGGTCGATCGCCTTGTCCGGCAGGAAGCGGTCCGAAATGTAGCGTTCGGCCAGCTGCGCAGCGGAGGCGAGGGCGCCGTCGGTAATCGTCACGCGGTGGTGTGCCTCGTAACGGTCACGCAGGCCCTTAAGGATCTCGATCGCGTGAGCGACGGAAGGCTCCTTGACCTGGATCGGCTGGAAGCGGCGCTCAAGAGCAGCGTCCTTCTCAATGTGCTTGCGGTACTCATCCAGCGTGGTGGCACCAATGGTCTGGAGTTCACCGCGGGCGAGCATCGGCTTCAGGATGGACGCAGCATCGATGGCGCCTTCGGCAGCACCTGCACCAACGAGGGTGTGGATCTCGTCGATGAAGAGGATGATGTCGCCGCGGGTGCGGATTTCCTTGAGGACCTTCTTCAGGCGCTCTTCGAAGTCACCGCGGTAGCGGGAACCGGCAACCAGGGAACCGAGGTCAAGCGTGTACAGCTGCTTGTCCTTGATGGTCTCCGGGACATCACCGCGAACGATCGCCTGGGCGAGGCCTTCGACGACGGCAGTCTTACCGACCCCGGGCTCACCGATCAGGACCGGGTTGTTCTTGGTACGGCGGGAGAGGACCTGCATAACGCGTTCCATCTCCTGCTCGCGGCCGATCACAGGATCGAGCTTGTTCTCGCGGGCAGCCTGGGTCAGGTTGCGTCCGAACTGGTCGAGCACCACCGATCCGGCAGGAGTACCTTCAGGCTGGCCCTGGCCCGAGCCGCTGCCTGCGGTTTCCTTGCCCTGGTAGCCGGAGAGCAGCTGGATGACCTGCTGGCGGACCCGGTTCAGGTCCGCACCAAGCTTGACCAGCACCTGGGCGGCCACGCCTTCGCCTTCGCGAATGAGGCCGAGCAGGATGTGCTCAGTTCCGATGTAATTGTGGCCGAGCTGCAGTGCTTCGCGGAGCGAGAGCTCAAGCACCTTTTTGGCGCGCGGGGTGAAGGGGATGTGACCGGACGGGGCTTGCTGGCCCTGGCCGATGATCTCCTGCACTTGCTCGCGAACGCCATCGAGCGAAATGCTCAGGGACTCGAGCGCCTTGGCAGCAACGCCTTCACCCTCGTGGATCAGACCCAAGAGGATGTGCTCGGTACCGATGTAATTGTGGTTGAGCATCCGTGCCTCTTCTTGGGCAAGGACGACCACGCGACGGGCACGGTCCGTAAATCTCTCAAACATTTCGCCACACTCCTAGCTACGACGTACTTTGATGCTACGTGCCGGAGCAACACTTTTGGGGCGTGTTCGCCACAGGGGAAACATGACGTGGTTGTGGAATAAATCGGCTTCCAGCCCTTGACCGCTGCCCACCTGCAGTGGCACCCTCTTCCCCTTGCCTGAGAGCACCGGGCGAAGGCCGGCCGGTAATACTTTGGGGGGCCCGGGCCCGCCGTTTTGTTGGTACCCACTATTCGGGCCTTCTCGACCCCGGCGATTCACAGGATATTCCAAGCCTTGGAGGGAGCCCGCAAAACTGGCGGCTTAAATGCCAATGCCCCGGCAGTGACTGCCGGGGCATTGAAGCGGTGATTCAGGAATTGGCCTTTTGGTACGCTTCCTGAATTTCAGCCTGAATACGTCCGCGGCTGTTGACGGTGTAGCCGTTGTCACGGGCCCACTGGCGGATTTGAGCGGAATCCTGGTTACGTGCGGCTGTCGCACGGCCCCGGGTTGCACGGCCGGAAGAAGTCTTCCTGGCCTTAGCGACGTAGGGCTCCAATGCCTTGCGCAGCGAGGCCGCGTTGGCAGTGGACAGGTCCATCTCGTAGCTCACGCCGTCGAGGCCAAAACGGACAGTCTCGTCCGCAGCCCCTTCATCCAGGTCATCGACGAGGATGATTTTTACTTTCTGTGCCATGAGTTGCCTCTCATTTGGAGGGTTGGATAATCAGAAATTCCCCGGATTCCTTTGATGATTATCGTTCACGGCAAGCATGCGCGTCAAAGCGTAATTGGATTGTCTTCTGTTAGCGGAAGCCAATTGGAAGGCTATTTAGCTGCAGGACCCTCGGACGCAGGTCCGGAATTTTTCAAATTCGCTTCGGCCTGCGCCTTGGCTTCGGCCTGTCGTTCCGATTTGTCCGCATTGAAGATCGACTTCATGGCAAACCAGAAGATCAATCCCACCACAATGGACGGCGCCAGGACTGCGATGTACTCCATAATCAGTGACCCTCAGGCTTCAGCAACGGGAACAAGATGGTTTCGCGGATACCGGCACCGGTGAAAAGCATCACCAGGCGGTCAATGCCCAGCCCAATGCCACCCATGGGCGGAGCACCGTATTCAAGGGCGCGGAGGAAGTCCTCGTCCAACTGCATTGCTTCCTCGTCGCCGGCCGCGGAGCGTCGGGACTGCTCTGTAAGCCGTTCGCGCTGGATCACGGGATCAATGAGCTCGGAGAATGCCGTACCGCGCTCCATGCCGCCGATGATCAGGTCCCAGGCCTCGATGAGCCGGCCGTCCTCACGGTGCGGGCGGGCAAGCGGCTGGGCGGAAGGCGGGTAGTCGTAGACAAAAGTGGGGTTCAGCAGGGTGGGTTCCACAATCTCGCCGAACAGTTCAACAACCATCTTCTCGGCGTCCCATTTGGGGTCCACCTTGACCTCGTGCTTGGCAGCAATTGCCAGCAACTCGTCCACCGTGGTGTCCGGAGTAATTTCAACGCCCACTGCTTCGGAAATACCCGGGTACACCGAAATCCAAGCCCATTCGCCGTCGAGGTTTATTTCGCCGGCATCCGTTTGGATGGTGCGCGTACCCACCACGTCCGCCACATTCAGGATGATTTCCTTCATGCGCTCAGCCATGACGAACTGGTCCGCCCAGGCTTCGTAGCATTCAAGCGTGGTGAATTCAGGGCTGTGCGTGGAGTCCACGCCTTCGTTGCGGAAAACGCGGCCCATGTCATACACACGGTCAATGCCACCAACAACGGCACGCTTGAGGAAAAGCTCGGTAGCGATGCGCAACGTCATCTTCTGGTCGAAGGCATTCATGTGCGTCTCAAACGGACGGGCTGTAGCGCCGCCGTGGACCAGCTGCAGAATGGGGGTTTCCACCTCCACGTAGCCGTGGCGGTCAAGGGTGCCGCGAACAGAGCGGGTGATGGCTGCGCGCCTGTAGACCATTTCGCGGGCTTCGTCGCGGACCATGAGATCCACATAGCGCTGGCGAACACGGGTTTCCTCGTTCAGTTCCGCGTGCAGGACCGGCAGGGGACGCAGGGCCTTGGACGCCATGGACCAGGAGTCAGCCATGACGGACAGCTCACCGCGGCGGGACGAGATGACCTCGCCCTTGATGAAAACATGGTCGCCAAGGTCAACCAGCGCCTTCCAATCGGCGAGCGCTTCCTCACCGACATTCGCCAGGCTCAGCATTGCCTGCAGCCGGACGCCCTTGCCGTCAACGCCGCCCTCCTGGAGGGTTGCGAAGCACAGCTTGCCGGTGTTGCGGACGAATACCACGCGGCCGGTGACGCCCACAGTATCGCCGGTTGTTTCATCGGCTTCCAGGTGCGCGTACTTTTCGCGGATTTCGCTCAGGGAGTGGGTCCGTTCCACGCCCACCGGATAGGCCTCGGTGCCGCGCTCGATCAGCTTGGCGCGCTTCTCCATACGGATGCGCATTTGCTCGCTGGCGTCGATGGGCTCTGCGGAGGTGTTCTGGGCGGGGGTGTTTGCGGAAGTCACAGTCCTTAAGTTTACCGGTGATTACGGGCCTTTACTTCCGGGCGCCCAGATCAGGGAAACGCATAGACTCAGGCTGTGGAAACGTGGACGGTTGAAACGAACGACGGCGGCGGCCAGCTTGAGGTGCACACCTTTCGGCCGGCGTCCGGCACTTCAATTCCGGGGTCGAAAGCACCGGCTGATCCAGCCGGCGTCGTGCTTGTTCACGGCACCTTGGTGACCGATTCCCTGTACTGGCCGTTCGCGCGGACCCTGAGCGGCATGCTGGGGCGCCCGGTTCACAGCTACAACCGCCGCGGTCGGGGGCACTCCGCCCCGCAGCCACCGGGCTATTCCGTGGACACGGAGATCTCGGACCTTCAAGCGGTCATGGAGAAGAGCGGCTCCACGGACGTCGTGGCGCACAGTTATGGCGGTTTTGTGGCGCTGCAAGCCGCCCGCCGCGCCAGGATCAACAAACTGGTCACTTACGACGCCGCCGTGTCGCTGTCCGGCAACCTCAGCAGCCGGTGGCGGCCCGAGCTCGAAGACGCTGTCACCTCCGGCCAGTTGGATCATGCATGGGCCCATCTGGTGCAGGGCCTGGGAACTGCCGGGCCGATTTCCTACTTACCGATGGGTGCGCTCCGTGCACTCAGCGTCCTCTCGGCCCGGACCCGGCTGGGATTGGAGATGCGTTCCCTCCTACCCACCGCCGTTACGGAAATGCGGGCCGTTCTCGACGCCGACGCCCACCTTCACGACTTCATGAACCTGTCCACCCCCACGCTCATGCTTAGCGGTGGATGGAGTCCGTCCTACTTCGCAGAGACCGGCCGGATTCTGGCCGGGGCCGTGCCCGCGATCGACTTCGCGATTGTGCCCCTGCAGTTCCATGAAGGCCCGCTCCGGCCCGGGAAACGCCTTGCTGCGCGCATCGCCCGATTCCTGTCCGGGAACCATGTGAAGGAAGAACCCAGCAGTGCCACCTAGGATGTTCCGGTGAAGGAACGCCACATCAAGACGCACGACGGCGGCAGGCTCGCCTTGTACAGCTACGGCACCGAAGACGCGCCCGGCGAACGCCGAGTGGTGCTCATTGGCGGCGCGTTCCTCACCGCACTGATTTACCGACCGTTCTCCATTGCCTTGTCCAAAGGGCTGGGCGAAGGCTGGGCCGTGGATGTGTACGATCGCCGAGGCCGGGGCCAGTCAACCGAGCAGCCGCCCAACTACTCCATGGCCACGGAGATCGCCGATGTCCGCACCATCATGGACGAAACCGGTGCCCGGAACGTCATGGGCCACAGCCTGGGCGGCGCCGTAGCCCTCAACGCAGCCCAGGCATTCGCCGGCACGCACCACCAACCGGACAAGCTCGCGGTGTACGACGCCGCAGTGAACATCGACGGAAGCATGGACACCGCCTGGCTGGATGGATTCGCGGAGTCCGTCAATCGGGGCGATGTTGGGCGGGCTTTGGCGCGGATGAAGCGTGGCATGCAGCCCGGAACTGCGCTGGCACGGGTCCCGGAGCCAATATTGGCCGGGCTCATGGCAGTTGTTTCGGGGACCAAAGTCAACAGGCTTTTCCGCGAGCTCATGCCGTCGGGTGTCGGTGAACTTAAGGCAGCCTTCGACGCCGCTGATACGCCGCGGGACTTCTCCGTCCTGCCACCCGGCACCCATTTCATGGTGGGCAAGAAGAGTCCGCAGTTCTACAAGGTCACAGCCGCGCGCCTGAACAGGGCAGTCCCCGGCAGCACTCTGGAAGTCTCCCCGAAGGGCTTCCACGGTTCGGTCCCTGCCGCAGTCAGCGAGCTCGTTTCCGATATCTCGGAGTACTTCAAACGCTGACCGCTTTTCCACATACGGGCCCGCATGCTGCCTGCTGTCAGCTGGCTCGGTTAGGCTCGAGTCATGACGCGCGACATCATCATGACCCACGACGGCGGACACCTCGAAGTACTTACCACGGGCGGTGAGCTGGCAGCGGCAGGCTCCGGAGTCGTCGTCGTTCCTGCCTCCATGGTGACAGCCACCGACTACTCGCGATTCGCCCAGAAACTCAGCGAGGCCCTTGGCCGCCCCGTCCACACGTTCAACCGGCGGGGGCGCGGTGATTCGTCCCCGCAGTCCGAGGATTACACGCTCGAAGCTGACATCCGGGATCTGGAAACTGTCATGAAGCACACGTCCAGCACCGATGTGTTCGGGCACAGTTTCGGCGGTGCCGTCGCGCTGCACGCGGCTCGGACGCTGCCCGTCGAGCGCCTCGCCGTGTACGACCCCGCCGTCTCGGTCAACCACAGCGTCAAGGCCGACTGGACACCCGACTATGAACGCGCGACGGCGGCGGGAGACTACGATCGCGCCCTCGCCGTCCTCATCAAGGGAGTAGAGACCGGCGGCGCCTTCGCACGAATGCCCCTGTCCATGCTCACCTTGGCGAACAAACTGGCCGCTGGAACACCACTGGGCAAACAGATGCGCGAGCTGATGACCTGTGGTGTCCGGGAAATCAAGGCCGTCATCGCAGCCGACATGCCCGCCGAGCCGTTCCTTGAACTGCCCTTGGAAACGCTCATTGTGGTGGGGGAAAAGAGCCCCGCCTACTTCGGTGTCGCATGTGGCCAGATCCACGACGTCCTGTCCGGATCCAGCTACACCATCCTCCCCGGATTCGGCCATGACGGGCCCAACAAGGCACCGGACAAACTGATCTCGGAGTTGTCGGAGTTCTTCTCGGGCTAAGCATGCCGTCGTTCCGGCGGCGATCTAACCTAGCTGGATGGCGGCAATACCGGCCACCGCCACCACCGTGAGGGCGCCACGCAGCCGGCTGAACTTTTCCTTGAAGAACACTGCACCGATGATTCCTGCCAGAAGGACACTGGTCTCTCGCAGGGCGGACACCAAGGCCAAAGGCGCCAGGCTCTGCGCCCACACCACAATTCCATAGGCCAGCATGGACACCAACCCGCCAATGAAGCCCGGCTTCCAGTACCGTGCCACCCGTTGCGGGAACGCGCGGCGGTCCTTTGCCATACGCCAGCACACCACGGGAATCAGTAGGCCTTGAAGCAGAAACAGCCACGATATATAGGCCATCGACTGCCCTGAGACCCGGACTCCGACACCGTCCACCAAGGTATAAGCCGCGATGGCCACGCCCGTGAGCACAGCGAAGAAGGCACCCTTGCGGTTTCCGTCTGTGGTGGCTGACATGTTTTGCCTTACGAGGGCCAGGCTCAGCAGGGAACCCGCAACAACAGCTACGCCCGCCAACTGCCAGAAGCTCAGCCTCTCCGCCAGGAATGTCGTGGCAATTCCGGTGACCAAGAGAACGGCAAGACCACGGGCCAACGGGTAGACCTGGGAGAAGTCCCCATGTTTGTAGGACGTGGTGAGCAGGATGAGATAACACGTCTGGAGAACTGCCGAAGCAAGCACATATGGCCATGACTGCTGCAGGGGAATCCCGAAGACGGCAGCCCCGATGACGCCACAGGCCACATAGGCCACGGCAATCATGGTGGATGACGCGAGCCGGTCCGGAATGGCCTTGGCAATGGCATTCCACGCGCTGTGCATGACCGCCGCCAAGAGAACGGCCGCCGTTACCGTGAGGGTCAACGGGAGCCTGCTGCGTTGTGGGGGCTGGCTGGCGCTGTGTTCAGCCGGGGGTCTTGGAGGGTTTCGTGCCGTGCTTCTTGTCTGGCTCCGAAAGGTACACCGTCGGAGCCCCTTGCTGCGACGCCGAAGATGGCGAGTGTATGAGGAAAGATGTCCGCGTGGTTCACGGCTGTGCTCCCTGAGGACAGGCCTGTGCCGCTGGCAGCCATCCACGCGGTTCGTTCAACATCGGTCTCTCCGCCGTGGCCGCCAGCATCGAGGTGGCCGTGGTCGGTGAGGACAATGATGGTCCAGTCTTCATCGTGCCGGTTGGGCCTTGCCTCAATTGCTTCGAGCAAGGCGTTCAGGCGGGAGTCACACCGTTCAATAGCCGAAATGTATCCGGCGCCCGTTCCGTTGTTATGGGCCTCGACGTCGGCCTCGCCAAAGTAGACGAAAGAGATGGCCAGGTTCTCGGTCTTCAAGCGTCGTGCCGCATACTCCGCCACGGCGTCGTCGGCACGAACCCAACTGTCGGCGTCGTTTGCTTCTTCGGGGTCCGGCATCGGCACCCACCCCCGGGAGGAAAAGAGAGGTCCGCATTCCGTGCGGGTCGCGAGAGGGTGCCAACTGGCGGCGATCATGGTCTGCAACTCAGGACGGGCCGCGCGGAGAACTTCGGTGAAGTCCTGAAAGGCGCTGAGTTCGACGGGGTGGTGGCTGTTGCCCGTCACCCTATGCCGGTCCGCATACACACCCGTGGCCACCGTGGCCCACACCGGGCCAGAGATCGTTGCATTCTTCTCGTGGACGCGCATGGGCGTCAGGAAGCCCTCCCTGGCAATCCGGTCCAGGGCGGGGGTGGCTGCTGCCCCAAGCGAGTCAAAGCGGACGCCGTCTATGCCGACAACAAGTACGTGGGCTTCATTCATCACGTCGACGACGGTACTTGGCTCAGAAGATAACTCATAGGGACAGCCATCCACATCTATAGAAGACTTAGGACATGCCTATGAATCTCACCCACCTGAGGGCGTTCCACCAAGTGGCCACCTATGGCAGCTACGTGGCAGCTGCTGCAGCAGCGAACGTCAGCCAGCCGACGCTGTCGGAACAGGTTCGTCTCCTTGAGAGGAACCACGGCGTCCGCCTGCTGCAGCATGCAGGGAGATCGGTTGAACTGACCCCGCTGGGAAGCAGGCTTCTTCAGGTGACATCCACCTTGTTCGCTGCTGAGCTGGAAGCCGAGGCCGTCTTGGCCAAAGCACGGAACGTCATGCAGGGCGAACTGCGCTTCGGCACAGACGCACCTATCAACGCAGTGGGTGTCCTCAGCACCTTTCGCCGACGGAATCCCGGAGTCAGCATTCAACTCGTGAGCGGTAACTCTGCGGAAATCCGCCAACGCGTACTCGCTGGAACAGTGGAGGTGGGCATCATCGCTGATGAAACACCCCACCCCGACCTCACTGCCCGTGCACTGGGCACACAGGACCTGGTGGCGTTTGTGAGACACGATCATGCCCTTGCCGGCGCAAAGGTCATTCGTCTCCGTGAGCTGGTAACCCATCCATTGATCATCCGTGAGATCGGCTCGGTTACGCGCAGATCCATCGAGCGGGCACTCTCGGACGCACACCTCCAACCCACAGAAGTACTTGAGACGGACAGCAGGGAAGCGGTCCACGCTGCCGTCATCGCCGGCCTTGGAATTGGTGTGATTGCCGAGGACGAATTCAACGACGATCCTCGTCTGGTGCTGCTCGACTTCGCAGACCCTCTCCAGCCCATCACCGAGTACCTGGTCTTTCGCACGGATAACCAGCGCAGTCATGTTGTGGAAGCGGTGTTGGAGTGTGTGGGTTAGCGGGGTTTGTTGTTTGAAGGGGTGGGGCTTGTGGTTTTGGTTGTTAAATGCGGGGAGCCCCGACCTGGTGGTCGGGGCTCCTCTGAATTTGTGTCCGGCGGTGTCCTACTCTCCCACACCCTCCCGGGTGC
>NZ_JBXALT010000009.1:4464-279315 GCF_058799755.1 Arthrobacter sp. GW822-FHT05G07 | reverse complement strand
GGATCACGATCAGGCAGCTGGGCAGTCAACCCGCTGAGGATGTGTGAGGTCTCTTCTCCTGCAGCCACGTCCAACCTCTCTTCATTGAATGTCTGGGCGCTTGCTCTGTGGGGGCGCTCATCGAATTTCGTATTGTGAGAATAAAATTCTGCAATTCGAGATTACGTCTGCTGGTTGGGCAGCGTCAACACGGATTGCGTAACCAAAACAGTCAACTGGCAAAGCACTGCTCAAGCAACAGAATGTGACCCTGCATACATGGGGAACCCTTGACGTTACGTGACCTGAGTCATAGAGTGCTTTCACTATTCAATAACTAGATTCCGCATTGTGGAATCAGTACGAAGTGGAGATCCACGATGCAGACGACTTCATCAGTCGGCGTCACTGAGACTCCGGGAGACAAGAACGCAGGTGGCCCCAACCACCCGGTGGTAGGTAACACTGACCTCTGCGCCATAGCTTCCGAAGCCGCAGGCCGTACCATCAGCCCCAGCCTTTACAACATTGATCTCGCCCCCACGAAGGCCAAGGGCCGTAAGTGGACCAGCTACAGCATCTTTACCCTCTGGGCCAACGACGTCCACAGCCTGGGTAACTATGCCTTTGCCATCGGACTGTTCTCCTTGGGGCTGGGTGGATGGCAGATCCTGGTAGCCCTGGGCATCGGCGCCATCCTCCTGTTCGCTCTCTTGAACTTCTCCGGCTTCATGGGCGAGAAGACCGGCGTTCCTTTCCCGGTCATGAGCCGCATCAGCTTCGGCATCCGGGGCGCGCAAATTGCCAGCCTTGTCCGTGGCGCCGTTGCCGTGGCGTGGTTCGGCATCCAGACGTACCTGGCTTCGGTGGTTCTCCGCGTCATGCTGGTCGCCATGGCCCCGGGCCTCAAGGATCTGGACAGTAATTCCATCCTTGGGCTCTCCACCCTTGGCTGGCTCTCCTTCGTAGCCCTCTGGATCGTCCAGTTGGTCATCGTCAGCTTCGGCATGGAAATGATCCGTAAATACGAGGCCTTCGCCGGACCCATCATCCTGGTCACCATGGCCGCGATTGCCGTGTGGGTCTTCATCGAAGCCGGCGGTGCCATCCAGTGGAGCGGCATCAAGGGTCTTGAGGGTACCGAGATGTGGCTGACCATCTTCGCCGGCGGCGCTCTCTGGGTTTCGATCTACGGAACGTTCGTCTTGAACTTCTGCGACTTCACCCGCTCCTCCGCTTCCAAGAAATCCATCGTCAAGGGCAACTTCTGGGGCATCCCCATCAACATGCTCGTCTTTGGCGCCATTGTGGTGGTCATGGCCGGCGGTCAGTACAAGATCAACGGGACCGTCATCGAGAGCCCCTCGGACATTGTGGAGAGCATCCCCAATACGCTCCTGCTGGTCCTTGCTTGCCTGGCACTGCTGATCCTGACCATCGCCGTGAACCTGATGGCCAACTTCGTGGCTCCGGTCTACGCCCTGACCAACCTCTTCCCGCGGCACTTGAACTTCCGCAAGGCGGCATGGGTCAGTGGGACCATCGGTCTGATCATCCTGCCGTGGAACCTCTACAACAACCCCATTGTCATCGTGTACTTCCTGGGTGGCCTTGGTGCTTTGCTCGGCCCGCTGTTCGGTGTGGTTATGGCCGACTACTGGCTGGTCCGTCGCGGCAAGGTCAACGTCCCCGAGCTCTACACGGAAGATCCCAAGGGTGCCTACTTCTACAAGCGTGGCGTCAACCCGAAGGCCATCATCGCTATGCTCCCGGCAGCCGGCCTCGCCATCGCCATCGCCTTCATCCCGGGACTGGCCGCGGCGGCTCCGTTCGCCTGGTTCATCGGTGCCGGCGTCGCAGCCCTGACGTACTTCGCTGTCGCGGACAAGAAGCAAGTCCACGAAGACGTCTCCGGCGAGCCGATCGCCGTCGCCAGCACCCACTGACATCACCCAAGATCAAGGCCCGCCCGTCCTCCCGGTCCATCGGAAAGAGGACGGGCGTCGCCGTTGAGAGGAAAACCATGCGCATCCTTGTCGCAAACGTGAACACCACCCAGTCCATGACGGATTCCATCGCCGCCCAGGCTCGTGCGGCAGCTGCCCCCGGCACCGAAATCATCGGCATCACCCCGCGCTTCGGCGCCGACTCCTGCGAGGGCAATTTCGAAAGCTACCTCGCTGCGATCGCCGTCATGGATGCAGTGGTGAACTACCCCGAGCCGTTCGACGCCGTCATCCAGGCCGGCTATGGCGAGCACGGACGCGAAGGCCTCCAGGAACTCCTGGACGTCCCGGTAGTTGATATCACCGAGGCAGCAGCCAGCACCGCGATGTTCCTTGGACACAAATACTCAGTGGTCACCACGCTGGATCGCGCTGTTCCACTGATCGAGGACCGCCTCAAGCTCGCGGGCCTGGAAGCACGTTGCGCTTCTGTCAGGGCCAGCGGCATGGCCGTGCTGGAACTTGAGGAATACCCGGAGCGTGCTGTTGAAGCCATTGTGAGCCAGGCGGAACAAGCGGTCCAGCAGGACAAGGCCGAGGTCATTGTTCTCGGCTGCGGCGGAATGGCCGGTCTCGACGAGCAGATCCGCCAGCGTACGGGCGTCCCCGTGGTGGATGGAGTTGCCGCCGCGGTCACCATCGCCGAGTCACTGGTCCGTCTCGGGCTGTCCACGTCCAAGGTGCGAACCTATGCGACGCCACGCCCGAAGACTGTCATAGGCTGGCCGATAACCCCAGCCCAAGCAACTCCAGCCCAGCCGGCAGAAGCCGCACGCTGACGCTCCACCGCACCACCCGAAAGGCAACCACATGACTGACTCCAGCCCGCCCGCAAACTTTAGGGTCGCCGTCGTGACCGGGGCCGGTTCGGGTATTGGGCGGGCAGTTGCCCGGCTCATGCTCGCCGAAGGCTACCGGGTGGCGTTGGCCGGTCGCCGTGAGGCGCAGCTGCTCGAAACCGCAGGCGACCATTCGGAAGCGTTGGTGGTTCCGTGCGATGTCACAGCGCCCGACGACGTCGCCCGCCTTTTCGCGGAGGTTCGCCAACGCTGGGGTCGGGTTGATGTGCTGTTCAACAATGCCGGCATTTTCGGCCCGGCCGGCGATGTGGGTGAGATCAGTGTGGACGACTGGGAAGCAACGTTGAGGGTGAATGTCACCGGTTCCATGCTGTGTGCGGCCGAGGCCGTGCGGAGCATGAAAGCCCAGGAGCCGCAGGGTGGCCGCATCATCAACAACGGATCCATCTCAGCGCACTCGCCCAGGCCGAGGTCCGTGGCTTACACAGTTACCAAGCATGCGATGACGGGTCTGACCAAGAGTATTGAGCTGGACGGGCGGGAGTTTGGCATCACCGCCGGGCAGATCGACATCGGCAATACGCGCACCGAGATCATGGACACCATCGGCGTGGGCTCCGGTGCTCTCCAGGCCGACGGCAGCCGCAAGGTGGAGCCGATGTTCCCCGTGGAGGACGCTGCCCGTGCCGTGTTGATGATGGCCAACATGCCGGCGTCGGCGAGTGTTGGATCCTTGGTGGTGACCGCTGCCGGCATGCCCTTCGTGGGTCGCGGCTAGGGAGTCCGCACTCCCTCAACGGGAGCCCCGTACCGCCACCACCCACTTTGAACTTGAATGCCCGCGGCACGCCTGACAAAGGGTGTGTCGCGGGCATTTCTGTGCTCAAAAGGGGTGGTGGGCGCCCGCACCCCAAAGCTCCAAACCAAATGTGACTTTCCATATTATGGAAATGCAATTCCCTCTTGCGGAATGGTGTGAGCAGGCTTACATTTGAAAAACCCCCTCAAAATGTGGGGCTGTTCCCAACTGATTGGTTCAGATCAATGAAGATCCCAGACCCCGCGGCGCTGAAGGCGAGTTCGGCCCCGCAGAAGAAAAAGCGGCTGTATCAGTCGCTCTTTTTTCAAATCCTGATCGCCGTCGTCGCAGGTGTACTCATCGGTCATTTTTGGCCGACCATCGGGTCCGCCCTCCGGCCACTGGGTGATGGATTCATTCAACTCATCAAGATGATCATCGCCCCGCTGATTTTCCTTGTGATTGTCACAGGCATCTCAGCAGTGGGCGACGTCAAAGCGGTCGGAAGGGTCGGGGTCAAGGCGCTCCTGTACTTCACCGGCGCCACCCTCTTCGCCCTCGTCTTCGGGCTCATCGTCGGAAATATTGTTCAGCCTGGTGCTGGCCTTAATATCGACCCCGCTACGCTCTCCCAGGACGCGCTCAACGCCAAGACCGGAAACGCGCCTCCCAAGGACGCCGCAGCGTTCATCCTGGATGTCATTCCCGTCAGCGTGATCGGTGCTTTTGCCAACAACAGCCTGCTTCAGGTGCTGTTCTTCTCCGTCTTCTTCGGTGCTGCGATTGTTGTCATCGGCCGCGAGCGTTGCATGCCGGTCATCAGCCTGATGGAGACCGTCCTGGAACTGATCTTCAAGATCATGTCCTGGATCATGAAAGTGGCTCCCATCGGTGCATTTGGTGCCATGGCATTCATCATCGGCCAGTACGGTCTGGGCACGCTCAGTACCTATGCTCTGCTGATAGCCGCCTGCTACGGCGCAGCGATTGTCTTCATCGCGTTGCTGTTCCTGGTGGCTTGGAGCTTCGCCAGGGTTCCGCTGTGGTCATTCCTCAAGTACACCCGCGAAGAATTCCTGCTGGCACTCGGAACAGCCTCCACGGAAGCTGTCATGCCACGCATCATGACCAAGCTGACCAACGCAGGCTGCTCCCGTGCCACCACCGGACTGGTGGTACCTACCGGCTACTCCTTCAACCTGGACGGCGCGGCGATCTACCTGTCCATCTCGCTGCTGTTCCTGGCGCAGGCCTTCGGCCACAACCTTGATCTGGGCCAGCAGTTGGCGGCCCTGGGCGTCCTGCTCCTGACTTCCAAGGGCATGGCCGGTGTGCCGGGTTCGTCCTTCCTGGCCCTCTCCGCCACGGCAGCAGCGCTCGGCATCTTCCCGGTGGCCGGCGTCGCACTCCTCCTTGGAGCCGACCGCCTCATGGACTCCATGCGTGTGGTGGTGAACCTGCTGGGCAACTGCGTGGCAACGTTCGTCGTCGCCAAGTGGGAGGGCCAGTTTGACCGCAGCGTCATGGTCCGCGCCTTCAACGGTGAGATCACCAACCATGACTCGGCCGTCATGCTTGGCAAGGAAGAAGTCTTCGAAGAGCAGGAACTCCAGCGCATCAGCGAGGGCCAGGAACCTTCTCCGAAGTTCCGCGGCGGCCCCGCGGCGGACGATATCCCGCAATTCGAAATGAGCAAGCGCGGGCAACCATCCAACCCGGTCTGCCCGGATTAGTACAGCCAAAGCATGAGGCCCCTCAAGACGACTCTTGAGGGGCCTCAGCTGTATAAGAACCCCTAAAGGGGCAGCAGCTCCGAGAGGTCTGCACGCAAACCGGACGCAGTGAGCTTGTGGTTCGAAACCGCGTCTGCCCACGCAATCCGTCCTGTCACCAGCGACAGCCAAGTGGCGGCGTCGCACTCGATCACGTTCGGGGGAGTGCCGCGCGTGTGGCGGGGCCCCTCCACGCATTGGGTGACGCCGAACGGCGGCACGCGGACCTCCACGGAGTTGCCGGGCGCGCGGGCGGTGACTTCCTCCAGGGAGTAGCGCACCGCCGTCGCAATGAGAGTGCGCGACGGCGGCGGCCCGGAAGCGCTGCCCGGCTCACCATCTGAAGGCTCGACGGCGGCCTGCCAGGCTGCCAGCGCAGCGCGGCCCTCGGAAACATCGACGCGGCGTCGTGCAACAGCCATACGTTTTCTCCTCAGAAGTACTAGTCGAGCAGGGCAGAGACGGCGTGACCCAGCCGGATCTTGCCTACCTCGTGTCCGCCGCCGAGCACGGGCTCAACCACCCGTTCCAAAACACCGGAAACCGCCGGTATGTCCACGGCTCCACTCACTGCCAGAAGGGTCAAGCCCACCAAGGACGTGGCGCGGAGGTTTCCGTCGAGTATCTTCACGGCTACCGTGGCGCCGGTGGGGGTTGCCAGGACCAGGACGCCTTCGGCCCCGATCTTGGCCAGGACTTCCAGTTCTTCCATGACGATGGTGTTGGACTCGCCCTTCCCTTGGACGGCCCAGGGGTAGTCGAGCATGGATGTGGCGATGGTGGCAGCACGGGCATTGGACGATTTGTCGCCGGGGGACTTGGCCAAGCGGGAGTAGGCGCGGGCCAGGCCGGTCAGTGAGATGGCAGCAACAGGTGCGCCGCAGCCGTCGATGCCCAAATGGGAGATCGTTTCGCCGCTGTATTCCTCAATCACCGAGCGCACGCGCTGCTGCAGCGGATGGTTTGGTTCAAGGTAGCTGCGCAAGTCCCAGCCGTTTTCGGTGCAGGCCCACAGGAATGCTGCGTGCTTGCCGGAGCAGTTGAATGCCAGTTTCGATTGTCCGCGTTCGGAGCGAACCAGCCAGTTGCGGGCCGTTTCGTCCTGGGGCCAGGCGGCAGGGCACTGGAGGTTTTCCTCCTTCACGCCTGCTGCTTTGAGCATCCCCTCCACAACGTCCATATGATCCAGGGAACCGGTGTGGCTGCCGCAGGCGACAGCAACTTGGGCGCCACGGAGGGGCACGCCGGATTGCATGGAAGCCAGGGCTTGGAAGGGCTTGAGCGTGGAGCGGGCGAGAATGGGAGCGTCGATGTCACCAAGACGGGTGACCACCGAGCCGTCGCCGGCAAGAACCACGGCCGCGCCGATGTGCCGGGACTCAATAAAGCCACTACGTTCGATCACTGCCAGTTCTACCGCGGACTCAACGTTGAACGTTTCATGCGAACTCATGGGCATACAGCCAAGTCTAGGGGCGTACGGGGTCCGGTGAATGACACAGCTTAGGCCCCGCGCCCTTCACAAAGTACCCTTGAAGACTGTGAAGGTACTCGTCATTGGCCCAGGCGGCCGCGAACACGCCATTGTCCGCTCTCTGCTTGAAGATCCCAACGTTTCCGAGGTCCACGCGGCCCCGGGCAACGCGGGCATCAGCAAACTCGTTCCCACCCACGCGATTGACGGGAACAACCCGGAAGCCGTGTCCGCCCTCGCCACCAAGCTGGGCGTGGACCTGGTTGTCGTAGGACCCGAGGCGCCTTTGGCTGCCGGTGTGTCCGACGCGGTCCGCGAAGCCGGCATTCCCGTCTTCGGTCCCAGCAAGGAAGCAGCCCAGCTGGAGGCTTCCAAGGCGTTCGCCAAGCAGATCATGGCTGAAGCCAACGTTCCCACGGCTATGGCACGCGTTGCCACCAACGCTGACGAAGCTGCCGACGCCTTGGACACCTTTGGTGCCCCGTATGTAGTTAAGGACGACGGCCTGGCCGCCGGTAAGGGCGTGGTGGTCACCAAGGACCGAGCGGAAGCCCTGGCTCACGCCCAGGCATGCTTCGACGCCGGTGGAACGGTAGTCATCGAGGAATTCCTTGACGGCCCTGAGGTCTCCCTGTTCGTCCTCTGCGACGGCCGCACCACCGTCCCGTTGTCCCCGGCGCAGGACTTCAAGCGCATCTTCGATAACGACGAAGGCCCCAACACTGGTGGCATGGGCGCGTACACACCGCTCGAATGGGCTCCCGAGGGGCTGGTCCAGGAAGTCATCGACCGCGTGGCACAGCCCACTGTGGACGAGATGGCCCGCCGCGGCACCCCGTTCATCGGCGTGTTGTACTGCGGACTTGCCCTGACGTCGCGCGGCACACGCGTCATCGAGTTCAACGTCCGCTTCGGCGACCCCGAGACGCAAGCCGTTCTGGCGCGGCTCAAGACGCCGCTCGGCGCGCTGCTCCTGGCAGCTGCCAAGGGCGAACTGGATACCGCAGAAGAGCTGCGCTGGTCCAAGGACACGGCAGTCGCCGTCGTCGTAGCCGCCGAAAACTACCCGGACACGCCCCGCACGGGCGATCGCATCCGCGGCCTGAAAAAGGTGGACGAGCTCGACGGCGTCCACGTAGTCCACGCCGGCACCGCGCTGGATGAGGAAGGCAAGGTCGTCTCGGCCGGCGGCCGCGTCCTGGCGGTTGTCGCGCTCGGTTCCGATCTGGTGGAGGCCCGCGAAAAGGCGTACGACGGCGTCGAGCTGGTTCAGCTTGAAGGCTCACAGTTCCGCACGGACATCGGAGGCAAGGCCGCACGCGGCGAAATCCGCGTGCCGTACGCAGCCACCGGAACCATCCCGAAAGTACAGGCCTGAGCATGACTGAAAGCACTCCCGGCGGCCTCGAGACCGAGGCCCTGCAACTTCCCGGTTGGACGCACGTCTACTCCGGCAAGGTCCGCGACCTGTACGTTCCGGCCGATGAATCCATCACCGAAAGGTTCGGCCAGGAATGCGTCCTGGTGGTCGCCAGCGACCGCATCAGCGCGTACGACCACGTCCTGAGCAGCGAAATCCCGGACAAGGGCCGCGTTCTCACGCAGCTCAGCCTCTGGTGGTTTGATCAGCTGGACGTAGAGCACCACGTGTTGGCTTCCACTGTGGAGGGCGGCGTTCCTGCCGCCGTCCAGGGCCGTGCCATGATCTGCAAGAAGCTGGACATGTTCCCGGTGGAATGCATTGCCCGGGGGTACCTCACTGGTTCAGGCCTGGCTGAGTACAAGCACTCCCGTACGGTCTGTGAGATCCCCCTGCCGGAGGGCCTCGTGGATGGATCCCGGCTGGAGAAGGCTTTGTTCACCCCGTCGGCCAAGGCCGAGGTTGGCGAGCACGACGAAAACATCACCTACGACGACGTCGTAGCCATGGTGGGCGACGACATCGCGGCCCGCCTCAGCGAACTCACATTGAAGATCTACACCCGTGCCGAGGAAATCGCCCGTGAACGCGGCATCATCCTCGCCGATACCAAGGTGGAGTTCGGAATTGACGCAGCTACTGGGATCATCACCCTGGGCGACGAAGTCCTGACTCCGGATTCCTCGCGGTTCTGGGATGCGTCCACGTATGCGCCGGGCCAGTCGCAGCCCTCGTACGACAAGCAGTACGTCCGTGACTGGCTGACCTCCGCCGAGTCCGGTTGGGACAAGGCCTCGGACACTCCGCCGCCGGCACTTCCGGCCGACGTCGTGGACCGCACGCGCGCCCGCTACGTCGAGGCGTATGAGAAGCTGACGGGCCGCACCTTCGCGTAGGTCCCACCCAACTAAGTCGCAGTAGAGCGCGTTTTGACCGCTCAAAACGTGCTCTACTGCGACTCAGTTGGGTTTAGCTGGCCTCGGAATGTTCCTTTGCGGCACGGCGCTCGGCCAGCCGGATTTCCAGGACAGCGTCCATTGCTTGCTGCACCCGGTCCGAGGCTCCAGCGGCGCTGAAATCGTGCTGTGCTTCTTCCAGGTAATGCAGGGCTTCGGTCGACTCGCCGGCTGCCTTGAGCGACTTGCCCAGGAGCAGCGAGACTTCGCCGGCCGTGTGCCGAGCCAGGACCTTGCGGTCCTCGTAGATTTCGCGGAGCTTGGACACTGCGGCCGGAATGTCACCTGTCAAGTACAGCCAGCGGGCGCGGATGAACGCGACCTCAAGCTGGTCCGTCTTGTTTCCGCCCACGATCGACAAAGCGAGTTCGGCGCGTTCAATGGAAGAAAGTGTCTCCGGTTCCACGATCCCGGAGGACAAGCGGACCGCCGCCGAGGCCTTGTTAAAGCGGGCCCACAGTTCGATGTCGTTGGCGGGGGAGAGAAGCTTGGCAGCGCGCTCGTGGTGCTTGATGCCCTCAATGTAGTCGTGCCGCATGAAAGCGACGTTCCCCACCACCCAGGCGACCTCGCCGGCCAGTTGCGACATGGAGTGCTCGTCCATGTGCTCGATCATGGCCAGGCAATACGTCCACGCTTCGTCGAGCTTGCCGCTTTCGGCCAACGCGCCGATCAGTGCACGGTGTGCACCGATGATCAGCGTGGATCCTTTGGGCAGTTGCTCGCTCAGCTTTACTGCCTGCTTCGCATGCTCGACGGCGGTGGCCAGTTGGCCTTGGCCGTGGCACACAGCGGCAAGCATCTGCCAGGCACGAACACCCAGGCCGGCGGATTCCGTGGCCATGGGGTGCTCCAGCAGGTGCTCGACGATTTGCTGGCATTCCTTCAACATGCCCTGCTTCATCACGCATTCTGCCTGCATGTACGTCATGTTCCACCAAGCGCTGTTGTTCTTGGCCTCGAGGGCAATCTGCGCGGCGGTGGCGGCGTGGCTGGCGGCCAGTTGGTAGTCGCGAAGGTCCCAAGCCTGCCGGGCGTAGAGTCCGGCGAGGACGTACTCGGCATCACTGACGGAGACTGGTTGGCTCCACGCTTCAAGTGCTTTGGGCGCCAGCTCCAGCCTGCGGGCCAGCTCCTCGATGACCTCGGCCGTAGGCTCGCGGCGACCGGTCTCCAGCAGCGAAATATAGCTCGGTGAATACAGGTTCTTGCCTAGCTCTGCCTGCGTCAACCCACGTTCGAGCCGTTCGGCACGTAGCTTCTCGCCGAATCCGTTTCCCACGGGTCCCTCCTACAGGTGTCTTTTGACCAAAACCTTGACAGTCTCTGTGGAAAACATTTTACAATGTATGTCAACAGGGACCGTGCAATTTCCGTAACGAATCCGACTCGCATTGGGGTACAACATGTTCAAGAAAATCATCGCGTCAGTGGCCGTGGCGGGCGCACTGACGTTCGCGGTTGCGGCTCCCGGGGTAGTCTCTGCTGCTCCCGCAGCAGATTCCAGCACAGTAAGCGCCATCGGTAACTGGCCGGACCCCATGCGGTCCACCACCACGGTGCCCAAGAAGGACAAGGCCGAGACCGAACCGACATTCAGCACGATGTCCATCGGCAACTGGCCCGACCCTATGTAAAACAATTGTAGTAAAAGAAACCCCGGAGTGTGACGAACCCAGCTCCGGGGTTTCTTTTTGCCTTTTTGTGATGTGTATTGGCGCCACCCGAATTCGCTCAGGACCCGGAGGTGGGGTGGCGCTGCCCGGATGTGCGAGTCGCGCGCGGGGATGCGTTGCGCGTGTCTTGAGTGGCGCGGGGGTGGTTCGGGCAAACAAAAATGGCGCCGATTTCTCGACGCCATTTTCGTGTTTGGTCGGGATGACAGGATTTGAACCTGCGACCTCTTCGTCCCGAACGAAGCGCGCTACCAAGCTGCGCTACATCCCGATCCGCTGCGAAAGCAACTGTTCAAGAATAGCCGAAACGTCCCGTGATGCGAAATCGAGGGGGTGGTGTCGCTCCTCACAGCTGCCACGGGGCCGGGGTCAGACCAACGAGTCCCGCCACGCACCGTGCAGCTGGGCAAACCGTCCGCCACCGCTGATCAACTCGGCCGGCGTTCCGTCCTCCACAATGCGTCCGTCGTGGACCACCAGCACCCTGTCAGCCGTCTCCACAGTGGAGAGGCGGTGGGCGATGATGATCGCCGTACGGGCGGAGTTACCGCCTACGACTCCCTCCAACAGATGCGCGAGGCCCTGCTGGACCATGCGCTCAGAAGGAATGTCCAAGGAGGACGTTGCTTCGTCGAGGATCAGCACGGCTGGTGCGGCCAGGAAAGCGCGGGCGAAACCGATGAGTTGGCGCTGCCCGGAGGACACTCGTCCACCACGTTTGTTGACGTCTGTGTCGTAACCTTCGGGGAGGCTCGTGATGAACTCGTGGGCACCCACTGCTGCAGCGGCAGCCTCAATCTCGGACCGTGACGCCTCAGGCCGACCCAGTGCAATGTTGTCCGCCACTGAGCCGCTGAACAGGAACGCTTCCTGCGTCACCATCACCACTGCACGGCGGAGGTCTGTGGTGGACAGGTCCCTGAGATCCACACCGTCAAGGGTGATGGCCCCGGAGGTGACATCGTAGAAGCGGGCCACGAGCTTGGCCAGCGTGGACTTGCCCGCTCCCGTCTGGCCAACCAGTGCAACGGTCTGACCGGCAGGGATGTGCAGGTCCAGTGTGGGAACAACAACTTTGCCATCGCTGTAGCCGAACGTCACGCCCTTGAAATCGATTTGGCCGCGCGAACTTTTCAGCGGTACCGGGTTCTTGGGCGGACGGACTGTGGGCACCTCTTCGAGGAGACCGGATACCTTCTCCAGCGCTGCCTGGGCGCTCTGGAAGGAGTTGTAGAACATGGCCATCTGGTCCACCGGCTGGAAGAAGCGCTTAGTGGAGAGGATCAGTGCCAGCAGGACACCGACAGCCAGATCCCCACTCAACACGCGGAAGCCGCCAAACAACAGCACGACGGCGACGCAGACGTTGCCGATCAGCACCAGTCCCGGTTGGAAAATGCCGTTGAGGTTGATGGAGCGGACAGTGTTCTTGCGGTAGTCCTCAGCCAGTTGGCCGTACTGCCCGGCGTTCTCGCGCTCCTTGCGGAAGGCCTTGACTGCCCGGATACCGGTCATGGTTTCCACGAAGTGCACGATCAGCCGCGCTGACACCACACGGGACTCCCGGAATGCGATCTGCGAGTGCTTCTGGTACCAGCGGGCCAGGAAGAACATCGGAACGCCGGCCGCGAGCATGATCAGGCCCGTGCGCCAGTCCAAGGCGAACACGGTGAAAGCCGTGAACAGCATGAACAGCATCCCCGAAGCCAGCGAGCTTACTCCTGAGTCGAGTAGTTCCCGGAGGGCCTCAAGGTCGGAGGTCTGGCGCGCGATGATGCGGCCGGACGTGTACTTCTCGTGGAACTCCAGGCTCAAACGCTGGGTGTGCCTGAAGACGCGGAGTCGCAGATCCAGGAGCATTGCCTGGCTCAGGCGCGCAGTGGAGGTCACGTAAAGGGCGGTCATTCCTGCAGTGGCGATGGCCGCAGCCAAGTACAACGCACCGGCCAGGACCAGTGGGAAATTATCGCCCGCCTGCAACGCTGGGAGCGCGTTGTCGATGCCGAAGGCGATCAGCGCAGGCCCCGCTACCCGGGTCAGTTGGCTGACGATCACCATGGCGATTGTCAGCCAGAAACGCAACCGTACGGGGCGGATCAGCGAGGCAAGCAAAGCAAGTGACCGGCGTCGTACGGCTTTGCTGTCCGCTTTGGTGAGAAGCGTGTTGTCTTCGTTCGCGGTTCCAAAAGTGGTGGAGCTCATCGGCGGGCCTCCTGGGCGTTCTCGAGCTCGTCCAATTCGCTGTCCAGGTCCTTCGGGCCGGTATCCAGGCTCGCGATCACGTAGCGGTAATGGTCGTTCTCTGCCAGCAGTTCCGTATGGGTCCCGACGGCGGTGATGGTCCCGTTTTCGAGCAAAGCCACCCGGTCCGCCAAGGCAACAGTGGAGGGCCGGTGGGCGACGATCAGCGTGGTGGTCTCGTTCAGGACCTCCCGCAGCCGGGCCTCCACCCGTTCCTCCGTATTGACGTCCAAAGCGGAGAGGGGGTCGTCCAGCACCAGGACCTTGGGCTTGGCTGCGATGGCCCGGGCAAGCGCGATTCGTTGGCGCTGGCCACCGGACAGGCTCAGCCCTTCCTCTCCAATCAGTGTGTCCACGCCGTCAGGGAGTGAGTATGCGAAGTGGGCCTGTGCGACGTCCAGGGCTTCATCCAGCGCGGCATCGCTGGGGTCCGGGGCGCCGAGCAGGACGTTGTCCCGGACCGAGCTGGAGAACAGCGTTGTGTCCTCGAACGCCACGGCTACCACGGACCGGAGGGCTTCGAGATCGAAGTCCCGCACGTTGACGCCGTCGATCGTCACGGCACCCTCGGTCACGTCGTACAGGCGGGGGACGAGTTGCAACAGGGCGCTCTTGCCACTGCCGGTGATGCCCACAAGGGCCATGGTTTCGCCAGGACGGACGTCCAACGTGATGTCCCGCAGGAGCCGACCGCCGTCGTCGAACCCGAAACCTGCGTGCTCAAAGCGCAAGGCGCCCTTAACGGTTTCGGGAACCGTGGCCTGGTCCGGGGAGGTGATGGTGTTTTCCGTGTCCATCACCTCGAAGTGGCGGTCCAGCGCGGTCTTGGCGGTCAGTGCCATGGCCAGCAGCATGCCCGAGAACTCCACGGGAGTGGCCACCACCGCGGCTGTGGCAAAGAACGCCACCAGCGCGCCGATGCTCAGTTGTCCGTTAGCCACAAGCATGATGCCCACCACCAGCCCGACGCCCAGCGCCAGCTCCGGCAGCAAGGTGACCACCAGCGTGAACCCGGCTTGCTGCTTGGCCTTGGCGATCTCGGTCTGACGAAGTTCCTCAGCCTGGCCGTTGAAGTTCTCAAGGGCTTCGCGGCTCCGCCCAAAAGCTTTCAGGACGCGGATGCCGTGGACGGATTCCTCCACGGTGGTGGCGAGGTCGCCGGCCTGGTCCTGGCTGAGGCGGGTGACCAAACTGAAGCGGCGGCGGAAGCGGAACGAGTTGATCATGATCGGCACGGCCGCTGCAAGGAAGATCAGCGCCAGCTGCCAGCTCATGGAGAACATCACACCGACGCCGATGATCACCGTCAGGGTGGTGACCACCAACATGATGGCGCCGAATGCCATCCAGCGGCGCAGGAAGCTCAGGTCCGTCATGGCGCGGGACAGCAGCTGGCCGGAACCCCAGCGGTCGTGGAACGCGACCGTCAGTTGTTGCAGGTGGCCGTAAAGGGTCACGCGCAACCGGGTTTCCACCGTGGTGGCGGGGTTGATGACGAACTGCCGGCGCAAAGCCACCAGCCCGGCTTCGGCGATCCCCAAGGCAAGAATCACGACGGCGGCAATCCAGACTGCGTCCGTGGAACCGCCGGGCTGCAAGGAGCTGTTGACAAGGACCCGCAGGACCTGCGGGATGGTCAGCGCGACGATGCTCGCCAGTAGGGCGCAGATGAGCCCCATGAATAGTCGGGGGAGGATGGGCCGCACATGAGGGTACAGGCGGCCGACGGATGTGAAAAATGACGTTTGCTTGGACATGCCCGCTTCTCAACAGCTGGATCTTCAGATGGTGCGGAGGTAGTTTCCCGTAGCAACTACCCTATGCCATGGCGTGATTCGTTTCACAGGACCGCGCAATGAAGGTGAAATGTTTGACCCAGTTATTGGGGATCGTAATGATCCCACCGTCCCTAGCTGCGCGACGTGAGTGTGAGCAGCACTGCTTCCGGGCGGCAGGCGATGCGGACCGGGGCGAAGCGGGACGTGCCGATGCCGCCGGAGACGTTCACCGGCGTCGTAAAGCTGTCGCTTTCCCAATCGTGGAGGCCCTTGGCTCGCCAATTGGGGAGATCGCAGTTGGCGACGAGTGCGCCGTAACCAGGGATGCAGATTTGGCCGCCGTGCGTGTGGCCGGCGAGGATCAGGTCCGCTCCGGCTTCGGTGAAGTGGTCCAGCACGCGCTGGTACGGAGCGTGGATGACTGCCACCTTCAGGTGCGGGCGGGCGTCCTGATTCACGGTGCCGCGGGGCCAACCGGCATAGCGTTCGCGGTTCAGGTGAGGATCGTCGACACCCGAAAAGTCGAATCGCAGTCCGTTCAGCACCACTGACTGGGCGCGGTTTGTGAGGTCGATCCAGCCGCCCATACCGAACGCCGAGCGGAGCTTGGGCCAGTCCAAGGCGATGGGGTCGGTTCGCATCCGCGACGGACCACGGAAGTAGCCAACCGGGTTCTTGATCCGCGGGGCGTAGTAGTCGTTGGAGCCCGGAACGAAAACGCCGGGGAACTCCAGCAGTGGTCGAAGTGCCTGGATCAGGGGATCAACGGCTTTGGCATGGCTGAGATTGTCGCCGGTGTTAACCACGAGGTCAGGCTTCAGATCCGCCAGCGATTGCAACCACTGCGTCTTCTTGTCCTGGCCCGGGACGAAGTGGATGTCGCTCAGGTGCAGGACGCGGAGCGGCTTGGATCCCTCCGGAAGAATGGGCAGGGTTTCGTGACGGACCTCGAACTGGTCCTTCTCCCACCAACCGTATGCGGCCGCTGCTGCTCCCGCTGCTGTACCGACCGCAGCTGTGACGGCGAAACCGCGCCCGACGGTGCGGACGCGGTTTGCCAATGAATCACTGAAGGACATGCCTAGTCCTTATTGCCGTTGTTACCGTTCCCGCTGTTGCCGTTTCCGGTGGCAGGCGGCTTGGGCGCCGTCGACGGGGTGGTATTGGACGGGGTGTTGTTCCGTTGCGGGGTAGGAGCACCCGTCAGGTTGGACGGCGGAGCCTGGAACGGGTTGGTTCCGTACGCAGGCGCCACAGCAAGCATGTAGTTGGTGAACTGCGGACCAGCGATCATGTAGCCGTCGATGGCCGGGTAGAACTTGCCGTTGACCGTGAGGTTGCGTCCCGGACGAAGCTGATCGCCCAGCGGGTCACCGAACCAGGAAGCCGTAGCCAGGCCGCTGGTGTAACCGACAACCCACGTGGAGCCGTTTGAGTCGTTGGTACCAGTCTTGGCTGCCACGGGGAAGTTCTTGGAGTTCAAAGCCGGACGGATCAAGGACCCCGAGCCTTCATCCAGAACCTTGCCCATGGCGTAAGCAACGCCGCGGGCAACTTCAGGCTTCACGGCATCCTTACAGCTGGAGGACTGGGCCGGCAATGAAGCACCGGACTGGTCTTTCACCGAGGTGATGGCGATCGGCTCGCAGTACTTGCCGTCAGCGGCGAAGGTTGCGAAAGACGCTGCCATGGTCAGAGGTGCGGTCTGCGTTGCACCAATAAGGTTGGACAATCGGGTCATCTGAACCTGCGGGTTCGGATCCGTGATCTTGCCCGTGTCATCGCGGGCAGGAAGGCCGCCGTGGATGCCGGTGGCATCAACGATGCCCTGGATTCCACAGAGATCCACTTGGGCTGCCGACGCAAAGGTGGCTGTGTTGATGGAGTTCTTGAGGCCCCAGAGAACCGTCATATTCCGGTAGTACTGCGGCTCGGCGTTTTGGAGGTCGAAGCTGCCCTGAACGTTACCGTCGTAGAAACCGTCGGTCGGAGTGGGACAGGTGTTCCTCCATGGGAAGTTCTGGGGATACTTGCGAACCGCCGCGTTGACATTGGTCTCCATCGATTTGCCCTCGTTCAGCCACTGGGCGAACGTAAAGGGCTTCATCGTGGAACCAGGCTGGAACCCGCCGATGCCGTTGAGGTCGTTCCCGTTCTTGTCCAGGACGTCCACGTTAAAGTTCTGGGTCTGATCGAACTTGCCCTCTTGAGGCAGCCAAACAGTGTTCTGGGCCATGCTCACGATCTGGCCGGTGCCCGGCTGGACGGAGACGATGGACGCGCCCCACTTGTCCGGGTTTGCGCCCGCCGTCGCGTCAACCTGCTGCTGGGCGACGTTCTGGGCTGTCGGATCGAGGGTGGTCTGGATGGTGAGGCCGCCGCGCTGGACGCGCTTAATCCGCTCCTCCGTGGTGTCACCGTACGCAGGGTCGTTGAAGAGCAGGTGCAGCACGTAGTCACAGAAGTACGGCGCCATGGTGGCGTAAGCGCAACCCTGGCGGGCCGGGGTGACCTGCGTGGTGACGGGGGTGGCAACAGCTTCGTCGTACTGTGCCTGGGTGATCTTGCCCTGATTGACCATGGAGGCCAGCACAAGGTCGCGGCGGACCTTTGAGCTGTCAGGGTTGGCGATGGGATCGAAGGCCGACGGGCTGTTCACGAGGCCAGCCAGCAGGGCGGCCTGCGGAAGAGTCAGGTCCTTGGCGGTGGTGCTGAAGAAGAACTTGGAAGCAGCCTCGATGCCGTAGGCGTCACGGTTGAAGAAGACGATGTTGAGGTAACCCTCAAGGATCTGTTCCTTGGAGAACTTCTTCTCCAAGGCGATGGCAAGCTTCATTTCGCGAAGCTTGTCGCCGACGCCCTTGCCGCCACCGTTGAGCTTGACGTCCTCTTCCCTGTCAGCCGCGACGAGGGATTCGTTGATGACGTTGTTCACGTACTGCTGCGTGATGGTGGACGCGCCCTGCTTGTTGCCGCGGGCGGTGCTTACCAGGGCTCGCATGATGCCGGTGGTATCAATGCCGCCGTGCTCATAAAAACGGCTGTCCTCGATAGCGATGACAGCGTCCTTGATGAACGGGCTCATTTGATCCAGCGGGACCCTGGTCCGGTTCTCTGCGTAGATCGAGGCGATCGGTGAACCGTCCTTCGCCAGGATGGTGGTGTTCTGGCTGGGCGGATCCACCTGAAGTTCCGCCGGCAGAGTGTCAAAGAACTGAATTGAACCACTTGCGGCACTGCCCGAAACGGCGGCTGCGGGGACCAAAAGGCCCGCCACCAGGACGCCACAAATCGCGCTCACACCAAGGAAGCCTAGAATCTTTCCGAGGGTGGTGGCAGTGTCGAATAGTGGGTTCTTGCGAGTCACCATGTTTTCCACTTTACCGGCAAGGGCTAGGCTTTCTGTCATGACCAAATGGGAGTACGCCACGATTCCGCTCATTATTCACGCTACGAAGCAGATCCTGGACCAGTGGGGCGAGGACGGCTGGGAGCTTGTCCAGGTTGTCGGTGGCCCCGATGGCAAAGGCCTTGTTGCATACCTGAAGAGGGAGAAGCAGTAATCATGACAACCCCCGCAGAAACCACGTCTGCCGCGGAATCCGGCGCCCCGACGTCTGCTGTTGAGCAGCGTCTGGCAGAGCTCGGATTGACCCTTCCCGAGGTCGCCGCACCCGTCGCCGACTACGTGCCGGCAATCGTCTCCGGCAACTACGTTTACACCTCCGGGCAGCTGCCATTTATTAACGGCAAACTCGAAGCTACGGGCAAGGTGTCGCTCGGCGAGTTGGGCACGTCCGATGAACCCACCGTCGATCCCGCAGACGCCAAGCGTTATGCAGCTCTCTGCGCCATCAACGCACTGGCCGCCGTCAAGAGCGTTATCGGCGATCTGGACCGCGTCACCCGCATCGTCAAGGTTGTCGGTTTCGTATCCTCCGAGCCCACCTTCACCGGCCAGCCCGGCGTGATCAACGGTGCGTCCGAACTTCTGGGCCAGGTATTTGGCGACGCCGGCAAGCACGCACGCTCCGCCGTCGGCGTTTCTGTCCTGCCGCTCGACTCTCCCGTAGAAGTCGAGCTCATCGCTGAATTCAGCTAAGGAACCGGTTCAACCAATTGCCGCAGCTTGCCCGCCGTCTGTTCGTACTGCCCCCGGAACTTGAAGGGGCAGCACGAAACTGGCTTGAGCTTGGCGAACGGACCCCCAGGGCCGCCCGCTACGCCTCCTCTGTTGTGCTGTTGCGCGACTCGCCCACCGGCTTGGAAACCTGGCTTGGATACAGGCCGGGTTCCTCGCCGTTGGGCGTTGTCGCGTTCCCGGGCGGATCCTTGGACCCGTCCGACGACGACCCCGTAGGTTGGTTTGGCCCGTCACCCCAGCATTGGGCTGAGCAGATGGGAACGGACGACGTCGGACTCGCCCGCCGTCACGTGGTGGGCGCCATCCGCGAACTCTTCGAAGAAACGGGTGTCCTGCTCGCAGGCCCGGACGCTTCCTCCACTGTTGAGGCGAATTCCACTGCCGACTGGATGCGCGCCCGCGAAGCCGTGGCCGCGCAGGAGAAGTCCTTCACGGAGATGCTCTCTAAACGCGGGCTTTCAGTCCGCACCGACCTCCTCAAGCCCCTGGTGAACTGGCTCAGCCCGGACTTCGCGCACACGCGTTTCAACACCCGATACTTCGCCGCCACCGTCCCCGTGAACCAGCAACCCACCATCCTGGGTAGCAAAGGGGTTTGGGGTCGCTGGGTTACCGCTGCCGAAGCCATCGCCCTCAGGGACACCCCGGCACTCGGCGACGAAATAGGCCAGGAAAACACCGTGGGCCTCACCCTCGGGCAGCTCTTGGTGCCGGGCTCCGAAATCATGCTCGAAAAAATGGCCAACGCCAACGGCTGCATCGCGTACCTGAGCTACAAACGCAAAGCGCACGTGTACCAGGCAAAACTGGTGGACGAGGGCGGAATCCTGATGCTCGAGGTCGAAGCCGCCCGAACCGTAGCAGGCGAGCCCCAGCGCGAGCGCTGACCCTTCCTCCGACGCTCTCTCACTTCCCTCGGGCTTGGGGCGGACGCTCTCTCACATCCCTCGGGTTTGGGACGGACGCTCTCTCACTTCCCTCGGGCTTGACATGAAAAAAGCCGCCCCGGCAAACACCGGGGCGGCTTTTTTGTGGCTGTTTAGCGGGAGCGCTGGCGGAGGCGCTGCATGTCCAAAATCACCACGGCGCGGGCTTCCAGACGGAGCCAGCCGCGCTGGACGAACTCGGCCAGTGCCTTGTTGACGGTTTCGCGGGAAGCGCCCACCAGCTGGGCCAGTTCTTCCTGCGTGAGCTCGTGGGCTACCAGGACGCCGTCGGTGGCAGGACGGCCGAAGCGGTCCGCCAGGTCCAGGAGGGCCTTGGCTACACGGCCCGGGACGTCCGAGAAGACGAGGTCGGAAAGGGAGTCGTTGGTGCGGCGAAGGCGGCGGGCCAGAGCCTGCAGCAGCTGCGCGGAAACCTCGGGGCGCGTGCGGAGCAGAGCGTTGAGGCTCTCGTTCTTGAGGCCGGCCAGCCGGGTTTCCGAAACGGCTGTGGCCGTTGCGGTACGCGGGCTGGGGTCAAACAACGCCATTTCGCCGAAGAGCTCACCCGGGCCGAGGATGGCCAGAAGCGACTCGCGGCCGTCGGGGGACGTGCGGCCGAGCTTTACCTTGCCGGAAACGATGAAGTAGAGCTGGTCACCCTGGTCGCCTTCGCGGAACACCGACGCTCCACGTGAAAGGTCCACCTCGGTGAGTTCGTCCGTCAGCAAGCGGAATGCGTCGTCGTCAAGGGTGGCGAAGAGGGGTGCGCGGCGCAATACCTCGATGTCCATGAAATCTCCTGAATATAAGTTTCGGTCGTGGCGCTCAGGCCATTGTTTCAGAATTTTTAAGCTTCTGTGACGTACTTGGCACGTGAAACGCTGAAATGGCGCGGCTTTTTGGGTCCATCCGGCCCCTGCTGACGCCGTTCACAGGGGTATATGCGCCTCCTTATCGTGACCGGACTAACGGTTGGTTGTCAGGGTGGACATCTAGAATTAGCGCTACCCGGCTATGAGGAGCATTGGTGTTTGGCTTGACGATATTGGATTTGGCATTGATTCTGATGCTGCTCTCCTACTTGATCTATGGCCTGCGCAACGGCTTTATGGTCACGCTGGGTGGAATCGCAGGATTCGTCGTGGGCGCCATCGCGGCCTTCATGGCCGTTCCGCTCGTCAGCGGCTGGGTGACCGACAGCGGTTGGAGGCTGACCGCCACGGTGGGTGCCGCCGTCGTGCTTATTGCTTTGGGGCACGGCTTGGGCACCATGATCGGGCGTAAAGTCCGCCACACCGTGCGAATCAAGCCACTGCATGCGGTGGACCGGTTGATCGGTGGCGTGGTGAGCGTGGTGGTGGCTGCGCTGGTGATGTCCATGTTGGCGTTCAGCATCAGCTCGCTGGGTGTGCCGTTCGTTTCGCAGCAGTTGGCTGAGTCCCGCGTCATTCGCTACATCGACGATCTGACTCCCACGCCCGTCAAGAGCACCATGGCTCAGCTGCGGTCCACGGTGATCGGCGACGGAATACCGAAGCTCATCGAAGGCATCGGGCCTGTCACACCGGTGCCTGTTCCCAACGAGTCAACCGACACACCTGCCCTGAACCAAGCCGCCGATTCTGTCCTCAAGATCGCCGGCACCGCGTTCGAGTGCGGGCAGAACCAGACCGGATCCGGATTTGTTGTCTCGCCCGGGCGCGTCGTCACCAACGCGCACGTTGTGGCGGGCGTGTCGCAGCCTGTTGTGGAAGTGCCCGACGGCGGCGCGTTGCCGGGTCGGGTGGTTTACTTCGACTCCCAGCGGGACATCGCGGTGCTGGCCGTGGACGGACTGCAGTCCAGCCCGCTGCCCTTGAGTGCCGACCTGCCTGCCGGCAGCTCCGCCGCTTTTGCGGGATACCCGCACGGCGGCCCCTTCCAGTCCAAGCCAGCCACTGTCCAAGGCATTTCCACCATTCTGGTTCCGGACATTTATGGCAGCAATCCTTCTCCCGAGCAGGTCTACAAGCTGGCGGGCGACGTCCAGCCGGGTAACTCGGGTGGGCCGCTGCTGACCATGCAGGGACAGGTGGCCGGCCTGATCTTCGCCAAGACCACCACCGATGCCGCTCTCGGCTTCGCGCTCACCATGGCGGACCTTGAACCCGTGGCTGCGCAGGCTCCCGGTCTCAGCAACCCTGTCTCGGCTGGTCAGTGCACCCGTAAGTAAGTCAGTGCACCCGTAAATAGGTCCTCTCCCGCATCGTGGGTGTTTTCGCGCCGCTGCCGCTCACGTAGCGGGCACAATTCCCGCGCGCTCCTGCACCGCTATAGATTGGGAGCCATGACTGAAGCTACTCCCGCCACCGAAACGGGTCGCGGCACCATCCTTGTGATCAACGGCCCCAACCTGAACCTGCTGGGCACCCGCGAGCCGGAGAAGTACGGTACGTCCACTCTGGCCGACGTCGAGCAACTCGCCATGACTGCGGCAGCTGCCCACGGCTTCACCGTTGACTGCGTTCAGTCCAACCATGAGGGCGACCTCTTGGACGCCATCCACGCAGCGCGAGGCACCGCCGTCGGAATTGTGATCAACGCCGGCGCCTACACGCATACTTCCGTGGCGCTTCGTGACGCCCTGGCGGCTGTGCAACTGCCCGCCGTCGAGGTGCACATCACCAACGTGCACCAGCGCGAGGAGTTCCGCCACCACTCGTACCTGTCCGGCGTGTGCAACGCGATCATCGTCGGCGCGGGTGTCCTCGGGTACAAGCTGGCCATCGAGTACCTGGCCGATGCGGTCTGACGCTTTCCTCTGGTGCGAGAGGGATCCCGGGAACCCTCCGTTATCTGCGAGAGGGATCCCGGGAAGCCCGAGGGATGTGAGAGAGGGTCCGGTTCAAGCCCGAGGGATGTGAGAGAGGGTCAGAGGGCCGTAAACCGCAGCAGGATGGCATGCTCCGGGTTCAGGACCGGCATGGGAAGACCTACCTCACCCAAGAACTGTCCCGAAGCCGCAGCCCCGGAATCCACCCACGGCGCCGGCTTTGCCTCAGTGAACGTGTGCCCGTAGTCGGCGTCCCCGGGGGCAGGGAAGATCGACTCCACCCGGTAGGTCCGGCACGGATCCAACCCCGGAATGGTCACCCGTCCGGGTAGTTCGCTAAAGCCTGTCCGGGTTTTCACCACGGCAAAAAGAGCAGCCGTGGCACCGGACGTTGGAGCGTCAGCCACCACGCCGTGCACCATCAGGGACTCGTCCGGCACATCGGCCCGCACCATTCGGCCACTGTGAATAAGGCCACGGTGTTCCTTGTACAGTCCGATGAAGCGCTTGAGCTCCTCACGCTCCTCCCCGGTGACGGAACGGACATCCCACTCCATGCCGAAGTGTCCAAACAACGCCGTGATGGCGCGGAACGAGAGGTCGTGCGTCCGCCCGGTGGTGTGCGACGTAGTGGGTCCAATGTGTCCGCCCACCAGTTCCGGCGGGACCACCATTCCGGTCCATCGTTGGATGGTTTGCCGTTCCAAGGCGTCGTTGCAGTCGGAAGCCCAGATCCGGTCCGTCCGCTCCAGGATCCCAAGGTCCACACGGGCGCCACCGGAGGAGCAGCTTTCGATCTCAACCCCTGGGTGGGCTGCATGGAGCGCATCGAACAGCCGGTACGCGGCAAGGGTTTGCTCGTGCACCGAAGCCTGGCCCGCATGCCCGTGCTCCAGCAGGTCGCGGTTCTGGTCCCACTTGAGGTAGCTGATGTTGTTCTCACGCAGCAGGGCGTCGATCCGATCGTAAATGTACTGCCACGCATCCGGGTTCACGAGGTCGATCACATGCTGCTGCCGCCACCCGAGGGGCAGGCGGCCGCCGTCTTTGTAGGAAACCGCTGAGGGGCCCACGATCCATTCGGGATGAGCCCTGGCGATGTCGGAGTCCAGATTGACCATTTCCGGCTCCACCCACAGCCCGAACTCCATGCCGCGTGACGTCACGGCATCAATCAACGGAGTCAGGCCGCTCGGCCAGAGGGTCTCGTCAACGTACCAGTCGCCCAGCCCCGCGTGGTCGCCGCGGCGCCCGCGGAACCAGCCGTCGTCGAGCACGAAACGTTCAACTCCAAGATCGGCAGCCGACTCCGCCAACTCGATCAGGGTGTCCAGTTTGTGGTCGAAATACACCGCTTCCCACGTGTTGAGGACTACTGGGCGGGCTTTACCGGAAGATGCACCCACGTGGTGCGGCCGTGAACGGAACCAGGAGTAGAAAGCCTCGGAAATTCCGTCCAGTCCCCGGTCTGAGTAGGCCGCAAACAGTGCGGGAGTTGTGTAACTTTCGCCGGGCTGCAGGACCACTTCGGCGGGTCCCAACAGCTCGGAGCCACCCACCATGGTGCGGCCATCGGCAACGTTGTCCGCGAACTGCTCGTGGTTGCCGCTCCACGCCAAGTGCGTGGCCCACACTTTGCCGTGCCTGTTGCCGAAGCCGGCTGTTCCGGCCGCAAGCAGGAGCGAGGAGTCATGTCCGGTCCGTCCATGGCGGCCCGTGCGGACCCAGGTTCCCTGCTGAATGGCCCTGCGCTGGGGGTGGCGCTCACGGCACCAACGACCCGTCAGGTCCAGAAGTTCGACGGCGTCCGGCGCCACCGGGAGCATGGTCGCCAACTCGTCCACCTGGAAAGGCGACGTGCCATGGTTGGTTGCGGAGTGCTTCACTTCGAGGAGTCCGCCCGGGTGCAAGGTGAGGTTGCTGGTGACCGTGATGCCGGCGTCGGGATCGGCCTGGACAATCACCGCTGTGGTGCCGTCCGACGTCGCACTCACGACGCGCAGGCGCACCGAGAAATCAAAACCGGGCACGCCGTCCGTGAAGCGGTGGCCTCGAAGTCCCGGCCGGCCCTGCCACGACGACGACGCCTGGGGAAGGAGGCCCGCGGGCACGTTCGCGTCAATGGACGAAGGCGGGATTGGCTCGTTGAGGATGGCCAAGTCCGGGAGGGTGTCGCCCAGATCGGCTCCCCAGTGCGTTATCTCAGCCTCTCCACGGTGGGTGCTGATCACCAGGCTGGTACCTGCGGAACGGAGATGGAGCGGATGCATGTATGAAGTCGCTTTCAGAATTGGATGGGCGCCGGGCTAATTCGGGTGTTGTGAGGCCCGCTCTGCGCACTTCGCGAAGGAATTGGCGCGTAGAGCGGGCCTCGCAACGGGTGGGTTTACTTGAAGAGATCGTTGACTTGGTTGTTGGCCTCAGTCAAGGAGGAAGCAGGCTTCTTGCCGGAGAGCACGGCGTCCATGGCCGGCTTCATGATGCCGTCAACCTTGGCGGCCTTGTCCGCGATGGGGAAGAGGAACGTGGTGCCGTCCTTCACATGCGTGGTGAAGGCGGAAACGTCGGTGCCCTTGTCGGCGAAGGCCTTGGCGGCTAGCTCGGAGGAACTGGCGATTGCAGGGAAGACAACAGCCTTGGTGGCCACAACATCCTGGCAAGCAGTGGAGCCGAGGTATTCCACCCATTTGACGCTGGCCCCGGGGTTCTTGGTGCCGGCCCAGATGGAGTCGGCCAAGCCGTTGAACATGGAAGCGCGCTCGCCGTTGGGGCCCTTCGGGGTGGGGGCAAAGGCCGTTTCGATGCCCTTGTAGGTCTTGTACTGGCCAATCAACCAATCCCCATTGGTGTTGATGGCGGACTTCCCTGCGCCGAAGCTGTCCGGCATGCTGGCGCCGACGGTGGTCTCGAGCTTGGGCATGTAACCCTTGTCCACCAATCCGGCCCACCAAGCGATGGTCTCCTGGAAACGGGGGTCGTCGTAGTTGAACTTGCTGCCCCACGGGTTCTTGTCCGTGGCGGTCCAACCGGTGGTCGCCGTCAGGAAGCTCCACTCCGTCTGCCCTTGTCCGGAGCCGCTGCCGGTTAGGCCGAGGCCGTACGTCGCCACGTTGTTCTTGTCGAACCCTGCCTCGTCGCCGCGCTTACCGTTCTTGTCCACGGTCAGGTGCGCGATGGTTTTCTCGTAGCTGCCTCCGTCTTTCGGGTTCCAATCAAGCGAAGCCATCTGCTCCGCGGAAATCCCGGCTGCATCCGTCATGGCCTTGTTGTAGAACAGGCCCACGGTGTCCCAGTCCTTCGGGAGGCCGTAGCGCTTGCCGTCCTGACCCACCCAGAGCTCAGGGAGGCCCTTGGTGTAGGCGTCCAGCTTGATGCCGTCCTTCTCCACGGCCTCATCCAGGGAGAGCAACTGCTTCTTGGCTGCGTACTCCGGGTATTTGGAGAGGTGATTGGTGAACACGTCAGGTGCGGTGCCGGCCACGAAACCGTTGGTCAGCGTGGTCCAGTAGTCGTCCCAACCGCGCTGTGTGATCTTGACCTTGATGTCCGGGTTGGCCTTGGTGAAATCATCAGCGCATTGCTGGTACGCCGGGAGCTGGTTGGCGTCCCAGAGCCAATAGTTGATTTCACCCTTGGCCTCGGAGGAGGCAGGGGAGGAGCCGCCACAGGCGGACAGTGTCAGGGCGATGGCGGCGGCAGCAGCGGCGACGCCGAGGGTTTTCTTCATAGCGAACCTTTCGAGGGTGTGACTTTCACAGGGGGTGCGGGTTACTTGATTCCGGAGAATCCAATGGAGTTGACCACCTTCTTGCCGAAGGCGATGAACAGCAGGAAGATCGGCAGGGCTGCAACGAGGGTTCCGGCCATGAGCCCGGACCAGTCGAGGGCGCCTTGCGGGGACTGCGATTTGAAGACGCTGAGGCCTACGGTGAGCACCCGGACGTTCTCGTCCTGGCCCACCAGCAGCGGCCAGAAGTATTCGTTCCACTGGCCGATAAAGGTCAGCAGCGCCAGGGTGGCGATGGGGGCGGCGGCGTTGGGAAGCACAATCTGGAAGAAGATGCGCAGGTGCTTGGCGCCGTCGAGCATTGCCGCTTCCTCAACCTCGCGGGACATGCTGAGGAAGAACTGGCGGAGGAAGAAGATGGCGAACGGGGTCATGAACAGGAACGGCAGGGACATGCCGGCCATGGTGTTGAGCAGGCCGAGGTTCTTGATCATGAGGAAGTTGGGCAGGGCCGTGAAGATCGGCGGAACCATCATGGTGGTCAGGAACACGGCGAATACCTTGTTACGGCCCGGCCAGCGCAACCGTGCGAAAGCGTAGGCAGCCATGGCGCTGAAGAACACTTGGCCGGCTGTGGTGACGGTGGCGAAGATGACGGAGTTGCGGAGGTAGAGCCAGAAGTTTATGGCTGCACCGGAGCCGCCGTCGGCAATAGCCTCTTCGGTGGTTTGCAGCCCGAGGACGCGCTTGAAAGCGCCCCAGCTGAAGTCGGCCGGGAGCAGGTTCCCGGCGTTGGAGGCCAGCGCACTGTTGCTGGACAACGCCGTCCGCAGCATCCAGAGGAACGGGGCGATGGTCACGGCGAGGGCGACGGCGACCAGCACCCAGGCGCCGATGCGTCGCCAATTGAGGGGCTTCTTGCGGTCATTGCGGGGCAGGGTTGAGGTTGTCATGGCGGTTCCTTAGTCCAAATCCGGCTTAGTCCAGGTCCGATTCATTGCCCTTGAGGAACTTCATTTGCACGAAGGCCACCAGGGCGAGAATGACGAACAGAATCACGGACAGTGCGGAGGCGTACCCGAAGTCGGACTCGCCGAAGGCTTTTTGGTAGATGTACATCTGGATCACGCGGGAGGCGTTGACGGGTCCACCGTTGGTGGTGACGGCTACGGTGTCGAAAACCTGGAAGGAACCGATCACGGTCACCACCAGTACCAGCACCAACACCGGGCGGAGCAGCGGCATGGTGACGCTCCAGAACGTCCGGGTGGGGGACGCACCGTCGAGGTTTGCTACCTCGTACAGGTGGTTGGGGATGGATTGGAGGCCGGCGAAGATCAGCAGGGCCGTGTATCCCATGTGCCGCCAGACGTTCACGAACGCGATGGTGGGGATGGCCCATTGTTCGCTGCCGAAAAAGGCCACACGGGGGAGGCCCACCCAGCTCATGATTTCGTTGACGATGCCCAGTTGGTAGTCGAGCATCCAGAACCAGAGGAGGGCGACGATGACGTTGGCCACCAGGAACGGCAGCAGGAGGGCGCCGCGAATGAAGGTGGATTTAGCTACCCGATGCATCAGCAGGGCAAGGCCAAGGGCGATGACCGTTTGGAAGCCGATGTTGAGGGCCACGTACTGGAGCGTGACGCCCATGGCGTTCCAGAACAGTTCGTCGGCAAAGATCGCGGTGTAGTTATCGATCCCGATCCACGTGGGCTCGCCCAGGATGCTGTACTCAGTGAAGCTGAGGTAGATGCCGCGGATGGTGGGGATCAGAAAGAACGCCACGAAGCCGATGACGGCCGGGAAGATGAAGAAGAGAGCGATTCTTAGGTCGCCGAGGCGGCTGGTCATGCTGCGTTTGGCGGGCTGGGGCTTGCGTCCGTGGATACTCCCGGAGCGCCCGGGGGCCCTGCCCGGTTGCTTGGTTAGCGTGGTCATCGTCGACCCTTTCCTGACTGTGATATGGGTAACAACTGGATGAGAATCTACACGAGTAGATTCGAATGATGCAAGAGCTGACGCAATATTTTGGTGAGAAATGTTCGTAACTGTTCTTTCTGTTGACTCGTGTAGATCGCAGTGGGAGACTCGACACGGAATCAATGGAGGACATAGCCGCGGCTGCTTTCAGTAGCTTCAAGGAAGGTAAACAATGACGTTTTCGATCGGTGTTGTGGGTGCAGGGCAATTCGGTGGCCAATTCGCCCACTTGTTCAAGCTCCACCCGGGCGTCAGCGCGGTGTACGCAATCGACGAACTGCCCGAGCGAGCCGTTGCAGCGCAGGAGCGCTGGGGACTGGACGGCGTGATGGGCAGCTTCGATGAGCTGTTGGAGTCCGACGTCGATGCTGTCGCCATCTTCACGCAGCGGTGGACGCACGGGCCTCTGGTTGAGCGCGCCCTGCGGGCCGGGAAGCACGTCTATTCAGCAGTGCCAATGGCGATCTCCGAAGAGGAAATTGAACGAATCATCGAGGCCGTACGTGAGACCAAGCTGGTCTACGCGATGGGTGAAACCAGTTATTACAACCCCGCCACTGTCTTCGCCCGGCAGCAACATGCGGCGGGAAAGTTCGGCCGCATTTTCTACACTGAGGGCGACTACGTCCATGACATGGACCTCGGGTTCTACGAGGCGTATCAGTACAGCGGGGGAGAGCGGTGGAAGGAAACCGCCAGCTACCCGCCCATGCTCTACCCGACGCATGCCATCGGTGGCGTCCTCGGCGCTGTGCCCGGGCACGCGGTCAGCGTCAGCTGCATCGGTGTGAAGGACCACCGCGGCGATGGCGTCTTCGACAAGGACGTCAGCATGTTTGCCAACGACTTCTCGAACGCCACGGCACTTTTTGAAATGAACGACGGCGGCGCGATGCGCACCAACGAGATGCGCCGCGTCGGGTACCCCTCCCATATCCGGGAATCACGCTTCCGTTTCTTTGGCACCGACGCCAGCTTTGAGCAGCTTGCTACCACCACGGTGTGGCAGGACAAGTCCACGGTGGAAGACGTATCGGAGCAGGTGGAAACCAAGCCCACTATGTCCCTGGATGACCCCTCCCTGGCAGACGTGGCGCCGGAACTGCGGGATGCCTTCATCTCGGGGCTGGCTCCCGTGCATGACCAGTCCCGGCTTCCCCAAGAGTTCATCGGGGCACCCAACGGGCATGAAGGAAGCCACCAATTTCTGGTGGACGACTTCGTCACGGCGGTCAACAACCGCAGCCTTCCTCCAGTCAACGCCTGGGTGGCAGCCCGGTTCACGTTGCCGGGAATCATCGCCCACGAGTCCGCCCTTCGCGGCGGGGAGCGCCTCCCCATCCGCGACTTCGGTGACGCTCCCGTGGAGTAGCTAGCATTTACCTCATGACAACTTCAGCGGTACAAACCTCGCGCGGCCCGGTCACACGCAAAGACGTGGCCCGGTACGCCGGGGTGAGTACCGCCGTCGTGAGTTATGTGGTGAACGGTGGGCCCAAGAACGTGGCCCCGGCAACGGAAGCCAAGGTTCGGGAGGCCATCCGTGTCCTCGGATACCGACCCAACGCCGCCGCCCGTGCCCTCAAGCTGGGTTCCAGCGAGACCATCGGCGTGGTGGTGCCGGACAACACCAATCCGTTTTTCACGCAGCTGGCCCACGCCGTGGAAGAGGCTGCGTCCGAACTGGGGTACGGGATGGTGCTCACCAACTCGGACGGAAGCCTGACGCGCGAACGCAAAAACATCCGCACCCTTGCCGCCCGGCAGGTGGACGGTGTGTTCCTGGCCAGCTGTGTGTTCGATCCCGATGTCACGGAACTTGAAGCCTCGGAGATCCCTTCCGTGCTCTTGAACAATGCAGGCTCGCCCCCTGAACTTAACAGCGTGGGTGTTGATCTCCAAGCCGGAGCGCGTGCCGCGGTTGAACACCTCATTGGCCATGGGCACACAAACATTGGCTTGGCTATCGGCACCAATACCGGCAATCAGCTGGATGGCCGCGAGGTAGGCTGGCTGGCCACTTTGCATGACGCCGGGTTGCCGGACGGGCCCATGCTTCACGGACCCTTCAGCCGTCCGGGCGGGTACGAGGTAGGCAAGCGCTTCCTCTCCATGGCCAACCGGCCCACGGCGATTTTTGCCAGCAACGACATGCAAGCCATCGGTATTCTCAGGGCACTTCACGAGGCCGGTGTTCGGGTACCCGAGGACCTTGCATTGGTCTCCTTCGACGGATCACTCGACGCCGAATACAGCTGGCCCGCCCTGACCACCGTTGCGCAGCCGGTCAGGGCGATGGCCGAAGCCGCGGTGCAAGCACTGGTAGGCAAGGGACGCGGCGATGCACTGCAACATCAGATCCTGCCCACCGAGCTGATCATCCGTCAGTCCTGCGGCTGCACATAGCCCGCCTGGTCCCGGCGGGTATGACGACGGCGGCTGGTCCGGTTACGAGTCCATGCTCGCGTAACGCTCCGGGCGGGCCAGCACCTGGCTGATCTGGGCCGTGCCTGCAGCAACAGCGAGCCTGACCAGCAGGAACCCCGCCGCGAACACCCCGCCGATGGTCAGGAACACCACGGGCTGGGTCAACAGCACTGCGCCGGTCAGCGGAAGGACCAGGAGGGCAGCTGCGGCAGCTGAAATACCCGCTACCAGGAACAGCGGCGACATGACGGCTTTGACCCTGGCGGCCACCATGAGTTTCTGCGGCATCCCCACGCGGTCCAGTGCCACCAAGGTTGAAGCCCGGTCCAGAACTGCCGCTGCTTGGTTCACGCCCGCAGAGCAGGCAACCATCAGGAACGAGCCCAGCAAGGTGATCATCACTCCGGTATTGATGTCGCGGACAAGCAGCGTAGTTTCAGCGTCACCGCCGGTTCCCATGGTGTCCGCCACCGCCATGCCGACGCCCACGAACACCCCCACAAAACTGGTCATCGCGACGCCCCCAACTTGCCGCCACGATTCCTTGGGGCTCTCCAGGACGGTCCGCGCGGCCAGCAGTTGCTCAGGCCGTTTGGCGCGCTTGAGTTGCGAGGACGCCCGCAATCGCAGGATCCAAGGCCCCATGAGGTTCAACGCCAGCAGCGCCAAGCCAAAGCAGCCACCCATCACAGCGATGATCACAATGAACGCGCCGAAGCTGCTGAGCATACCCATCGCCACCACTCCGATGACCACCACCACAGCCGCGATAAGACCGCGAACCCAGTGTGCGCCGTCGGCCGTTTGCCTGGTACGGACGCCCAACGGCGTCACCACAACTTTCCGAAGCCCCAGCGCAGCGCTCGCCGCGGCAAGCACACAGACTGCCAGGACGCAGCCGAGAATGGATGGCACCGACAACCATGCGTGGCTTCCGATTGCCTGGCCGCGGAACTGGATCAGCCCCAGGAACGGTGCGATGCAGGCATAGAGCCCCGCACCCGCCAAAGCTCCCACGGCAGCGAGGACAGTGGACTCTATGACGGTCATCCAGACCACGGTCGCGCTGTTGGCGCCAAGCAGCCGCAAGGAGGCCAAGCGGTCATCACGACGGCGTGCGGCGAGTCGGGCGGCCGAGGCGCCGAGCGTCAGCAAGGGAATGATGAGCAAGACCATCGCGACGACGGCCAAGGCTAGGTACGTGCCTGCGATGGTGTCAGACCAGGACCAGAAGACCTGTGAACCTCCGGCCACCGTGAGCAGGAGAGCCGTGACTGTCCCGAAGGCGAGGATCGGGAGCCCGACATCGCGAAGACCGGATTCCCGGAAGCTGCTCCAGTTGCTTCGGGCCAGATACGGTGTGAGGCGCAGGGCCATGGTGAGACTAGACATTGAAGGCACCCTTGAAGTTGGCGGTGGCCGCCTCTGCCGGGCTGGAGGCGGGCGCAGCCTGGCTGGACGGTTCTGCCTGGCTCGGGGCCGAAACGGGGCTTCCGCTATCTGACACGATCCGGCCATCGCGCAATTCCACAACGCGCCGGCAACGGGCAGCAACGTTGGGATCGTGGGTGACCACCAGAAGAGTCCGGCCGTTAGCGGCCACCGAGTGGAGGAGCACGTCCAGGACTTCCTTGGAGGTCGCCGAGTCCAAAGCGCCGGTGGGCTCGTCGGCGAAGACCACCCGGGCGCCCGTGACCTGGGCGCGGGCAATGGCCACGCGCTGAACCTGTCCGCCGGAGAGCTCGCCCAAACGACGCTGCTCCATGCCGGCAAGGCCCAAGGCCGCCAACCATTCGGCGGCCCGGGACTCGGACGTTGCGCGGTCTGTGCCGTTGAGCATCAGGGCAAGGGCCACGTTCTCCAAGGCAGTGAGCTCCGGCAAGAGCATGCCTTGCTGGAATACGAAGCCGAACTCCTCACGACGCAGGCGGGACAACGCAGCGTCACCCAAGGTGTCCAGCCGCATTGGCGCCGACGGCGTGTTCAAGGTGATGGAACCGGCGTCGGGCCTCAAAATCCCGGCGAGGCAGTGCAGAAGGGTGGTCTTACCGGAACCCGAAGGCCCGATGATCGCAATGGACTCCCCGGCATTCGCTATGAAGTCGACGTGGTCCAAGGCGATGCTGCCGGGGTAGTGCTTGGTGAGCTGCTGGGCGTGGAGGATGGCGTTCATATATCCAGCATCCCTGCGGGCCCTATCCCACGGCGTCAGTCTCGCGGCTGAACTCTGCCGGCTGGTCTCCACCCGCGGTATGAGATCCAACTACGTAGCTGCGAGCTACTTGGGTTACGCCTCCGCGATCCGCAGCTTGGCAACATTCTCGGCCAGTACGCGGCGGGCATCCTCGCCCAGGAGCGAGTCCGTGATCAGCTCGTCAACCTCTTCCAAACGGGTGATCGACGCAATGCCCACCACGCCCCACTTGCTGTGGTCGGCCAGGATAACGGTGCTCCGGGCGGACGACATGAAAGCGCGGTTGGTTTCGGCTTCAAGCAGGTTGGGGGTGGTGAAACCGGCGTGGGCATCCATGCCGTGGACTCCCAGGAAGAGCACGTCCAGGTGGAGCTGCTTCAGCGAGGACGTAGCTATCGGCCCCACCAGGGCGTCCGACGGTGTCCGTTCGCCACCGATCAGGATCACCGTGGATCCGAAGCGTGCCGGGCCTGATGAGGAGCCATGGTGGAAAAGATCTGCGATGCGCACCGAGTTGGTGACCACAGTGATGCGTGGACCATTGACGAGTTCCTTCGCCAACGCCCACGTAGTGGTGCCGGCGCCCAGGCCTATTGCCATGCCTTCCTGGACCAGCGACGCGGCTTCCACCGCAATGGCGTGCTTCTCCGCAGTCAGTTGCGTGGACTTCAGTTCGAAGCCGGGTTCGTGGGTGCTCGCATCGCCGGGAAGCTTGGCTCCGCCGTGAATGCGCTCAACGCGGCCGGCTTCCTCGAGCGCTTCGATGTCGCGGCGTACGGTCATGGGGGAGACCCCCAGCAATTGCGCGAGGTCCGAGACCCGCACTACGCGTTCGCGCTGGACGGCGTCGATGATGGCGGAGTGGCGTGCTGCCTGAAGCATCAGGGCCTTTCTGGGGAACCTCGTCAAACATGGGGCTGAGTCTGGCACCAGTCTAGGGCGGGAGGCTTCCAGAGCACGGCAGGCAAAGCGCGGCGGCGTCGCCCAACTGCTTAAACGCACGACGACGCCGCTCGCCTCGGGAGGTGAGCGGCGCCGTCGTGAATTGCTTACTTACGGAGTGATTCAGCGATCTGCGTCATGATACCGGGGTCGGCCAGGGTGGTGGCGTCGCCGGTGTCGCGGCCTTCAGCGATGTCCTTGAGGAGGCGGCGGACGATCTTGCCCGAGCGGGTCTTGGGCAGTTCCGGAACGATCAGCAGCTGCTTGGGCTTGGCGATCGGCCCGATTTCCTTGCCCACGTGGTTTCTCAGTGCCAGCACGGTTTCGTCGCCGTTGTTCACGGCGTCACCGCGGAGGATGACGAACGCGACGACGGCCTGTCCGGTGGTCTCGTCAGCGGCACCCACCACTGCCGCTTCAGCGACGGACGGATGCGAGACCAGGGCGGACTCGATTTCGGTGGTGGAGAGGCGGTGGCCTGAGACGTTCATGACGTCGTCCACGCGGCCCAGGAGCCAGACGTCGCCGTCTTCGTCCTTCTTGGCACCGTCGCCGGCGAAGTACATGGCCTCGAACCTGGACCAGTAGGTGTCCTTGAACCGCTCCGGGTCGCCCCAGATACCGCGCAGCATGGAGGGCCACGGTTCGCGGACCACCAGGTAACCGCCTTCGCCGTTGGCCACGGACTGGCCGGCTTCGTCCACCACGTCCACGGCGATGCCTGGCAGCGGAACCTGGGCCGAGCCGGGCTTGGTGGCCGTGACTCCGGGCAGCGGGGCGATCATCTGCGCGCCGGTTTCGGTCTGCCACCAGGTGTCCACGATCGGTGCGGGGTTGTCTTTCTTTTCGCCGTTTTTGCCGGCGTTGGCGCCGATGACGTCCCGGTACCACATCCACGCTTCGGGGTTGATGGATTCGCCCACCGAGCCGAGGACGCGGATGGAGGAGAGGTCGTACTTGTCCGGGATGTCCCGGCCCCACTTCATGAACGTCCGGATCGCAGTGGGCGCGGTGTAGAGGATGGAGACCTTGTACTTCTCCACGATTTCCCACCAGCGGCCCTGGTGCGGGGAGTCCGGGGTGCCTTCGTACATGACCTGGGTGGCGCCGTTGATGAGCGGTGCGTAGGTGACGTAGGAGTGGCCGGTGACCCATCCGACGTCGGCGGTGCACCAGTACACGTCGGTTTCCGGGTGGAGGTCGAACACGGCTTTGTGGGTGTAGGCACCCTGGGTGAGGTAGCCGCCGGTGGTGTGCAGGATGCCCTTGGGCTTGCCGGTGGTGCCGGAGGTGTAGAGGATGAACAGCGGGTGCTCGGAGTCATGCCCGACGGCGGTGTGCTCGGTTGATGCCTTGTCCACGGTGTCGGACCACCAGAGGTCGCGGCCTTCCACCCAGTTGACGTCCTCGCCGTTGCGCTTGACTACGACCACGTTCTGGACGGTGTGGCCTTCTTTCGAGAGGGCTTCGTCCACCGCGGGCTTCAGGGCGCTGGGCTTGCCGCGGCGGTAGGTGCCGTCGGCAGTGACAACGAGCTTTGCCTCGGCGTCCTCGATACGGGAACGCAGCGCGTCCGCGGAGAAGCCACCAAACACCACCGAGTGCACGGCGCCGATCCTGGCGCAGGCAAGGAGCGTGATGACGGCTTCGGGGATCATGGGCAGGTACACGGCCACGCGGTCGCCCTTGGCGACACCGAGGGTTTCGAAGGCGTTGGCGGCTTTCTTGACCTCTTCGGTCAGCTCGGCATAGGTGTAGGTGCGGGTGTCGCCGGGTTCGCCTTCGAAGTAGATGGCAACACGGTCGCCCAGGCCGTTCTCCACGTGCCGGTCCAGCGCGTTGTACGCAGCGTTGATCTCGCCGCCCACGAACCACTTGGCGAACGGCGGGTTGGACCAGTCAAGGGCCTCGGTGAAGTCCTTATCCCACGTCAGCAGCTCACGGGCTTGCTTGGCCCAGAACGCGGGACGGTCCGCCTCCGCCTCTGCATAGGCGTCAGCACTCGTCACCGCATTGGCGGCAAACTCCGCCGACGGTGCGAATTTGCGGTTCTCGTGGAGGAGGTTTTCAAGCGCCTCGACGTGTGGGGCCTGACCGTTCTGAGCCGTTGAAGCTGCAGCGGTGGCCGTGGATCCGGTGGTGTCCTGGGACATGGTGAACCTCATCATTCATCGATCTTTGCTGCGCGGATCCTGCCACAAGGTCCCCGCCCGGGCCGTCGTCGGCGTCGAGCGCGTTCCCCGAAAGGTCCGCAGAGTGCTGTCCGCCATCAACACTATCGCTTTGAGAGGTCCTACGTGTGCGTCGTCACAAAGCCGGCAGCGAGCGGCGCGGATTTAGCGACGAATGGCGTCCGGGGCGGCTAGGAACCGTTTACATGACGACGACGGCGGCCCGCGCCAGCCGCTGCGGGGGTGGCGACCGCGGGCCATCTCTGTAAGGAACCTTGGAGTTTGCTGTGGGCGAAGCTGTAAGGCCGTTTTCAGCTAGAACCCTGTCAGTGGGGTGGCATAGGCTGAATAAGTCTTGGGACGCACTTCTGGCGTGTCCGGTTCTCGGCGGAATCCCGCGGAGGTCACCGGGCCGGACTGTCCAAGACGCCGCCGTACGAAGGAGAAATAGATGAACCAGCTGAGCCCAGGCCCGCACGACTCATTGCCGACGGGACCGGACACCGCGGCTGGAACGGCTGCAGCTGCGGGTGGTACCGCTGCCGGGAAGCCTGCGCCGGGTACGTCCGGAGCTCCTGTCATGAACGACGCATCCAAGAACGACGCTGGTAGGTATGACGCCGTCGCCGGGCCTTTCACCATCCGGGACCTTACTGTTTTCGGCTCCACGCTCCTGATGTTCGTGGCCTCGCTTCTGCCGATGTTCGGGGAACTTTACAACCTCTGGAACCTTGGAAACCTGTTCTTCCTGCTGCTGGGAATCCTGCTGCCGCTGGTTGTGGTGGCACTCTTCGTTGCCCGCAGGCTGCAGCCGGGGACGGTCATCCGTATTGGCTCGCTGTCCGTTGACCAGTTCGCGTCCGTCACGGCCTCGTTCGCCTTCCCTCTGTTCTTCCTCACCATTGCCAACTCGTTCAATGGCAGCGTCCTGTTGGGTTTGGTCGGTTCTGTAGGCCTGCTGACCGCGACGGTCCTGGCCCCGCATCTTCCGTGGCTTTCCGCCGATTTCAAGGGCCGTGCTGAAACGCCCGCGCACAATGTTGCGCGCGAGGCAGCTGTGCCCAGCCGCAAACCGGCTGCTCCCAAAGAACCTAAGGCCCCCAAAACGCCGAAGCCATCCGACACAGCCGGTTCAACGTCCGGATTCCAAGGGGCGGCGCACGGATACCAGGCTCCGGCCGCTCACGTTCCTGCCGCTCAGGCTCCGGGCGCGCATGTTCCTGGTACAGCTGCGGCAGCAGCCTCCACTGGTGCTCCCGGTGCGGGTGGCCCCGCAGGTGCCGGTGCCGCAACCGGTGCGGGTGCCGTTGCAGGCGCCAGCCCCTTCGCTCCGCCGGCCAGCTACGGAACCACGCCGTCGCCGGCAACCGAAGCACCCGCCGTCGTGCATTCAGCTGACGCCAAGCCTGCCGACACCGCTGGCCCTGAAACTGCGGGCCCTGCGACCGCTGGTGCTGCGATCGCTGGTCGTGAAACCGCTCCTGCGCCTTCGGGTGCAGGTGCCTCACCCGCCGTGCCTTCCCCTGAGCGGGCCGAGCCCGCTGAAGAATCGGGGGCAAAGGACGCCCCGAGTTCTGCAACCGAACCGGCCACCACGCAGCACGCTGCGCAGCCGGCTGCCGCGGCCCAACAGCCGTGGGCTGCCACCATGGCAACGCCCATAGTTTCCGGTGACACACGGAGGGTCAGCGACTCGATCGGCGCTACCGTGGACCCGGCCAGCCGTCCGGAAGAATCCGATTCTCCCCAGTATGAGGCCTTCTGGTTCGCCGTCGCCCAGCCCCGGACTGCCTATGACGAGCACAGCGGAGCTCCCGCCTTCACCATCGAACCCGGTGGATGGGTCTTGGCGCTGGAGGACCGCGGCCATGAATTCCTGGTCCAGGACACCGACGGCAAGGTCGGGGTTCTTCGGGAGCTCAGCAACATCGAACGCGGCTAGGCAGGGACGCCGTGGCCATCGCTGAAGCTGGTTCGCTGCTCGCGCTCAAACGCCGGGCGCGCAAAATCAACAGGGTTCTCGCTGAAAAGTACCCCTACGCTCATGCGGAGCTTGATTTCAGGAACCCTTTTGAGCTGGTGGTGGCCACGGTCCTGTCGGCCCAAACCACTGATGTGCTGGTCAACCAGGTCACCAAGATCCTGTTTGCCCGCTACCCGGATGCCCGCGCCATGGCTGAGGCGGATCCCCTCGAGTTGGAGACAATACTCCAGCCGACGGGCTTCTTCAGGGCTAAGGCGCGGAACGTCCTGGCACTCAGCACACGGCTTGTGGATGAGTTCGACGGCGTGGTCCCTGGACGTCTTGAAGACCTGGTGACGCTCCCGGGCGTCGGGCGCAAGACCGCGAACGTGGTTTTGGGCAATGCGTTCGGCGTTCCCGGGATCACGGTGGATACGCATTTCGGCCGGCTTGCCCGCCGTTTTGGGTGGACGGCTTCGGACGATCCGGTGAAGATCGAGTTCGACGTCGCCGACTTATTTGAATCCCGGGACTGGACCATGCTCTCCCACCGAGTGGTGTTCCATGGGCGGAGGGTCTGCCATTCCAGGAAGCCTGCCTGCGGTGCTTGTCCGGTGGCGAGCCTCTGCCCGAGCTACGGCGAGGGCGAGACGGACCCCGTCAAGGCGGCCAAGCTGCTGAAGTATGAGCTCGCGCCGGGAAACGAAGCTTTGCTGGAACAGCTCCTGGCCGAGACGCACAGGGCAGCGGAGATCCGCATGGAATCGCAAAGGAGGCCCGGGTGACCGCGCTGGAGGAACTGTCCGCACTGGTAACCCGCTTTGAAGACGGTCAGCAGCAGCACTCGGCCCTCTGGGAGAAGCTTCCCGTCACCCCCGAAACCAACCGGGCTGCGGCGGTGCTCATGCTTTTCGGCGTGCTGGACAACGTCCCTGCCGAATCCGGGCGTCCTATCGCGCCGGCGGACCTCGATGTCTTGTTGCTGGAACGGGCACACACCCTTGATGACCATCCGGGTCAGGTAGCGTTCCCGGGCGGCAGCGTGGACCCCGAAGACGAGTCTGTGGTGGCCGCAGCGCTTCGCGAAGCCGTGGAAGAAACCGGCCTGGATGCTGGTGGTGTCCGGGTTCTCGGAGTCATCCCGGAACTCGGGCTCATCCGGAGCAACTTCCGTGTGACGCCGGTGCTGGCGTGGTGGGATGCGCCGTCACCGGTGCGCGTGGTGGACTACGCCGAATCTGCGCAGGTCTTCAGAGTGCCGGTTCGCGACCTTCTGGATCCCGTCAACCGTGTCACTGCCACCATTTCGCGGTTCGGCCGCACATACACAAGCCCGGGCTTCACCGTAAATGGAGTGCTGGTGTGGGGCTTCACGGGGATGGTCCTTAGCGGCCTCTTCGACGAATTGGGCTGGACCGTACCTTGGGACAAGGACAAGCTGCGCGACATCGACCTTTGAGACATCGACCTTTAGTCGGGTCCTTGCCTCACTGGTTCTTTGCCTCACTGGTACGCCGCGTTGGGGAGCGCCTATGCCGCCTTGCGCGCCGCCGTCGAACGGTCCACGATCAGTCCTGTTGCGGCGTTTTCCCGCACGGCGTTGATCCCGGCAATCACGCCCTCGAGGTGTGTAAATGTGGGTGATTCGGCCACGAGGGTTCCGTCGGCCGCCGTGAGGCGGAACCGGTATCCTTCGTCGTTGTCCTTGAGAATTTCAAACCTGCCAGCCATCGAAAATGCTTCCCCCTTAATGCGTCCCTGCACACTATGTGGACCGACAAAACTATCCACATAGCGAAAGTATCCAGAACCAGGGACCATTCAAAAGTTACTTGGCGGTACCGGTCATTGGCGGGTCATCCCGGCTCACATGGCGAGATGTGACTGGATAGTCCCGCCGCTTCCGGCTATGTTCCGGCTACTTCGCCTTGTCATAGGAATCGACGACGGCCACACTCACCGGAAACTCCACTGGTATCCGCCCGAACATGAGTTCCTTCGCCGCTGTCGCCGCTTCTTCGATGGCGCTGATGCAGGCGTCCACGGCCTCATCGGGAGCGTGAACCATCACTTCGTCGTGCAGGAAGAAGACGAGTTCCCCGGCAGCTGAGCCTTCGGCGCGCAAGGCACGGAGCCGACGTCGTAATTCCGCAAGCCAGCATGCCGCCCACTCAGCAGCCGAGCCTTGGACCACGAAGTTGCGCGTGAACCGGCCCCGCGACCGGGCCAGATTATCGGCGCGCCGTTGTTCTTCGGCGGTGGTGGATTGCTGGCTCCGCAGCCAGCCCGCCGACGGCGGCGGGCTGCTTCTGCCCAGCCGAGTGGTTACTGTGCGGCCCGCTTCGCCCTCACGAGCTGCCTGTTCCACGAATCCGACGGCGCGTGGGTAAGTGCGCGTCAGCTGAGGCATGAGCCGGCCCGACTCGCCCGTCGTAGCGCCGTAGATAGCGCCCAGCAACGCGATCTTTGCCTTGGCGCGGTCACCGCCAAAACCTTGGGCTGCGATACCGGCGTACAGGTCCTTGTCGCGTGCTGCCTCTGCCATTTTCGTGTCCTGGGCCAGTGCCACGAGGACCCTCGGCTCCAGCTGCGAGGCATCGGCGACAATGAGCTTGTGACCCGGATCCGCGTGGACCGCTGCCCGGATGTTGCGCGGGATCTGCAGTGCCCCGCCGCCCCGCGAAGCCCAACGGCCGGACACCACCCCACCCACCACATACTCGGGATGGAACCGACCATCACGGACCCATGCGTCCAACCAGGACCAACCGTTGGCGGTGTGCAGGCGGGAGAGCTTCTTGTAGGCGAGCAGCGGCTGGATTGCCGGGTGCTTCGACTCCTGAAGCTCCCATTGCCGGGTGCTTTTCACCTCGATCCCGTTGCGGTGCAAAGCACGCATGAGGTCCTGCGGGGAGTCCGGATTCAGGCTGGGGGAGTTGAGGATGTTCCTGAGCTCGGCGCAGAGAGCCTCCAACGCCGGTGGCCGATGCCCGAGCGGCGGCCTGGGACCCAGGACATCGGCAAGGATCTGTTGATGTAGCTCTTCGCGCCAAGGGACGCCCGCGTGTTGCATCTCGACGGCGATGATGGCGCAGGCCGATTCGGCGGCGAGGAGCAGCTGAAGGCGTTGCCTTTGCTGATGTTCTGTTGTGACTTGTGAAACCGCTTGCTGCTGGGCCGCGAATTCCTCCCTGAGTTCAGCCAGCCCCGCTTTGGGATTCGACGGTGCAAGGTCCTCGAAGAGCGCGCCTTGATCCGCGGGCGGTGGCGGTGGCTGGAGGACACGAGGCGGTGTTGAGTCGTCGTCCTGCGTGAGCTTGACGGCATGCTTGGCATAGTCCGTGTGGGCCGTGAATTCCGAGTGGGCCAGAATAGCCCCGCATAGCGCCAGGTCGTGGCAACGCTCCAGCTCTATGCCATGGGTCAGCAGTTCGGAACACCAATCTTGGGCGCGGTGCCACACCCAGCGGGGCCGCTGGACTTCGAGGTCGCGCACGACGCCGGGCAACTCACCGCGCGTAACGACGCGGGCGTCAGCGGTAGCTTTTCCGGCGGGGGAGATCCTTTGTATGGCTGCGCCGTCCTGGTGGGCGGCGAGCAGCAAATACATGGTGTCCATTCTGCCCTGTGCGGAGGCGTGGTGTGATGCGCCGGTGTTGTTGTGGCCTCTGCGGCGTGGCTTTGGCGTGGAGCGACTGTTCCTCCACAGCTACGCCGGCACCGCGTGTTGTGCACATAGGGGAATCCGTGCCTTATCTTGCCCGGCCGACTCGAACAGTGTGGATGCCATGAGCAAGCGAGATCGTCGGCATAGGCAAGGCAGCAAGCAACACAGGCAGAGCACCAAGGGAGCAGTTCAAGGGGACGCGGACGGATCCTGGGTGCCACGTGATGCCGTTGGGATCTTGCTCGTTTCCGGCGACCCCTACCTTCAGGAGGAGGCCAAGCGGATAGTCGCCGCTGCAGGCGGAAGCCTGAGAACGGCTCTGGACGTGGCGGACGCCGTCCATGGGTGGGATACCGCCGATGTCGTTTTGGTGGGCAGCGATATTCGTGAGCTGCCGCCGAGGCGGAGGGCTCCCACAGTGTTGCTCGGCAAAGCCTCTGAAAGTGATGGGTTATGGCGTTTAGCCGCGGCGCTGGGGGCGGAGCGGGTGGCTGTCCTGCCCGAGGCCGCCGCCTGGCTGGCCGAACACCTCAGCATGTCCGGTTCCCCTGACCCCGGAGGCGCGGTCATGGGGATCATCGGAGGCAGCGGCGGGGCAGGAGCTACCACCACGGCAATCTGGCTTGCCCAAGCTGCGGCCGGGCATGGCGTCAGCACCGTCCTCATCGACGGTGACCGCTGGGGTGGAGGTCTTGAACTCGCAGTTACGGCTGACGAGATTCCTGGACTCCGGTGGCCGGACTTCGCCGAAACCCGCGGCAGCATTGATCCGTCCCAGTTCCGGGATTCGCTGCCCATGGCTGGCGGCTTCGCCTACCTGTCGTGGCCCGGAACCCGCGAATCGGTCCAGATTCCAGCGGCTGACGCCGTAGCTGCCGTGGTTGACGCCGCACGCCGGAGCTTCGAACTCATCCTGGTGGACATCGGACGCAGTGGGGAGGGACTCGGGACGCTCGCATGGGACTGCGACAGGATTCTGCTGCTGACCATGGCCCACCTCAAATCCGCGGTAGCAGCAGCGCGCGTCCTCAACGAACTCCCGCCCGTTGATGCCGGACTCCTGGTCCGCGGAACCGGCACCACGTCCGTGGATGCGCCGCTGATCGCCGAGACACTGGGATTGCCGCTGCTGGGCGTTCTTCCCGAGATGCGCGGCGTGGCGGCCGGGACCGAACTTGGACGATTGCTGGAACTGGGACGCCGGAAACCAGTCCGCCGTTTCGCAGGTTCTGTGCTTGAGCTGAACGGCCCCACCCAATGAGCCGTTTCGCCGAGAGAACCCGCCGCACTCAGGGCCACAGGCTGGACTCTCTCCTTCTTGAGACGGTGAGGGAATCAGTGCTCGCAGGGAGCGGACCCGTAACACCGTCTACCGTCGCAGCGGCAGTACAGGCCAGCGGCAGATTACTGGGTACCGCCGGAGCGTTGGAGGCTGCGGAAACCATCAACGCGGAACTGAACGGACTGGGACCCCTCCAGCAGCTCGCCCAGGATCCTTCCGTCACTGACATCTTTGTCAACGGCCCCGACTCGGTCTGGTTGGACCGCGGGAATGGCTTGGAACGTGCATCTGTTCACTTCGAATCTGAGCAGCAGATCAGGTCGCTGGCCACCCGCTTGGTTTCGGCCGGAGGCAGGCGATTGGACGACGGTTCCCCCTGTGTGGATGTCCGACTCAACGGCGGCTATCGGGTGCACGCAGTCCTCGCGCCCATATCGACAGCAGGGACCCTGCTGTCCATCCGTATCCGCCGGGAAGAGGTATTCACTCTCGCCGAGTTGAGGAAAAGTGGCATGTTCCCGGAGCATGTCGAGTCGATTCTCCGGGCCATCATGGCGTGCAAACTGAGTTTCCTCATCAGCGGTGCTACGGGCTCAGGGAAGACCACCCTGCTCTCCACCATGCTCGGTTTGAGCCATCCGGCGGAGCGCTTGGTGCTCATAGAGGACGCCGCCGAACTCAACCCCGTCCATCCGCATGTAGTGACGCTGGAGTCGCGACACGGAAATCTTGAGGGTGGAGGGGCACTGGACCTCGGAGAGCTGGTTCGGCAAGCCCTGCGGATGCGGCCCGACAGACTGATCGTAGGAGAATGCCGTGGCGCTGAAGTCCGCGAATTGCTGACCGCACTCAACACTGGCCACACGGGCGGCGGTGGCACGATCCACGCCAACACTGCCGCGGCTGTGCCGGCGCGATTGGTGGCTCTCGGCGCCTTGGCAGGCCTCAGCGCCGAAGCCGTGCGGTTGCAGGTCTCCAGTGCGCTGGACGTCGTGATTCACGTGGACAGAACCTCGGCGGGACGGAAAGTGGCATCCATCGGTGTAGTGACCGATATTCGGGAGGGCCAGAAAGTGGTTCCTGCCCTTAGCTGGAGCGTGTCAGGAATGACATATGGACCAGCATGGCCCGAACTCGCCTCCCGGCTTGCTCTGGAACCGTTTGAGGTGGACGAGGTGCCCCAGGAAAGGGAATCGCCGGCAGGTGAGCCGACAGTTGGCCCCGGGTTATTTCCAATGGGAAGGCACAGCAACGGGGTCGCCCCGTGACAGGTGTCTTTGTCCTTCTTGTGGCGCTCGCAGCCTGGCTGCAATTAAGCGGCCATCGGGACAGCAGCCGACGTCTTCGGACGAATCTAGGGGAGCCGACGGGCCGGATGAGAGGCACCCAAGCTCTTGTGGGAGTGCGGCCTGGACGTTCACATCGGCGACACCGGATTGAGCCGTTGTCGCTTGTGGTGCTGGTGCAACAGCTCGCGGCACTCCTGCGCGGAGGACGGGGAACTTCCCGGTTGTGGGAAGAGCTGTGGCTTGTCCATGGTTCACCGCACATCACGGCCAGTGGTGCGGGTGCGGCTGCGGGCGCGGGCACGGGGGCGGGTGCGGCACCGGAGAAAGGGAACGCCGGGTTGTCCCGTGGGTCGCTGGAAGTACTCGCGGCAGCGCGGGCAGCGTCCACCGTGGGAAACTCTCCTGCAGAAGCCATCCGTGGCGCGGCCGCAAAGGTCTATTCGCCACGCCAAAGTCCTGAGCGTCGCGTCTGGATGGAATTGGCCGCGTGCTTGGACATCGCCGAGACCAGCGGTTGTCCGTTGGCCGATGTCCTCACCCGATTCGCAGCCCAACTGGAAGCCGAAGAAGACTCCGAGGCTGCTCGTCAGACGGCGCTCGCAGGTCCCAAGGCTACTGTTCGGCTGTTGTCGTGGCTCCCGGTATTCGGGCTCGGACTGGGGATGGCCTTGGGCGTGGATCCTTTGGGGATCTTGCTGAACAACTTCCTGGGTGTCGCCACGTTCGCGGCCGGACTCCTCCTGACAGTGGCGGGCCGGATTTGGTCCTCGCGGCTGGTTGCTTCTGCTGCTGGAGGCCACTGATGTCCGGAGCCCCGGTGCTGTTGATGATCGCGGTCATGGCGCTGGCCGCCATCCTCACCTTCGCGCCACCCTCGCGGATGAGAGCGCGTTTGCAGCCGTTGCATCCTCGGACCAGGGACGCTGAACCGCTTCACGAGCCATCCGGATCAACCCCTGACGTAGTGACTGACGGACTTCGCGATACGGCAATGATGCTGGAGTTGGTGGCCTCGATGCTCGACGCCGGAGCTGGAATCGGGCGGGCCCTGGAACTTATGGCAAAGTGTGCCTCACCCCCCATCAGGCAATCGCTCCGACCCGTTGTTGCCGCACTGGCCATTGGTGCCGACTGGGAGACTGCCTGGCGGACGCCCACCAGGCAACCGCCCGAAGTGGTCCGCCTCAAGGATGCTTTGGCCTTCGCAGCCCTGACGGGTGCGCCGTCGGCTTCCATCCTCTATGCACAGGCTGCGAGGGAACGGCGAGAGCAGTTCCGGGCCGCGGAGAAGCGGGCGGCTGCCTTGGGCGTGAAGCTTGTGGTTCCTTTGGGTCTCTGCTCCCTTCCGGCGTTCATCTGCCTCGGCATCGTCCCCGTCCTGATCGCCATGCTCCCCTCAGGCTGAAATGCGCAGAGATAAGAGATACCTGAAGGGCGGAGAGGACGTTTCAGAAACGCCCGGTACATCCAGTGCCGGGCGTTTCGTGCTGAAGACTCGGTGCTTCCATAGCCACATCTTTCCCTCCACATCGAGCCGGAAAGGCGGGGTTATCCACTTGCTGGAATCGCCATATTCCGGGCCACTCCAAGTCACGGAAGAGTCGAGTCTGTCGGCAGACCCGCCGCCACTCTTGAAAGGAACCCACCATGAAAACATTGTCCACTGCGCTTCCTGACATTCTCGGTGATATGCCCCGGGATCAACCGGCTCCCGTTGTAGTCCCGAAGGCTCCCTCCGCTGAACCGGTGACAACCCGGCAGTATGAGCTCTCCGAGTACGAGCTTGAACATGACGACCTCGAGCGATTCGATCTCGAGGACGAAATCGGGCAGTTCCAACTGGGATTTGACGATCTTGAGGAGTCCGAGGACGGGCCACTTACGGACGATGGCTTCTGGGCAAGGACAAGGCTCATCGGCTCTGAAGCGGGCATGGCCACCGCCGAGTACGCAATCGCCACCCTTGCCGCTGTTGGGCTCGCGGGCCTGCTTGTGGTCATCCTTCGGAGTGAGGAGGTCCGCGGCTTCCTGCTCAACCTGATCCGTACGGCCTTGTCCTTGCCATGACGGAAGCGCTGCCTGCCCGCGGGAGAACGTCCCGGAATGAAACGGAACGGGGCGCTGTCACTGCGGAGTTCGCCGTCGCCTTGCCGGCCGTTGTGTTGCTCCTGGCATTCCTGCTGGCAGGCGGCGCCGCGGGTATTACCCAACTGCGGTTGGAGGAAGCGGCGAGGGCGGGGGCGCGCGCATCGGCCAGGGGTGAGACTTCCAGCTCTGTGGAAGGCATCGTCAAGCGACTTGCCGGGGAGGGCGTCAGCTCGTCGCTGACGAACGACGGCGAGTGGCTGACAGTAACTGCTTCGGCACCAGTAGGCGGAGCCTTAGGCCCGTTGGTCCCATGGACTCTGAGAGCCTCGGCGTCAGCGCCGGTAGAATCGGGTACCCCGTGAGAAAGTTCCGGAAAAACACCCAGCGTGAGCGAGGATCCGGAACCGTGCTCGCCCTGGCATTGGGGGCGGTGGTGATGGTGCTGCTCCTTGGACTGCTTCTCCTGGCACAGGCTGGCGTGATGGCATCCCGGGCCGCGTCGGCGGCTGACCTTGCAGCTCTTGCCGGAGCAGATGCTGCCCGCGGCCTGACCTCCGGTGACCCATGTGCCGTGGCAGCAGGCGTGGCCGGGAAGCACGATGCGAAGCTCACGTCCTGCGCGGTAGCAGGCGGGGACGTGGTGGAGGTCGGCACTGAGCTGGCACATCCCTTCCAGTGGGGCGTCGCCACCGGACACTCCAGGGCGGGACCTCCTCCGTAGCAAGGCCAGGCACACCGGCTTCGTGCAGGACGGGTTGGTGCCAGGGAATCTAGCTGGCGTCCTTCAACAAGACGTCCAGGAGTGTGATGGCGGCTGCCTTGTCCAAGGGGTTGTTCTTGTTGCCGCATTTAGGGGACTGAACACAGGACGGACAGCCGGCATCACACTCGCAGGCCTTGATGGCTTCGCGGGTGGCAGTCAGCCATATCTTGGCTTTCTCAAAGCCCCGCTCAGCGAAGCCGGCACCACCGGGATGGCCGTCGTACACAAAGATGGTTGGCACGCCGGTGTCGGCATGCAGTGCTGTTGAGACGCCACCGATGTCCCAGCGGTCACTGGATGCCACCAGGGGGAGGAGCCCTATGGCAGCATGTTCGGCCGCATGCAGCGCCCCGGGGAACTCCGCTTCCACCAATCCGGCTCCGTGCAGCGACCGGTTGTCCACCACGAACCAGACGGCTTTGGTAAACAGGTCCCGGGCTCCCAAATCGAGAGGTTCCTCCCCGAGGATCTCGTTCGAAATCAAGGCCTTGCGCTGAAAGGAGACCACCTGGGTAGTTACTTTGACGTCGCCGAAATGCACGGTGATGTCACCCCACTGGACCGAGCGGGACGTTTCAAGGACTTCGATCTGGGTCACATCCCGTGCCGTGGTGTAGAAGTCCGGATTTACCCGGCGCACCATGACGCAGTGATCGGCTTCGTTGAGGTCTTCCACCAGGTAGCTGTCGCCTTGGTGGACATAGATGGCACCCGTGTGGGCCTGATAGTGGGTTTGTGGCGAGTCCATGGTTCCCAGAAGGGAGCCGGTCTCGGCGTCGACGATGCTCACCGGTCCACCTCCGTCCGCCCGGAGGTTCACCATCCCGGCAGCACTCTCCGGGTGGGTCCAGAACCACCCAGCCGGCCGCTTTCGGAGGTATCCCTGGACCACCAAGCGGTCCAGAAGGCCCTCAGCTGTAGGCCCGAAGAGATCGAGTTCCGCAGGTCCGATCGGCAACTCGGCCGCCGCCGCGCACAAGTGCGGGCCAAGGACGTAGGGGTTGCCCGGATCAAAGACGGTTGCTTCCACGGAAACGTCAAAGATGGCCTCCGGGTGGTTCACCAGGTAGGTATCCAAAGGATCGTCGCTGGCCACAAACGCGGCAATGGCGTCCTGCCCCGCCCGCCCTGCGCGGCCAATCTGCTGAAAGAGCGAGGCCCGTGTGCCGGGCCAGCCTGCCACCAGTACGGCATCCAGGCCCGAAATGTCGATGCCGAGTTCCAATGCGGATGTGCTGGAGACTCCCAGCAGCTGGCCGGACCTTAAGGCCTGCTCCAAAGCCCGACGTTCCTCGGGCAAATATCCGGAACGGTATGCGGCCACCCGTCCGGGAAGGCTGGGATCCACTTCGTCCAGCAGTCTCTTGGTGATGGATGCAATGGACTCGGCGCCGCGACGCGACTTGATGAATGCGATGGTCCTTACTCGCGAGGAAACGAGGTTGGCCAGGATGTCCGCGGTCTCAGCTACGGCCGTCCTCCGCTGCTTGGCGCCGTTCTCACCTTTGACGTCCGTCAAGGCGGGCTCCCAGAACGCCACTGTGGTTGAGCCGTGAGGAGAGCAGTCTTCGGAAACTTCACGCACGGGAGCGCCGATGAGCCGCCCAAAGGAGACCCCGGGATCGGAAGCTGTGGCGGACGCTGCAATGAACACCGGCTCGGGGAAGGACGTCCCCGCCCCGTAATAAGCGCAGATCCGGCGGAGGCGCCGCATCAAGTTGGCCACATGCGAGCCGAAGACACCGCGGTAACTGTGTGCTTCGTCAACGATCACATAGCGCAGCCGTCGGAAGAACCGGGCCCACCACGTGTGGTTGGGGAGGATGCCGAAGTGCAGCATGTCCGGGTTGGCCAGGATGAAATTGGCGTGGTCACGGATCCAGCGCCGGGACGAGACGTCGGTATCGCCGTCGTATGTTTCTGCCCGGACAGTAGGCAACTTCAGCGAGCGGATCGCTGCGAGCTGGTCTGCTGCCAAGGCCTTGGTGGGGGACAGGTAGAGGGTGACTGCGCCGTCGTCGTGGATCTTTCCGGGATCGGACAGGACCCGCAGCTCGGAACGGTGTATCGCATCCAACGCGGGCAGTTGATAGGCGAGTGACTTTCCGGAGGCAGTTCCGGTGGCGATGACTACGTGCTGTCCGGAATGGGCCAGATCTGCCGCCTGGATCTGGTGCCGGTACGGCTGGTGGATGCCGAGGGTACCGTAGGCTGCCACAACGTCCGGGTGGACCCAGTCGGGCCAGGGCTCGTTGACCGCCTTCCGGGCCGGGATGGTGTGGACATGGCGCAACTGCTCAGGGTCCGGTGTCCGGCCCAGCAAGGAGATCAAGGAATTCGGTGCAGCCACCGAATCATTCTGTCACTGTGCGGGCACGCCAACGGCGGCGCCCTGGAGCGCCGCCGTCGGGCTTGGCTGTTAAACGGGAGTTTCTACGCTCCTGACAGATCCGATCCTTCGGTGCCGCTGGACATCATGAGGACGTGGCACACCACGTCCCATCCCAAGTGGGAGTAGAGCTTTTGGCCGTCCAGCGATGCCAGGAGCAGTCCGTTTTCAACATCGTGCGCAAAGGCTTGGGCTGCGAGGGCCTTCATGATGAAGCTTCCCAGGCCACGGCGCTGGAAATCGGGTTCAGTGACGATCTTGTCAAAAACAGCGGTGCCGTCGACGACGTAGACCCGGCCGCTGGCAGCAACCCGTTCACCGGAGTGAACCACCGCATGATGGACGCCGTTGGATTCCGAGGTTGCAAGTTCAAGGTCATCGTCAGGAAGCCAAGGGTCCTCGGAATCCTGGGTTTCCATGTCCACGATCATCATGGTCTGTGAGGCTGACGTCACCGTGAGTCCGCGCTGTTCAGCAAGGTACTTGTACCGTTGGACATCGTTGGTGAGGACCGTCAGGATCCGGGTTGGGGCTTCTGCGGTCTTCTCCGCCAGGGCGGCGAACTCTTCATCCGAAGGGTCATGGGCGAAATACTCCCAATCACCGGTTTTGTCGGCGCGAAGCGCGGCAGGGAAACGTCCCTCTTGGCGGGATTCATAGCCGCGGCAGCCGGACCAACCGGCTACCCAGACTTCCAAGAGGTGCGCAATGTCTTCAACCAAGGCGTCTGGACTCATGTAGAGAGAGTATGCCAGCGCACCATGAAGCAACAGAGCCATGTCAGCCCCGGGATGGTTGCTTATGGAATTGTGACTTACCGCTGGCTGCCCTGCCCCGAGCGACCCCGAGCGGCCGGATTCTACTGCACCAAGTACCCTTTAATAGTGGCTCTGAACCGAATTGTCCTCTTCTATGGCTTTACCCCGATCGCCGACCCCGACGCCGTGCGTCTATGGCAGCGTGCCCTGTGCGAAAAACTGGGCCTCACAGGCCGGATCCTCATCTCGAAGGACGGCATCAACGCCACGGTGGGCGGCGAGCTCAACAACATGAAGCAGTACGTGAAGACCACACGTGAATACAAGGGTTTTCACGACATCGACTTCAAATGGTCCGAGGGAGGCGCCGCAGATTTTCCGCGCCTCAGCGTCAAAGTGCGCGATGAGATTGTGTCGTTCGGTGCGCCCGGTGAGCTGAAGGTGGACGCCAACGGCGTGGTGGGCGGCGGAAAGCACCTCCAACCCGAGGAACTGCACGCACTGGTGGATGCCAAAAAGTCCAGTGGCGAAGACGTAGTGTTCTTCGACGGGCGCAACGCGTTCGAAGCCCAAATCGGCAAGTTCAAGGACGCAATCGTCCCGGACGTGGACACCACCCACGATTTCATTAAGGAACTCGATTCGGGCAAGTACGACTCCCTCAAGGACAAGCCCGTTGTCACCTACTGCACGGGCGGTATTCGCTGCGAAGTGCTGTCCAGCCTGATGGTCAACAGGGGCTTTAAAGAGGTGTACCAGTTGGATGGCGGGATCGTCCGCTACGGCGAGACGTTCAAGGACAAAGGTCTCTGGGAAGGCTCACTGTACGTTTTCGATAAGCGGATGCACGTCGAGTTCAGTGAGGAAGCAAAAACCATCGGTGAGTGCGTCCGCTGTTCCGCGCCCACCAACAAATTCGAGAACTGCTCAAACCTCAGCTGCCGTACGCTGACCCTGTACTGCGGGGAATGTGCCTCCAGCCCGGAAACGCTCCGCTGCCCCGGAGGCTGCGAAGCCGCCTGACATCCGAGTCAGAGCCGGCTCACCCGATAGGCGAAGTTGGCGTCCGACCTGGAACCCACCGTGATGGACAGTATGGCGTCCTTCTCCAGCTGGACCACACTCACGCGGGCATTGGCGCACCCAAGGGTCAGGTCAACCAGCTCGGCCTCGCCCAAGGCCACCTTGAATGTCACCCGTCGGGTGCCCCGGCAGGCCAGTGTCACCGCGTACGTCCCACCCGGCAACTGCACCGTTTGCTCGGACTTGGACTCGCCGGGATTGAGGTAGCCGTTGCTTGAGTAAAACGACTGCCCCTGGGACTCGGGCAAGGCCATCTTCGCCCACTCTTCCAGCGCCTCGCCAGTGACGGTCTCCTCCAGTGCCGGATCCGGGGGGAGCACCACATCGCCGGCTGTGGAAGTAGGGCTGGCGTCCGGCCTTCCGCCGTCGTCATAGGTATATTCGCAGGCCGACAGGCTGCCGCTCAGCACAACAAGGATGACGACGGCGGCCCTCGCCAGCCGCTGTGGCATCACCGAGCCAGCTGCCTTGCTGCCCATGCACTGACTTTACGCCCGTGCTGCCACCGGCTGAAGGCCTATCCGGGCAGGTGCCGGAGCAATCCTAGGCGGCCGCGGAAACCACGCGGTAGGCGAAAATCAGCGGAGCGTCGACGCTGCTCGTCGAGATGCTGAGGGGACCGGCTCCGGGAACCTTGATCTTCACCACATCAAGGCTTCCATTGCATGCTGCGGCGGCGTCCGTGATCTTGTTGCCGCCCGAAGAAACTGCAAAGTACGCTTTGCCGCCCCCATCGCACGCCATGGTGAGTGTGTAGCTTCCTGCCGGAACATTCGCGGATTCCTTGACCAACGGGTCCCGGTTGAGGATCTTGCCGGAGTCCTCCAACACCACGCCACTCGCTGCGGGGAGGACCCTTTCCTTCCAGGCAGGAACGTCGGCATCTTCGATATTGACCGGTGCCTGGCAGCCGCAGACTCCCAGCAGCGCCGCAGTGGTGATGGCAACAAGGCCCGCGCGGCGCCTTGTGGAGGAGAAGTTGAGCATGAATCCAACGCTACCGGGTTCCCGCGGGGAGCTTTGTCCACTCATCGCGATTGCCCGCCCGCCGCCAGTATCCACATAGCGCGATTCCAGGATCCAAAAGCGCAGTGCGCCGCCCCTACACTTGCAAGGTGACTGACACAGCTTCCTCCTTTACCTCCGGCAACACTGACGATGCTCCCCGCAGCGACCGACCCGAACTGCTTTCGGCGCTCGCCGCGGACCTTCGTGCGCTCTCCTACACGGTGGATGGTGTGGCTGAACTCCTGGGGACCTCCGCCTCTGAAGCGCTTGGAAGGGACCAGCTCATCCCTGCTCTGCTGGCCAGCGAGCGGCTCATGGACTCCCAGGACCCCGCCCTCCGATCGCCGGCAGTTGTCGTTCGCCTCTGGTTGTTGGCCGTTCCGCAGTCCGTGGCAGACATCGATTCCGCGCTCCCCGGCATTCGTTCGCAAGGACTTGCGGAGCTGGGGCTGGTCACAGTGGATTCAGGGGTGGTCAAGGCCAAGGTGGACCTGCGCCCTTACGGCTGGGACGCCAACACCGATGGCAGCGGCGGCGCGGAACTCTGGGTCGCCAGCGACCTCGCAGCCCACCAGCAGCCGGGGGTGCTGAGGCATGACCATGTCCTGGGGATTGGACGTGCCTCTACAACGCTGGTCCAATCCACGTTCAGGAAGCACACCAAACGTGCGCTGGATGTGGGGACCGGATGCGGAATCCAAACGTTCCACCTGCTGCACCACTGCGAGCACGTCACCGCCACGGATATCTCCGAAAGGGCACTCGCGTTCACCCGCTTCAACCTCCTGCTGAACGCCGCTGAACTGGAGCTGGACCCCAACCACCTGGAGGGCCGGGTGAGCCTGCGGCTGGGATCGCTCCTTGAGCCGGTGGCAGGGGAACAGTTCGGTCTGGTGGTATCAAACCCTCCGTTCGTGATCACTCCGCGAACGGGTGGCGAATCGTCGTCGGAGCAGTTCACATATCGCGACGGAGGGCTCCCCGGCGACGACATCGTCGCCTCCCTCGTGCAGTCGCTCGCTGAGGTCCTCGAGGCCGGCGGTACGGCTCAAATGCTGGGTAACTGGGAGGTTACCTCTGGTACCGATTGGAAGGACCGGCCCCAGGCATGGCTCCGCGACTCAGGTTTGGACGTCTGGTTCATCCAGCGGGAGCAGGTGGGTCCTGAGCAGTACGCGGAGACGTGGCTTCAGGACGCCTCGCAGAATCGCGAAGGCCAGCAATACAAGGAGGCTTACGCCGCCTATCTGGATGACTTTGCTTCGAGGAATGTCCAAGGCATTGGCTTCGGCATGATCTGGCTGCGCCGTCCGGAGTCACCGTTCGGGGCCATCGTCAGCCGCTTCGAGGAAATCACCTATCCGATCGAGCAGCCAATCGGGCCGCATGTGGGTGCAGCCGTGGAACGGGCCGACTGGGTGGCGGCACATTCGGTCCCGGAGGCACACTTGGTGGTAGCCGAGGACGTTACAGAAGAACGGCATCAACGTCCCGGGGCTGTTCATCCCGGCGTCATCCTCCTGCGGCAGGGCGCCGGCCTTCGCCGGACCAATCTGCTGAGCACTGAACTCGCCGGGTTCGTCTCCGCCTGCGACGGCCAATTGTCGGTCCGGCAAATCGTCTCGGCCTTGGTATCGCTCCTTGGCGGGGGAGATGACTTCGATGAACAAGCTTTCCGCGAAGGGCTTGTCCGCGACGTCACCAACCTGGTCCTGGAGGGGTTCCTCCTTCCGGACCCGGCGCAGGTCAGCGCATGATCCGGGGTGCCGCACCGCACTCATCAACTACCGGACCTCCGGGAAGTGACCCTGACTACACTGATGAAGTGACTGCGAACAACGAAGCATCCCAAGCGTCAGGCGACGTTCCTCGGCGGAAGCGTGCCGAGAAGACGATTGAGATCACGGATCCCAAGGCTATCCGTGCCTTGGCGCACGCCGCCCGGATTGAGGTGATCTCTGAGCTCTACGCCACACAGGTCAGCCACACAGCCACCGAACTCGCTGCCAGAACGGGTCTGACGCCCAGCGCAATGAGCTACCACCTCCGGGCCCTGCAGAAGTGGGGGATCGTGGCGCCTGCGGAAAACGCCGGCGATGCCCGGGAGCGCCGCTGGAAGGCGGCTGGAACGGACTTCACTATCTCGGGAGGCAGCGTCGCCAGCCCCGAGATCGCCGTGGTGGACCTTGAACTCGATGCCTTCCGGCGCCGGGCCTCGGCCTTCGCCAAAGCCCGCGGTGAGCGCCGGCAACGGGGAGAGACGGGAGAAGAGCCGGCAGCGGTGGTCCTCTCCAGCAACCTGCTGTATCTGACCAACCCCCAGCGCAGGGAACTCTTGGACAGAATCCGCGCAGTTCTGCGGGAGTACGAACTCGAGGATCCCACCCGGATACCGGAAGGTGCTGAACGTGTGGCAACCTTGTGGTCAATGATCCCGGACGACCGCGTAGCGCCCGGTCAGTAACAGCCCGCCCGGGTCTTCGATTGTCCGTCCTGGTTCCGCGCCAAAACGCAGGATTCTGCAAACTATGGTGAACTAGGCCAATATGGGCACCAGCCCAATTACACATTTTTTCTGTAGGAGCACCGTGCCCAGCAAGGCAAAAACCGGCAAGAAACTCGTGATCGTGGAGTCTCCCGCCAAGAGCAAGACCATCGCCAAGTATCTTGGCGAGGGCTTCATCGTCGAGGCTTCGATCGGCCACATCCGGGACCTCCCGCAGCCATCGGACCTCCCTGCCGAACTGAAGAAGACCTCGCTGGGCAAGTTCGCCGTCGACATCGAAAACGACTTCAAGCCGTACTACGTTGTCTCCCCGGACAAAAAGAAAAAAGTCGCCGAGCTCAAGGCCCAGCTGAAAGACGCTGACGCACTTTATCTCGCAACTGATGGGGACCGCGAAGGTGAAGCCATCGCGTGGCACCTCTTGGAGGTCCTGAAGCCCAAGGTTCCCGTTTACCGCATGACCTTCGGTGAAATCACCAAGGAAGCCATCCACAGGGCCATGGATAACCTGCGCGATGTTGACACCGCTTTGGTGGACGCCCAGGAGACGCGTCGTATTCTTGACCGCCTTTATGGCTACGAGATTTCCCCTGTCTTGTGGCGCAAGGTGGCCCGCGGACTGTCGGCCGGCCGTGTCCAGTCTGTGGTGACCCGCATGGTGGTTGACCGCGAACGTGAACGCATGGCTTTCCGGGCAGCGTCCTACTGGGACCTCACGGGCCAGTTCGGTTCAGACTCGGGTTCTTTCAAGGCCAAGCTTGCGGCCGTGGACGGTTCCAAGGTTGCCAGCGGCCGGGACTTCAACGACAACGGGCAGCTGACGTCCTCCACCGTGGTGCACCTCAACGAGGAACTGGCCACATCCTTGGCTGCAGGCTTGGAAAACGCCGAATTCCGCGTCCGCTCCGTAGATACCAAGCCGTACACCCGCCGCCCTGCCGCGCCGTTCACCACGTCCACGCTGCAGCAGGAAGCCGGCCGTAAGCTCCGCTTCTCGTCAAAGAGCACCATGCAGGTTGCCCAGCGCCTGTATGAAAACGGCTACATCACCTATATGCGTACAGACTCGTCTGCCTTGAGCGATGAAGCACTCACGGCAGCCCGCCGCCAGGCTTCGGAGCTTTACGGTCCCGAGTACGTGCCCCAGAGCCCCCGCGTTTACGCCAACAAGGCTGCCAACGCCCAGGAAGCGCACGAGGCCATCCGTCCCGCGGGAGACTCATTCCGCACTCCCGCGCAGGTTGCCAAGCAGCTGAGCGGCGACGAGTTCCGCCTGTACGAGCTCATCTGGAAGCGCACAGTGGCCTCCCAGATGGCTGACGCCAAGGGTTCTACTGCCACCATCCGCCTCGGCGCGGTAGCCGCCGACGGCCGCGACGCCGAATTCTCCGCCTCCGGTACGGTCATCACTTTCCCCGGCTTCCTAGCAGCCTATGAAGAGGGCAAGGATGAGAGCCGCGGCGACGAGGAATCCGATGAAGCGCGTCGCCTCCCGAACGTTGCCAAGGGCGATTCCCTGACGGCTTCGGACATTCTGGCTGTCGGCCACGAAACATCGCCGCCGCCGCGTTACACGGAAGCATCGCTGACCGCTGAGTTGGAAAAGCGGGGCATCGGCCGCCCGTCCACCTACGCCTCCACCATCTCCACCATCCAGGACCGGGGCTACGTCCGCAAGCAGGGCTCCGCCTTGGTTCCCAGCTGGATCGCGTTCTCCGTTATCCGCCTGCTGGAGCAGCACTTTACGGACTACGTGGACTACGAGTTCACGGCTGACATGGAAGGCGACCTGGACAAGATCGCCAACGGCCAGGCCGTGGGCGCCGCCTGGCTCAAGCACTTCTACTACGGTGAGGACGCAGACCCCGGACTGCTGAGCATCGTCAACAACCTCGGCGAAATCGATGCCCGCGAGATCAACTCCGTGCCCATCGCCGAGGGCATCACGTTGCGCGTGGGCAAGTTCGGCCCGTACTTGGAAAGCTCCATCCCCACCTTGGATGCGAAGACCGGTGAAGTGGTTGAGTCCGCACGGGCCAACGTCCCCGAGGAACTCGCCCCGGACGAACTCACGGCGGACAAAGCCAAAGAGCTCATGGAGACCGCGGCCCCCGAGGAACGGGTCCTGGGAACCGATCCCCACACCGGCCACACCATCGTTGCCAAGAACGGCCGCTACGGGGCTTACGTCACCGAGATCATCCCTGAGATGACCGAGGAACAACTGGCCAACCAGCCGGTGGAATATTTCAAGAACGGCAAGCCCAAACCTCCCAAAAAGCCCGTGAAGGCAAAGCCGCGCACCGGTTCGCTGTTCAAGTCCATGACCGTGGATACGGTCACCTTGGATGAAGCCCTCGCGCTCATGAGCTTGCCCCGGGTCCTCGGCGAGGACGCGGACGGCAACCCCATCACAGTGCAGAACGGCCGCTTCGGCCCGTACCTGAAAAAGGGCACGGACTCCCGCTCCATCGGCTCGGAAGAGGAAATCTTCACGATTACCTTGGAACAGGCGTTGGAGATCTACTCGCAGCCCAAGCAGCGCGGCGCCCGTGCCTCCGTGCCGCCGCTGGCCGAGTTCGGACCGGACCCCGTTTCCGAGAAGAACATTGTGGTGAAGGAAGGCCGCTTCGGCCCATACATCACTGACGGCGTCACCAACATCACCGTCCCGCGCTCAACGTCACTCGAAGAGCTGACCCGGGAACGCGCCGTCGAACTTTTGGCAGAAAAGCGTGCCAAGGGACCGGTCAAGCGGACCACCACCCGCAAGGCGCCGGCCAAGAAGGCAACAGCCAAAAAGTAGTCACCATGACGGCCGGGACAGCACTCGCGAATTGCGTCCCGGCCGGCATCGTGGTCGAGTAGAACCATGACTGAACAGACGGTTTCACCGGACAACGAACCCTTGAACGACCTCGAGGCGAAGCTCGCCTCGGCCGAACAGCCGGACGCGAACCCGGTGGACGTCATCCTCGCTTTCCTGAACAACGAGGTCTACCTCGTCAGCTCGGAAGCTGTGGATGGCCCGGACTCCTCAGTGGAGCCCCTGGTGCTCTCCAACGCCGACGGCCAGCCCGTTCTGGCCGTATTCAGCCACCCGAGCCGCGTCGATGAGCGTTTCCTCGACGCAGCCCCGCACGTCCTTGGCACCATGGGGTCAGCGATCCTCGGCAACATCGGCGATGAACTGGGCATGGTCATCAACCCCGGAAGCGAATTCGGCTTCGAAATCGACCCCGAGGGCATCGCGAATATTCGCCGCGACTTCAAGCGCGCCGACGAAGCCGGGGAGTCCGCCGAATAGGGCCCGCCCAAGCTGTCGGTAACCATTCCGTCAGCGAAACGTCGTCGCCAAGTTGCTTCACGGGCTTCGAATCGGTGAATAATGGCAGAATGCGTCTTGGCGTTCTCGACATCGGGTCCAACACCGTCCACCTCTTACTGGTGGACGCTCATCCCGGCGCGCGTCCGGTAGCTTTCGCTTCCCACAAGCGCCCGCTTTCGCTGGTGCAGTACCTCGACGGGGATGGCAACATCAACGACGCCGGCCAGCACGAGCTCATCGAGTTCGTCCTGGAGGCCTGGGAGTTCGCGGCCAGCCACAAGGCGGAAGACCTCCTGGCTTTCTGTACCTCGGCCATTCGCGAAGCAACCAACGGCCCCGAGGTTCTGGCCCGCGTCAAGCACGAAACCACGGTGACCCTCCAGGAACTCACCGGCAGCGAAGAAGCCTCCATGACGTTCTTCGCCGTACGCCGCTGGTACGGATGGGGTGCAGGTCCCATCCTTGACCTGGACATCGGGGGCGGCTCCTTTGAAATGGCATACGGAACCGATGAACTCCCTGAGTACGCCACATCCGTTCCCCTGGGCGCCAGCCGTTTGACGCGGGACTGGCTCCACGACGATCCGCCTACCGCGAAGAGCGTGAAGGAACTGCGGCGCTACATCCGGTCAACGCTGAAACCGGTGGTCCGTGACTTCCACCAGTTGGGCCGGGCCAATCTGGTGGCCGGCACGTCCAAAACGTTCCGCTCCTTGGCACGGATCGCCGGCGCAGCGCCCAGCGCTGCCGGACCGTACGTGAAACGCGAGCTCCACGCAGCAGACCTGGGGCTGTGGGCACAACGGATTTCCGCCATGACGGTGGAAGACAGGTTGTACCTTCCCGGCGTCTCCGATGCCCGCGCCCGCCAGTTGTTGGCAGGCGCCCTGGTTGCCGAAGCGGCCCTTGAGCTCTTCGAGTTCCCCAAGATGGAGATTTGTCCCTGGGCCCTTCGCGAAGGACTGATCCTGCGCCGCCTGGACCAGTTGGTCTTTGAGGAAGCCCTGGATCCGGCGCCCCATGTGGGGAAGCGCAAGAAGGACAAGTCCAAGAAGAAGGCAGCCAAGGAAGCCGGCAAGGCTTCCGAGCAAGAAGAAGAGCCCCACCCGGGCTTCAAAGAATTCCCGGTCCCTGTCAACACACCGTCCCCAACACCCATCCCAGCCCCCGTGGCAGGCGGGCTGGCCTCCTGAGATGAGCAACGACGTCGAACCTGAAGTGAATGACCGCCAAATTCCCGTGGCACTGTCCAGCGCATCCGTGTACCCCCTGAGCGTCCACGACGCCTTCGCAGTGGCGCAGGACCTGGGCTATGAGGGTGTTGAGGTGATGGTCACCAACAATGCGGTGAGCCAGAACCCCGACGCCCTGGTCCAGCTCAGCCACCGGTATCACCAGGAGATCGTCTCCATCCACGCACCTACGCTGTTGTTGACCCAACAGGTGTGGGGTACGGCGTGGAACAAGATCGAGAAATCCTGCCAAATGGCCGCGGACGTCGGATGCGACACCGTGGTGGTCCACCCGCCGTTCCGCTGGCAGTCCAACTACGCGGAGAACTTCGTGGAGGGCGTCCGTGAAATCGCCGCGCGGTACCGGGTGCGCATCGCCGTGGAGAACATGTACCCGTGGCGGGTCCGTGGCCGGGAGGCCGTGGCGTACCTGCCGCACTGGGACCCCTTGGGCCAGGATTACGACGACGTCACGTGGGACTTCTCGCACGCCGCCACTGCCGGGGCCAACAGTCTGGAAGCCATCAAAGCACTCGGGAACAAGCTCCGGCACGTCCATCTCACCGACGGCTCAGGATCCGGCAAGGACGAACACTTGGTGCCCGGCACCGGAACGCAACAGTGCGCCGATGCCCTGCAGCACTTGGCAGCAACGGGGTTTGACGGCGTAGTCGTGGCCGAGATTTCAACCCGCAAGGCAAAGGTAGCGGGGGAGCGCGAGGAAATGCTCGCCGAAACCCTGCGTTTTGCCCGTCAGCACCTCAGCGTCCCGATGCTGCGAAGCGTAGACAACTAACCGCCGTCGAGCACCGCACGCGCTTGTTCGCCCGTCCCGCCGTTGAACGGTGTGTCAGGCGAACAAGCGCGGGTTTCGTGCGGTCCGCGCTGGTTAAATGCGAAAGCACCGGCGGCCGAATCGGGAAATGGGGGAAAACCCGCCCGGCCACCGGTGCTGCTGGCGGACATCCCCATGCCCGCCTTCATCACTCGCACCCTCAATGAGGTAACTACTAAGTTACGGACCAAGAATGAGTGCTGCCTGCAATAACCTTGGGAGCAAGCTGGGAATCTGGAATCCGTTAGACCCCGTCCAAGGCCAACTGCAATGATGGACCAATGAGCAACCGAATCGCATTCCTTGGCTGTGGATCCATGAACGAGGCAATCCTGGGGGGCCTGCTTGCCGCAGGGACGGACCCGTCAGACATCGTCGCCACTGTCCGCCGTGCAGAACGCGCCGATGAACTCGCGCAGCGCCACGGGGTTATGGCCATCGCAGGCGAGGAGGAGCCGGACAACAACAAGCTTGCCAGCAAGGGCTCCAGCATGGTCATCCTGGGCGTCAAGCCGGTGGGCATCCTGGACCTGGCGCGGGAGATCAGCCCCGCGCTGGGGAAAGACACAATTGTTGTCAGCGTCGCAGCGGCAGTGTCCATCGCCCAACTCGAAGCTGCGCTGCCCGACGGACAGCCGGTGATCCGCACCATGCCCAACACGCCTGCAAGGCTGGGCCGCGGCGTCATATCTGTCTCCCCGGGTACTCATTGCACGCCCGAGCAGCTCGAAAAGGCCAAGAAGGCGTTGGCTGGCGCCGGCACCGTGGTCCAGATTCCTGAAGAGCAGGTGGACGCGTTGTCGGCCATCAGCGGTTCCGGCCCGGCCTACGCGTTCTATCTGGCCGAGGCCATGGCTGCGGCCGGAGTGGAGCTGGGCTTGGACGAAGAGCTGTCCGTGATGCTTGCCCGTGAAACCGTTGCCGGCGCGGGCTTCATGCTGGCCGAACCGGGAGCAAACCCCTCGGCCCTCCGCATCGCCGTCACCAGCCCGAACGGCACCACCGAGCGGGCCATCGCGGCCTTCGACGACGGCGGCATCCCCAAGATCATTGCAGACGGCGCCCGCGCGGCAGCAGCCCGTGCGGCGGAGATCACCAAGCAGCTCGGCTGAGCTCCAAGAGACTACGGCCGCGCTGCGAAGCGCTCCAGCAGGTCCACGTGTCCGGACACGATCAACATGTCGTGGCCGGACACTTTGGTTTCCGGCCGGGCGTACGTGAAGTCCTCGCCCGGGGTTTTTACGCCCACGATCGTCACGCCATATTTTGAGCGCACCTTGGATTCCTCCAGGGTGAAGCCCACCGTTTCCTTGGGCGGGTACATCTTAACGATCGCGTAGTCGTCGTCGAACTCGATGAAGTCCAGCATTCGCCCGGACACCAAGTGGGCTGCGCGGACACCGGCGTCGGCCTCCGGGTAGATCACGTGGTTGGCGCCGATCCTTGTGAGGATTTTGCCGTGCGAGGGCGTGATGGCCTTGACCCAGAGGTGCTGGATGCCCAGGTCCACCAGGTTCACAGTGATGAGCACGGAGGACTCGATGGACGTACCAACACCCACCACCGCGGAGCTGAATTCCTGGGCGCCGAGCTGGCGGAGGGCATCGATGTTGGTGGCATCGGCTTCCACGACGTGGGTGAGCACAGGGGCCCATTTTTGGACCAGAGTGCGGTCGCGTTCTATAGCCAGGACTTCACGGCCCTGCTTGACCAGCTGCTCAGCGGTGGCGGATCCGAACCGGCCGAGGCCAATGACCAGCACTGGTGAGTTGTGGGCGGGGCGGTTGGCGGCCCCTGTGGTACTAGCCAATGATTGGCCTCTCTTCCGGGTAGTGGTACAGCTGGCTGCGCTGGCGCAGGGCCAACCCTGCCGCGAGGGTTACGGTGCCGACACGGCCGGCGAACATCAGTGCGGTGAGGACATAAACGCCCGACGGCGGCAGCTCGGCACTGAGGTTTGTGCTCAGTCCCACGGTGGCAAAGGCGGAGATGGATTCGAAGAGCACGCGGTCCAAGGATGCGCCGCTGATGGAGAGCAGTAGGAATGCCGCCACGGACACAAGGGTGGCTCCTGCGACGATCACCGAGATGGCAACGCGCATGGTGCCTTGTGGAATGGTGCGCCCGTAGACCTTCACGTCGGCGTCGCCGCGGGCTTCAGCCATGATGGCCAGGAACATGACGGCGATGGTGGTCACCTTGATGCCGCCCGCCGTGGACGCCGATCCGCCGCCTGCAAACATGAGGGCGTCGGTGAGGAGCATGGTGGTGGACTCCATGTGGTTTTGGTCCACCAGGTTGAAACCACCAGAGCGGGTCATGACTGAGGCGAACAGTGAATGGATCACTTTGTCGCCCATATCCATGTGGCCGATGGTCCGCACGTTGTCCCACTCCATCAAGGCCCACAGGACCGTGCCTGCTGCGAGCAGGATGAAGGAGACCTGGATGGTGAGCTTGGTGTGGAGGTTCCACTTTTTCCAGTTGAGCCCGTTCTGCTGGAGCACCATCACCACAGGGAAGCCGAGGCTGCCCAGAAAAACCCCCAGCATCAGGGGGATCAGGATCCAGAGGTCGGTTTCGTAGGGGACGATGCCATCTGAGTGTGGAGTGAATCCGGCGTTGTTGAACGAGGAAATCGCATAGAAGACGCCGTGCCATACGGATTGCCAGAAGTCTTCGCCGAGCAATATGAAGCGTGGAATCAGTGCCAGGGCCAGGGCTGCCTCAATGACCACCGACGTGACGATGACGATCCGTAGGAGCGTACCAACCTCGCCGAGCCTGCCCGCGTTGTTCATGGCTTCCTGCGCGATGAGCTTGCCGCGCACACCCAGCCGTTTGCTGACCATCAGGGCCAGCAGGGAAGCAAGGGTCAGGGTGCCGAGACCGCCAACGAAGATGCCCACGAGGATGACCAGCTGACCAAAGAAGGTCCAGTGTGTGGCTGTTGAAACTACTGTCAGTCCTGTGACACAGACTGCGGAGACGGCCGTGAACATGGACTGGTGCAGGGGCGTGACTGTGCCGGCCGTGGAAGCGGCGGGCAGGGACAACAACCCGGTGAAAATCAGGATCACCACGGCAAAGACGGTCAACGCCAGACGGGCAGGTGAGGTGTTGGCAATGTTGTCAACGAAGTCGCGCACGCGCGTAAAGATCCAGAGACCTTCCCGCTCCTGCTGGTTGGGTTGCCAGTTGGTCGGGCTCGTGGACCGCGACTGGCTTTGAGACATGGCGCTCTTCCTCGGTTGAACAAGCTTTCCTGAGTAGTAAACCACTATTCCTGCGGCGTAACCGGGCGGTAGGCTCCTCGGGGCTCAGGTAGCCTGTTCTGGATGAACTCACGGCTTGGAACAACAGCTTCCAGCATTACGCGGTCCGCACTGCCAACGACGGTGGTGTGGGATCCAGCCATGACTGCCTACAACTTTGGCCCGGGCCATCCCATGGCACCGCAGCGGCTTGAACTGACAGCCCGGCTGGCTGAATCGCTCGGCCTGTTTAACCACAACCATGTGGCCGTCGAGGCACCCGCGGTGGCTACCGACGTCGAACTTTTTTCCGTGCACAGCCGCGACTATGTGGAGGCCGTGCGCCGCGTCAGTGCGGACCCTTCAGCCCCCGAGGAGGAGCGCGGACTGGGAACCGAGGATGATCCCGCCTTTGCCGGAATGCACGAGGCCAGCGCCCGCCTCGCCGGGGGCTCGCTGCTGGCGGCTGAAACCATCCTTTCCGGCCAATCTGTCCGCGCCGTGAACTTCAGTGGCGGAATGCACCATGCAGCACGGGAGCGGGCCAGCGGCTTTTGTGTTTACAACGACGTCGCGCTGGCAATTCAAAAGCTGCTCGACGGCGGCGTGCAACGGGTGGTGAGCATCGACGTTGATGCCCACCACGGCGACGGCACGCAGAGTATTTTCTGGAACGACCCCCGCGTCATGACCATCAGCCTGCACGAAACGGGTCTCACCCTTTTCCCCGGGACCGGCTTTGCCAATGAAACCGGCGGGCCGGATGCCCCGGGAACAGCGGTCAACGTGGCACTGCCTGCCTTCACTGGCGACGCGGCCTGGTTGCGGGCTTTCCACGCGGTGGTCCCTCAGCTTGTGGGTGCGTTCCAGCCCGAAGTCATCGTCAGCCAGCACGGCTGCGACTCCCACCGGGACGATCCCCTGACGCACCTCAACCTCAGCGTTGATGGACAGCGTGAGGCGGCTTCCGCCGTCGCCGGCCTCGCCGCCCGCTACTGCGATAACCGCTGGATTGCTACCGGCGGAGGCGGCTATGACGTCACCGGTGTTGTGCCGCGTGCCTGGAGCCACCTGATCGGGATGGTGACGCAACGCCCGGTGCCGCTGAAAACACCCGTGCCGGAAGCATGGCGGAGCTACGTGAAGGAAACGTACGGCGTGTGGGCCCCGGAGTCGATGAGCGATGACGTGGACGTCTGGTGGCGCTCCTGGGAGGTGGGCTACAATCCCGCGGACGAGGTTGACCGGACCGTTATTGCCACCCGCAAAGAGATCTTTCCGCTCTATGGCCTGGATCCCTGGTTCGACTGACGTTTCGGTGTGTTCGACTGAATTCCCGGACCCGTAGCGCCACGAAACAGGGATGCCAATCGGCGTATATGTCGCTAGGGTGGGAGGCATGGTGACTGACGACGTATTTGCCGTCATAGCTGAGGCAACCAGGCGCGACATCCTGGTCTCCCTCCGCTCTGGGGATAAAGCTGTAGGCGAACTGGTGGAAGAACTGGCTGCGAGCCAGCCCACCATCTCCAAGCACTTGAAAGTGCTCCGTGAGGCTGATCTCGTCAGCATGCGCGCACAAGGCCAGAAGCGTTTCTACGCCCTGAATCCCAAGCCGCTCGCCGGCGTCGCCAGCTGGCTGGAAACGTTCGACGTCGGCACCCCGGCGCCCGTCGTCGTCGCACCTGCTGAGGCCCCTTCTGATACGGCGCCCGCTGCCGCCTCCGCCGCTCCAGCCGTCGATACCGCTCCGGAGGTCCCGGCTACCCGGGCGGACGCTGTGGGCCAGGCCGTCAAGGTTCATGCGAGCGGAAACCCCGTCTCGCTGGATCTGGCATCGGATGACACTGTTCCCCAGCAGATAGGCCGAACCGTGGGCCGGGCCGCCACTAAGGCCGCTGATCTTCTGGCCAATCTCCCGAACCTGCCCAACCTTCCCAAGTTCGGCCGTAAGCGATAGTCGGACTCGACCTAACGTGATCCTTCTCACATTGTGAGTTTTTGTTAATCTGCCGTTTCCTTGAGTTTTCAACGATTTCCTCCAGTTGTGTTAACTCCGCGATCCGGGTCACATTGCCTTCGGATGGAGATCCCACCTCCCTCGGTGCAACCATGAGCGGGACTGATCGTCTCGCCGCTGGCCGGCCCACTGAGGATAGGAAGACGCATGGATTCAAGGCTCGAAGCTGTCCGCGACACTGTGTTGGCGCGGAACCCGGGGGAGAAGGAATTCCACCAGGCCGTCACTGAGGTCTTTGAAAGCCTTGGCCCTGTTCACGACCGTCATCCTGAATTTCTTGAAGGCGCCGTGCTGGAACGCCTGTGCGAACCCGAGCGCCAAATCATCTTCCGTGTCCCCTGGACCGACGACGCCGGCCGCGTCCACGTAAACCGTGGATTCCGAGTGGAGTTCAACTCCGCACTCGGCCCGTACAAGGGCGGACTCCGCTTCCACCCCTCGGTGTACCTGGGGATCGTAAAGTTCCTTGGCTTCGAGCAGATCTTCAAGAACGCGCTCACCGGCATGCCCATCGGCGGCGGTAAGGGTGGCTCGGACTTCGATCCCCGCGGGCGTTCCGACGCCGAGATCATGCGCTTCTGCCAGTCCTTCATGACTGAGCTGTACCGCCACATCGGCGAGTACACTGACGTCCCGGCCGGCGACATCGGCGTGGGAGGCCGCGAAATCGGCTACCTCTTCGGCCAGTACAAGCGCATCACCAACCGCTATGAATCCGGCGTCCTCACGGGCAAAGGCATCTCGTGGGGCGGCTCCTTGGTTCGTCCCGAGGCCACCGGCTACGGCACCGTGATCTTCGCCCAGGAGATGCTCAAGACCCGCGGCCAGTCCTTCGATGGCCAGCGCGTCGTGGTCTCAGGTTCGGGCAATGTGGCCATCCACGCCATTGCCAAGGCGCAGTCCCTCGGTGCCACCGTGGTGGCTTGTTCCGACTCCGCCGGTTACATCGTGGACGAAGCCGGGATTGACGTCGCGCTTCTGAGCCAGATCAAGGAAGTGGAGCGCGGGCGTCTTACCGAGTACGCCGCACGCCGGCCGGGCGCCAGCCATGTTGCCGGTGGTTCGGTGTGGGACGTCAACGGCACCGTGGCGCTGCCGTGCGCAACGCAGAACGAACTCGACGGCGATGCTGCCGCCAAGCTAATCAGTAACGGCCTGATCGCCGTCGCTGAGGGCGCCAACATGCCCTCCACCCGTTCAGCTGTGTCAGTGTTCCAGGACGCCGGGATCCTGTTCGGACCGGGCAAGGCCGCCAACGCCGGTGGCGTTGCAACCTCCGCGCTGGAAATGCAGCAGAACGCCAGCCGCGACTCCTGGTCTTTTGAGCACACGGAACAGCGCCTTACGGAGATCATGGTGGGCATTCACGATCGCTGCGCCGCCACTGCCGATGAATACGGTGCACCCGGAAACTACGTGGTGGGCGCCAACATTGGCGGCTTCGTCAAGGTAGCCGACGCGATGCTCGCCCAGGGTCTGATCTAGCACTTTTACCCAACTGAGTAGCAGTAGAGGCCGTTTTGAGCGTTCAAAACGGCCTCTACTGCTACCTACATGGGTGCTGTTAGCGCTGGAGTAGCCGAACGTGGTCCGGGTTCAGGTCGGAGATCTTGCTGACACCCAGGAGCGCCATGGTGCGGGTCATGTCCTTCTCCAGGATTTGGATGGTGCGGTCTACGCCTTCGCGTCCTCCAGCCATGAGGCCGTAGAGGTAGGCGCGGCCGATCAGTGCGAAGTCGGCGCCCAAAGCCAGGGCAGCTACGATATCTGCGCCGCTCATGATGCCCGTGTCCAGCATGACTGCGGCCTTGCTGTTGTCCGCCTTCAGCGCTGCAGTAACTTCCGGGAGCAGGTGGAATGGGATGGGGGCGCGGTCCAGTTGGCGTCCGCCGTGGTTGGACAGGATGATGCCGTCGGCGCCGTGATCCACTACCTTGCGGGCGTCTTCCACAGTCTGGATGCCCTTGACCACCAGCTTGCCCTTCCAGGTTTCACGGAGCCAGTCGAGGTCCTCGTAGGTGAGGGTGGGGTCGAACATGGAGTTGATCAGGTCCGCCACGGTGCCGGTGTAACGCGAGAGGGAGGCGAACGTCAGGGGCTCGTGCGTGAGGAAGTTGAACCACCATGCCGGGCGGTAAGAGGCGTCCAGCACGGTCTTGATGGTCAGTGCCGGCGGGATGGTCATGCCGTTGCGGACATCGCGGAGGCGGGCGCCGGCAACTGCCGTGTCCACGGTGACCATGAGGGTATCGTTGCCGGCCTTGGCGGCACGCTCGATCAGTTCGAGCGAGCGGTCGCGGTCCGTCCACAGGTACAGCTGGAACCAGTTGCGGCCGTTCGGGGCGGCGGTGGCAACGTCCTCGATGGACGCGGTGCCCATGGTGGACAGGGTGTAGGGAATGCCCGCAGCTTCAGCGGCCTGCGAACCCGCGTACTCGCCCTCCGACTGCATCATGCGCGTGAAACCCGTGGGTGCGATGCCGAACGGGAGCCGTGATTCCTGGCCCAGGATGTCGGTGCGGAGATCGATTGTGGAGACATCGCGCAGAATGCCCGGGCGGAACTCGATGTCCTGGAAAGCCTGGCGTGCGCGGCGGAGGGTGATCTCTTCTTCGGCCGCACCGTCCGTGTAGTCGAAGGGTGCTTGCGGGGTGCGACGCTTGGCCATGTCCCGCAGTTCCCAGATGGTGCTGGCACGCTTCAGGCGGGCGGTTTTGCTGAACTCGGGCTTCTTGAACTGCATCAGCGGCGCCAGGTCCGAGACCTTGGGCACGCGGCGCTTCAGGGCCGGTGGCAGTACGACGGCGGGCTGCGGCTGGGGCGCCCGTGCCACGTTTTGATCGCTGCCGGCATTGGCGGGCGCGGCGGTGATCTTGGGGTCGAGGGTGTCGGTCATGCGGTTCTCCCTTGAATTCTGTGGTCCTGCCAGTGTGGTCTAACCACACTGTAAGCCATGTGGTTGGACCACATCAACTAGTATTCCGTTATGCGTACCCACGAGCTGGTCCTGCAATGGATCGAGAAGCAGCTGTCTGACGGAGACCTCACCTTGGGCGGACGGCTGCCGGGGGAGAGGGTCATGGCCGAACAACTTCAGGTTTCCCGGACCTCGGTGCGCGAGGCTGTGAGGATCCTTGAGGCCATGGGCGTGGTCCGTGCAGGCGTGGGCTCGGGCAAGGATGCTGGAACTGTGGTGATTGCCGAGCCCGGCTCTGCCCTGGGCTCCACCCTTCGGCTGCATGTGGCCACGCGCCACCTGCCTGTGGCCGACATCGTGGAGACCCGCGTGCTGCTGGAATCGTGGGCGGCAGAACGGGCTCACGTGGGCGTTCCGGCGCTGGAGGAAGCTGCGGAGCTGCTGGATCAGATGGATGCCGCCCCGGACATCGACACTTTCCTGGCCTTGGACGCACGCTTCCACGTTGCACTGGCCCAAGCGGCCGGCAACTCGGTGGTCAGTGCCATGATGGCCTCGCTGCGGGGTGCGATCGAAAACTATGCAGGTGAGCTGACGGGAAATCTTCCGGACTGGAGCGCCACATCCACCAGGCTTCGTGCTGAACACCGCGCCATACTCGCCGCGGTCAACAACAACGACGGCGCCGAGGCAGCTGAGCTTGTTGCCGCACACATCCAAGGCTTCTACAAAGAGGCGGGCGTCGGCTCAAACCCTCCGCCGAAGTGACAGTTGATGCCAATGTCCGCGCCGAACATTGTCATCAACTGTCAGCTCGCGGGCTCGAGGGCGGGGGCCGCGGTGCTTTTGCGGATCTCCACCCTGGGTGAGAATTCGTCCTGTGCCTGCGTGGTGGCCTCGCCTGCCTGCTGAATCTGTTCCCGCATCCTCCGCCAGGCCAGGCTTCCAAGCTCGTTGATGGGCACGGCCGCCGTGGTCAGCGGGGGAGTGGTGTACTTGGCGAACGGGATGTCATCGAATCCGGTCACTGAGATGTCCTCCGGGACGCGCACTCCGCGCTCATGCAGGCCGCTGAGCAGGCCCATGGCTACGAGGTCGTTGAATGCCAGGATCCCGGTTGCGCCGCTGGCGATGATGTCCTGGGTGGATTCGTGGCCCGAGTCGAAGTTGGAGCCGCCGTGGAGCATCTGAAGCTCGATTTCCGGGTGTTCCTTGCGGAATTGGTCCAGCCCCACCAGGCGTTGGCGGTTGGATGCACTGTGCTCGGGGCCGGAGAGGAATGCCAAGCGGCGGTGACCCAGGGTGACCAGGTGCTGTGCCAGTTCCTGGATGCCCTGCCCGTAGTCCACGCTGAGGCTCGGAGTGTTGGTGGCAATGGTGGTGCGGTTGATCAGCACCAGCGGGTGCAGGGTGGGCGCCAACTCCTCCAGTTCGGCATCGCTCATGCGGGGGGCGCAGAGCACCACGCCGTCACAGCGGCGTCGGGCCTCGCCCGCAAGGATGGCTTCCTCGCTGGTGACTTCCGAGGAATCGGCTATGAGGACGCGGTACCCGTCCTGGGCAGCGGCCATGCTGAGGCCGCGGAGGATCGCCTGGAACGTCGGGTTGGCCAAGTCCGGAACCACGATGCCGATGGTGTCTGTCTTGCCGAGCGCGAGGCTGCGCCCCACCGGGTTTGGCTGGTACTTCAGTTCAACGGCGGCGGCCCTAACGCGGGCGGCAATGCCCGGATCCACGGCGGCATTACCGTTCATGACGCGCGACACGGTGGCGTGCGAGACGCCCGCCTTCTCCGCGACATCGGCAATGCCGACCCGCCTGTTGGTGTTCCTGCGTGCCATGTGGCCCCTTCCCATTGCCTGCCTCCCGCATGCTCCGTCGTTGGAGCAGTGGTTGACGTGACCACCAGAGTCTTGATACAAAGCTTATAACGCTCTGAGAAAACGCTTTCTCATGATTCTTCCCATACGAAGCCGGGCCGTCAAGCGGTTCACTCCTGCCTTTCTGAAAGGGGCATCCAACATGGTCAACGTCGACTCAACCGAGACCCAGACCGAATCTGCCGCAACCACCGCCCAGCCCCAGGCCTCCAACCGGACCCGCATAGCCCTCATCGGAACCGGCGGCCGCTCGGAGATGTACATCCGGGCCATCTATGGACAGCATTCAGACGTCGCAGAACTTATTGCGCTTTCCGACGTCAACCAGGGCCGTGTGGACTTCTATCAGGACTTGATCAAGGAACTCGGCGGAACACAGCCGGTGGCTTCTTTCGAACCTGGCCAGCTCACCAGCTTCATCCAGGCCAATGACATCGAACGCGTCATTGTCACGACGCCCGACTACACCCACGCGGACTACATCGTTGAAGCGCTCGAGGCGGGTGCCGACGTCGTGGTTGAAAAGCCCCTGACTATCGACGTCGACGGCTGCCGCCGCATCACCGACGCCGTCGCAAAGACCGGCAGAAACGTGGTGGTGACGTTCAACTACCGCTACTCGCCGCGCAACACCGCGCTGAAGGAAGTCATCCAGAACGGCGTGATCGGCAAGGTTACGTCCATCGACTTCAGCTGGGTGCTGGATACGGTGCACGGCGCTGACTACTTCCGCCGCTGGCACCGTGAAAAGAAGAACTCAGGTGGCCTGCTCATCCACAAGGCTTCCCACCACTTCGACCTTGTCAACTGGTGGATCAACGACGTCCCGGAGCGCGTTTTCGCTTCCGGTGGCCTGCGGTTCTACGGCGACAAGAACGCTGCAGAGCGTGGCTTGGGTGCCCGTCCTGAGCGTGGCACCGTTGACGGCCTTGAGCACGATCCGTTCCGCTTGGACATGCGCGAAGACGAGCGCCTCAAGGCCTTGTACTACGACAATGAGAAGTTCGACGGCTACATCCGCGACCAGGATGTCTTCACGGAGGGCATCACCATCGAGGACAACCTTGCCCTCGTGGTGGACTATCAGGGCGGACCCACGCTGAGCTACTCGCTGAACGCCCACAGCCCGTGGGAAGGCTATCGCGTCACCGTCAACGGCACCGAAGGCCGTGCGGAACTCGAAGTGGTGGAGCGCGCCGCCGTCGAATCCAGCACCGACAAGAAAACTGTGGTGGACCCCAGCGCGACGCCCATCGAGGAAGAGGACGCCGTGCGCCGGAACGGCGAGCGCCTGGTGGTTCAGCGCCACTGGGAGGCTGCGTACGAAGTTCCCATCATCAACGGCGAAGGCGGCCACGGCGGCGGCGACAACCTGCTCCTTTCGGACCTGTTCAACGGCCCGGGCGTTGACCCGCTGGGCCGCCCCTCCGGCTACATCGACGGCCTCCGCTCTGTGTCGGTGGGTATCGCCGGAAACCAGTCCCTGGACACCGATCTTCCCGTCCGCATCAGTGAACTTGGCCTCGGCGCTGATCTCAGCCGCGGCCAGGCCTGACCGTTCACTACCTCAAGCAAGGAAAAGACCATGAGCAGGATTTTCGTCACCGGTGGTTCCGGCAGGCTCGGCCGCAGCGTTGTGGCCGGACTCGCGGAGGCAGGCCATAAGGTGATTTCGGTTGACCGCGACGCCATTCCGGCGGAGCTGTTGCCGGCCGGGGCCGAGCAGTTCACCGCAGATCTTTTGGCGCCGGGGGAGGCGGAGCGGCTCATCCGCGAAACAACGCCCGACGCCGTTATCCACCTCGCTGCTATCGCTGTGCCTTTCAGCGCACCCGAGGACGTCATTTTCAGCACGAACACTCGGCTCGCCTATGCCGTGGTCAGCGCGGCCACCGACGCCGGTGTCCCCAAGATCGTGACGGCAAGCAGCCCCACCGCCCTGGGCTATGGCTCACCGGCGGGGTGGCTGCCGCCGTCGTTCCCTTTGAACGAGCAGACGCCCCCCAAGCCGTGGAACGCCTACGCGCTGTCCAAGCTGATCGCGGAGCAGACCGTGCAGATGTTCGCTGCCGCTCAGGGCAACAAAATTCGGTACGCGGCGTTCCGTCCGTGCTACGTGATCTCCCCGGAGGAGTGGGAAGGGGCGCTGACGCAGCAAGGGCACACGGTGCGTGAGCGGTTGCAGGATCCGGCGCTTTCCGCTCCGGCGTTGTTCAACTACGTGGACGCGCGGGACGTAGCTGACTTCCTGGACGTGCTGCTGGAAAAGATGGACTCCATCCCCAACGGCGAGGTGTTCTTCGTGGGCGCGAAGGATGCTCTGGCCGCGGCGCCTTTGGCGGAACTGTTCCCGCGGTTCCTGCCTGGCAGCGGCCCCCTGACCGAGCACTTGACCGGCACCAGCCCGGCGTTCTCCATCGATAAGGCCCGGGAAATTCTGGGCTGGGAGCCTAAGCGCACGTGGCGCACCGAACTTACGCCGCCATTCGAGGGCGAAGACACAGCATCTGAAGAAGAAACCCAAGCAGCACTCAACGACGAGAACCACGCCGGGCTGGTCCCGGCTGGAGCAACCAAGGAGACACCATGAACTTCGACGGCGTACTGTTCTTCCCCGTCACTCCCTTCGCCGAAGACGGCACCGTAGATGTGGCGCTGCTAAAGGAGCACATCACCTCCCGGCTTCCGTTCGGTCCGGGCGGCGTGTTCCCCGCGTGCGGCACCGGCGAGTTCCACGCCCTGTCCATCGATGAGATCCGCACCGTGGTGACTGCCGCCGTCGAGGCCGTCGCGGGAGCCGTCCCGGTAGTTTCGGGTGCCGGGGGTCCTTTGGGTCACGCCATCGCGGCGGCCAAGGTTGCCGAGGAAGCCGGTGCGGACGCCCTCCTGGTGCTCCCGCCGTACCTGGTCACCGGCCCCACTGACGGTGTGGTGGCCTACGTCGAAGCCATTGCTGCCGCGAGCAGCCTGCCCGTGATCGTTTACCACCGTGGCACCGCGAAGTTCACAGCCGATGCCATCACACGCCTCACGGCCAACCCGAAGGTGGTTGGTTTCAAGGATGGAATCGGCGACGTTGGTTTGGCGCAGGAAATCGTGTCCGCCATCAACGCCAGCGGCCGCACCGACTTCGCACTCTTCAATGGCCTGCTGACGGCCGAACTGACCCAGGGTGCCTACCGTGGCCTCGGCATCCCGCTGTATTCCTCGGCAGCGTTCGCCATGGCTCCGGAGATCGCCAAGGCCTACTACGACGCCTACGTTTCCGGTGACGAGGAACGCCGCCACGCCTTGCTTGAAGGTTTTTATGCTCCGTTGGTCCGTCTTCGTGACCAGACGCCGGGCTTTGGCGTTTCCCTCATCAAGGCCGGGCTGCGGTTGGCCGGGCTCCCCGTAGGTTCGGTCCGGCCGCCTCTGGTGGACCCCACCGAGGAGCAGCTGCTGGAGCTCAAGTCCATCTTGGCCAAGGGCCACGAGCTGGCCGGCAGCTGATGCCGGCCCGCATTACGGGCCTCACCACCCGGCTGATCACGGTCCCGCTGCTGCGCAGCTGGGGTGCTGAGGCGCCCGAAAACCATGTGATTGTCACCGAACTGACCACGGACGACGGCGGCACGGGCCACGGCTTCTCGTGGACGCCCACCATTGGTCCCCACGCGGTGAAGGCCCTCCTGGATCACGACATCGCACCGTTCATCCTCGGATTGGAAGCGAACGCGGAGATCGTGTGGGACCAGCTCTGGAAGAGGCTTCACGAGGCCGGCGGTGGCGGCCTGACCACCATCGCGATGTCCGGTGTTGACCTTGCCCTCTGGGACCTGAAGGCCCGGCAAGCTGGTACATCCGTCACAGGACTCTTGGGTCAGCGCCAAGAATCAGTGGAGGTGTATGGCTCCGGCGTGAACCTGCACTACACCGTGGAACAGCTGGTGGAGCAGGCTCAGCGATGGGTTGCTGCAGGACACAACGCGGTGAAGATCAAAGTGGGCAAGCCCGAGCTTCGGGAAGACGCCGAACGAGTTGCCGCTGTCCGGCAGGTCATCGGCCCGGATCGGCTGCTCATGATCGACGCCAATCAACGCTGGGACCTCGCCCACACGTTCCGTGCCTTGGATGTTTTGGGGGAGTACGGACTGGAGTGGTTGGAAGAACCGATCCGCGCCGACGACCTCTGGGCCTACCGGCGCCTGCGCAAGCACTCGCCCGTGCCCATTGCTTTGGGTGAGAACGTCCACACCATCTACCGCTTCCGCGACTTCATCGAAGCCGAAGCCGTGGACATCATCCAGCCCAACATCGTTCGGGTGGGCGGCATTACGCCGTTCCGAAGGATCGTTGAGTTGGCTCGCGCCAACAGCATCAGGGTGGCGCCGCACCTGCTTCCGGAACTCTCGGGGCAGCTGGCGCTGACCCTGGCGGAAGCCGTGAGCGTGGAAGACGTGGAGGATGCCTCGTTCGAGCAGCTCGGAATCCTGGCCGGCCCCTCGCCGGTTCGGATCAGCAACAATACCGGCAGAAGCCTGCTCAGCAGCACAGGCCGTCAAGGGCTCGGCTTCGACTTTACCGGCAAGCAGTCCGCCCCAGGGAGTACCGCTTCTGAAAACTCCGCTTCTGAGAACAAAGGAAACCTCATTGAGTACAGCAACTCTTGACCTGACAGCCATCACGGCCGCCGCGACTCAAGCTGCAAAGGTGACCGCAGCAGCGTCCGACGCCGAGCGCGCAGCCTGGCTGACCGCCGTCGCCGACGCCCTGGACGCCAACGTGGCTGAACTGGTGGCCATTGCCGATTCCGAGACAAGCCTTGGCACCGTCCGGCTCACAGGCGAGGTAGCGCGGACCAGTGGACAGCTGCGGCTGTTCGCAAACGTCATCACGGAGGGCTCGTACCTTGAGGCCGTCATTGATCACGCCGACCCTTCCTCCACTCCGCCCAAGCCAGACCTGCGCCGCATCCTGCGACCGATCGGCCCCGTAGCCGTATTCTCGGCGTCGAACTTCCCGTTCGCGTTCTCCGTGGCAGGAGGCGATACCGCGTCCGCGCTGGCCGTTGGCTGCCCGGTGGTAGTCAAAGCACACTCGGGACACCTCCGCCTGTCCCAGCGGACCGCTGAGATTGTCAGCGAAGCCCTGGCCAAAGCCGGCGCCCCGGAGGGCACATTTGCGTTGGTCAGCGGCCGCGAGGCCGGCACGGCACTCGTTCAGGACCCCGCCATCAAGGCCGTGGGCTTCACCGGCTCCATCCCGGGCGGACGCGCATTGTTCGACCTCGCGTCGTCCCGCCCGGAACCCATCCCGTTCTACGGTGAGCTGGGCAGCTTGAACCCCGTGGTCATCACGGCGGACGCCCTCGCGGAACGCGGCCAGCAGCTCGCCGCGGGATTGGCCGGCTCGTTCACCATGGGCGCCGGACAGTTCTGCACCAAACCCGGGCTGGTGTTCATCCCGGCAGGCACGGACTTCGCATCGCACCTCGCCGAGGCCAGCAAGGACAAGCCAACGGCGGCCATGCTCACCGAGCGCATCGCGGAAGCCTATCCGGATGGGCTCCGTAACGTCGCAGACCAGCCGGGTGTCGCCGTCGTGAGTGGCACGGTGGAGCAGGACAGCCTGGCGGACGGCGCCGCGCCCGTGGTGTTTTCTACGAGTGCCGCGAACGTCCTGGAACGTCCCGAAGAACTCCTTGAGGAGTGCTTTGGTCCAACTACGCTGCTCATCGAGTATGCCAACCAGGACGAACTGTCCGCGGCCCTCGCGAAGGTTCCAGGCAGCCTCACGGGCACGGTGCACGCCCAGCCGGGTGAAGACGTGTCCGCCTTGGTGGAGCAACTTAGCGGCCTGGCCGGGCGGGTGCTGTTCGACGGCTGGCCCACTGGTGTTGCCGTGAACTGGGCACAGCAACACGGCGGTCCGTACCCGGCCACCACATCCCTGTTCACCTCCGTGGGTGCTACGGCGGTTCGCCGCTTCCAGCGCCCGGTGGCCTACCAGGACGCTCCGGAGACTGTGCTGCACCCGGCACTGCACGACGCCAACCCGCTGGGCATCCCGCGGCGCGTGGACGGCGTGCTGACGCTCGGCTAGCGCACCCAGCCGCACCCAACTGCGACTCAGCTGGGTAGGCATACACGAAAGGGGCGGGGTCACCATCACGGTGGCCCGCCCCTTTCGCGCTGGGTGCGAGAGTTACGGGCGCAGCGTCAGCGGACGACGGCGGCCGTCGACTTGGGTGGTCGGCCAGCGGTGGTCTGTGGTCAGGACGCGCAGGCCGGAATCCGTGAGCAGCACAGTGTCTTCGATCTTCACACCGGGCCCGGACGGGTTCCACGTGAAGGGTTGGTTGAGGACGATGGTGTCCGTGACCTCGGCAGTGACCCGGGGATCCCGCCCCGCATAACCGGCCGGTCCGCCCTGGTGGTGAAGCGTCCACTGGTCCTCGCCGAAGCCATGCCGGGCATAGGCCAGCTTAATCTCAGTGAAGACCTCGTTGAGCTTCGCACCGGGAACCGTGGCCCGGAAAATGTCCGCCTCAACAGCGGCGATGCGGGCCTCGGCGTCGAGCTCCTGGGGAGTGCCGGCGTCGAACGCTACCCAACGGGTCACATTGGCAACCAGCCCGTTGCGGCGGGCGCACACCACCGCCATGGCACGGCGGCCGATGGGGGAGTGAGTGGCCAGGGGGTGCCGGAAGGCGCTCCGGCCGGCCCCGTTGCAGAGCAGGACCAGCGGCTCGGCGCCCACCGCGACAATACGGGCAGCCAGCTCCGACACCAGCTGAAACTCCGTGGTTTCCGGGGTCGCAGCAGTGAGGACATCGGTCATGGCGTTCGCCGCGTCGGCGGATAGCGCTGCATAACGGGCTGCCTCGGCCGGCAAGAGTTGTTGCCGGGCCGCACGCAGTTCGGACGTGACGGCCGCTTCAACCAAGGGGTTGCCGTCCACTGCCAGGCCGGCCGCTGCCGCGTGCAACTGTCCATGCCATGGAACGGTGTCCAAACTGACGCCGTCCGGTAATTCTTCTGCGGTGATCCGTCCGGCCTCGTTGTTGAACGTGACCAGGTGGTCGCCGGAACGGTCCACCAGGAGGGCCGCGATGGGGTCACCGGCAAGGCTGATGTGCACGCGGCTGCCGTCCAGGTACCAGGTGAGGGCCGTGTTGGATGTCAGCAGGAGCGAATCGCGACCCGCAGCGTCCAGGATGTCCAGTACCCGCCGGCGCTTTACTGTCCGGTCGGCAACGTTGCCGGGTGCTGTCCGGGCTGTGGCGGGTGTTGTGAATTGAGTAGGCGTGGTCATGCCGTTTCCCCCAAAGTAGTCATGAGCTGTTCAATGTCTTGTGTTGCCAGGAAGCCGTCCGTGATGAGCACGGTCACCGACCTGTGGACAGGGTGTGCGGGGTCGGCGGCCACTGGGGCGTCCCACGCCAGCGATAGCCCGACGCCGGGATAACCCGAATGCCGCACGAACCACGGGTCCGGGGCTTGCGGTGACGCGAGGAAGACGAGTGTTGCGGGGTGTCCCAGCCCGGGGTCGCCGGTGACATGTGCGGCGCCCGAGGTTCCGGCGTCGAACGTCCCGGACCATGCCAGCCACGGCGCCACGCTGCCGTGCACGGCGTCCTCGCCGCGCGCGTCCGGGGTCCAGATGGTGGCGTCGCTGACTTTGGGCAAGCGCCAGAAGAAGCCGCCGTAACCGCCCAGCGGACGCCCGTTGGAACCGGGGCTGCCCAGCAGCACGGTGCGTCCGGTGGCGGACTCCAGCGTAAAGTCCAGCGTCAGTTTCCATGCGGAATGTCCGACGGCAGCCCAGCCCCACTCGCGCTGCTCGCGGAGGACAGGTGTTCCGTCCGGTGCCAGCCAGCTCAGCTGTTCCCGCCGCTGACCGTCAGAGTGCTCCGCGGATTCGGTGACGATTCGGCCGTGGTCCTTGCGCCAAACATAGGCCCCGGCCTCGCGGGTGAAGGTCCGCCCACCCCAAAAGTTGATGCCGTCCACGTCCTGGAGGGCGACGCCAGCTCCGAGGTGCCACACGTGGTCCTCAGGGACGTGATCGGTGACCACAGTGCCTGCAAGGGTGCGCACGGGGTGGAGGTAGGGCCGCGGCGACGACGTTGCCCGGATGTGGTTTCCGTCCTGGAGGGTAGCGACGGGTACACCGTGAATGTCCAGGGTGGGTCCGCCGGATGCAGTCCAGGGCGCTCCGAGCTCCGCGAACGTGGCTTGGCCCAGCGCTGCACGTTTGATCAGGGATTCGATGCCGTGGACCACGGGATGGGCCGAGTCTCCCTCGCCCTCCCATGTGACGAAGTCAGGGTGGATCGGCCGGGGCGAGTCGGCTGTGCGAATGGCTTCAAGCACGGACACGTAAGCGCCGGCACCACTCAGCGGGCTGAGCAGATCCTCTTCCGTGCGGGCAGCAATCAGGTTCTCCAACAAGTCTGTTCGCCCGAAAGTCTCGCTTCGCGTCCCGTCCGGGGTTGTGATCTCCAGACGGTCCTCGGTGTAGAAAAGGGTGAGTTGCCCCCGTGTCCCGTAGACCGTGACTGACGGCGCGGACTGCACAGGCGCGCAGAGCGTCAGGGCGCAGGTCAGCACAATACCTCCCGCGGTCCGGACCCTCACCACGGACGTGTCGTCACTCTCGGTGTCGTTGGCCCGGTAAAGGTCGGTATCCACGGATTCAACGTCCGCCACGGTCCGGGCACCGGCAAGCCGCAGCCCGGTTGCCACAGCGTGCGCCAAGGCGTTGGTGGCTACCCCGTCCACCACATCTGTCCCATTGAGGCTGCGTTTGCCGGCCCAACGGGAGCGCTTGAAGTACGCCTTGTTCCGCAGCCACAGCCCAGTGGCGCTGATGCCGCGGACGTCTCCGATGTCGCCGGATGCCACCAGAGCCTCTATTGCGGGAAGGGCCCCTGAACCCAGGCTCTGGAAGCCCACCTGCACTAACCGGCCCGCGCTCGCGGCCGCCGCCATGAGGTCCTCGTATTGCGCCATGGACGCCACCGGCGGCTTTTCCAGGTAGACGTTGGACCCGGCTTTGAGGGCGGCGAGGGCAAGCGGCGCATGAGTTTGAATGGGTGTGGAGACGATGACGACATCCGGGGCGGTTCCCGCAGCCAGGAGCTCGTCGAGGGAAGCGAAGACCTCCACGTCGGAGCCGAGCGTCCCGCCCGCCGGGGGTTGTGGATCGGCCACCGCCACCAGTTCGAGGGCGCCGTCAGCACTGAGGCGGGCAAGGTTTTGGAGGTGTCGTTCGCCGAAACCGTGCACGCCAACCAGTGCGATGCGGGGGAGCCGGGCGTTGCCTTCCGCTGTGGTGGCGATCGAGGGTTGTGTCATGAGGCTGTCCTAGCGGGAGCAGGTGCGGGGGTACTGGTAGCTGGACGGGACTGCAGGGCGGCGGTGAGGAAGGCCGCTGCCTCGTCCTGCATGGCTGGGGTGAAAACGTGGGGCTCCTGCCAGAAGCTCCCGGTGTAGCGGGCAGGCAGGCGCTCCAGGAGGCGGTTGTGGGCATCACGCATTCCCTGTTCGGGGAAAAGCTGGTCCGCCAGGCCGTACTGAACCAGGACCTTGGCTCTGGAACGCGCGGCCAGGTCCGGCCAATCCCCCAGCTTGGCCAGCCCGGGGGTGTGCAGCAACCAAGAGTGTGCGTCCAGGTAGGCGGGCAGGAGCGACGCGAAGGTAGTCATCATGCACGTCACCACGTAACTGCGGATCAGCGGGCTCAGGGCAGCGAGCACCAGCGCCCGACCACCGCCGCCGGAGAAGCCCAAGCAACCGAGCCGATCCGCATCCACGCCCGGCAGCGAGGCAAGGATGCCCAAGGCTGCGAGGTCGTCATGCGCCACGGTCCCGGCAACGGTGGTCCCCATCAGCGTTGCGGCTTTCGCCACGGTTTCTTCGTGGGCGGCAGCCGCTGCGTTGTACTGTTCCGCCGCGGAAGGTTCGACGCCGGCCTCCCGCCAGAGTGCCTGCTGGCCGCTGACTGCGTTGGCAGCCCGCCAGGGAAGGGGTTCGAGTCCGAAGCTTCGGCTACCCCACATGAAAGCGTCGTGCGTAAGGACGGCGAAACCCTGCTGAGCCAACCATGTGGCGAGTGCCCGGCCGCCATAGAGCTTTGCCCTGACATCGAGGGGCGGCAACGCATGCGACGCAGAACCGGAGGCGACCGCCGAGGAGGTCACGTCGTCGCGGTTTTCCAGGCTACGGGGGAACGACACCAGCCGCTGGGCGCCATAGGCCTTGATGCCGCCGTGGCAGTGCAGGGCGAGCAACCCCGGCAGCGGACCGGTAACGCCGGCTGGACGCACCAACCATGCGGATGTCTTCGGCCCGAAACCCAACTGCCAGGACAAGTGCGTGGTGATGACGCCGTCGTGCTCATTTTCTGAGTGGACGGTGTACGGAAGCTCGCTTATTACGGCAGGAACTCCGAGTGTGTCAGCAAGCTGCTGGGCGTCCGCGGACTCAGCCACGTGGCGTCGTCCCACGTAGCAGGGCCAGTCCTCGTACCTGGCCAGCGCACTGGGCCGGGAGGACGAATCTGCCATGTCAGCCCCGCTCATGGCAGGCGTAGTCGGTGGGAAACAATAGTGTCCTGCCTTATCGATGCGGGAGGGTGTGCGGTAGCGCACGCCGGGCTTCTTCAGCGTGGGGAAATCGATGTGGGCGGTTTCGCAAGAAAACGCTTTCTCAAAAATTAGCAAAAGGCTGTACAAGGGTCAAGAAAACGTTTACTTTGATACGGAGCCGCTGATCGCCCGGACTTAAATCCAGGCCTTCAGGGGGTAGCGCCAGCAGATCGGCTGCATCCCGGACGGCAAGCACCACCAAGACTCGAACTCCGTGGATGGCCACGATGACCAAAGGAGACCACATGGCCGCTGTACTACGCACGGGGACGCCGCAAGGCGTTCGCGCTCCGGCGAGGGGGAAACAATGAGCGCCATAGGCGAACTCTCCACCATGACCCGTCGCAAGGGCCCCATGACCAAGGAAGAGAAGAAAGCAAACGGCCGCGACAACAAGGCCGCCTACATCTTCCTCTTGCCGTGGTTGGTGGGCTTGGTGGCCATCACTGTTGGACCCATGCTCATGTCCTTGTACCTGTCCTTCACGGACTACAACCTCCTGCAGCCGCCGGAATGGGTGGGGCTGGATAACTTCATCCGCATGTTCGGCGACGCCCGTCTCCACAACTCGCTGCGGGTCACCTTCACGTATGTACTGGTGGGTGTACCCCTTCAGTTGGGTGTGGCCCTGCTGATCGCACTGGTCCTGGATAAAGGCCTGCGCGGCCTTCCGTTCTACCGGTCCATCTTCTACTTGCCGTCCCTGCTGGGCGGATCGGTGGCAGTTGCCATCCTGTGGAAGCAGATCTTCGGCACCACCGGCCTGGTCAACCAGATCCTGGCAATGGTTGGCATTGAGGGTCCAGGCTGGATCTCGGACCCCAACACCGCTCTTGGCTCCATCATCCTGCTGCACGTCTGGACTTTCGGCAGCCCGATGATCATCTTCCTGGCCGGCCTGCGCCAGATCCCGGTGATGTATTACGAGGCCGCGAAGGTTGACGGTGCCACCACACTGCAGCAGTTCTGGCGGATCACCCTCCCGATGCTGAGCCCCATCATCTTCTTCAACCTGGTGTTGCAGATCATCGGTTCGTTCCAGTCGTTCACGCAGGCGTTCATCGTCTCCGGCGGCAACGGCGGCCCATCCGACTCCACCATGTTCTTCACCCTGTATCTCTACCAAAAGGGCTTCGGCCAGTTCGACATGGGTTACGCCTCAGCGATGGCCTGGTTCCTGCTGGTCATCATCGGCGTCTTCACCGCCATCAACTTCATCGCTTCAAAGTATTGGGTGTTCTACGATGACTAAACTCCAAACCCTCCCCGCCGCCTCCGGTACCTCCGCAGGAAAGGACGGCAAGTCCGGCAAGAGCCCCCGACGCCGCGAATCACCAGGCAGCCTGGCCTTCAGCCGCAGCGCCCGCATCAAAGGCCTGGTCAAGCACGCCATCCTGATCATCGTGGGCGCGGTGATGATCTACCCGCTGCTGTGGATGGTGGTTTCCTCCCTCCGCCCCAACGACCTCATCTTCCGCGAACCCGGCCTGTGGCTGGAGAGCCTGGAGATGAGCAACTACACCGATGGATGGTCAGCGCTGACCCACCCATTCGGGCACTACATGGTCAACTCCGCGATCGTGGTCCTTGGCTCGATTCTCGGCAACTTGATCTCCTGCTCCATGGCCGCCTACGCTTTCGCCCGCCTGCAGTTCAGCGGCAAGAAGCTGTTCTTCGGCATCATGCTGCTGACCATCATGCTGCCGTTCCACGTGGTGATCGTGCCCCAGTACATCCTGTTCTCGCAGATCGGCTGGGTGAACACCTTCTGGCCGCTCATCGTGCCCAAGCTCCTTGCGACGGACGCATTCTTCGTCTTCCTCATGGTCCAGTTCATCCGCGGCATCCCCAAGGACCTCGACGAAGCCGCACGCATTGATGGTGCCGGCCACCCCAGGATCTTCCTCCGTGTCATCCTGCCCCTGATGGTCCCGGCCCTGGCCACCACCACCATCTTCACGTTCATCTGGACCTGGAACGACTTCTTCGGTGCCCTCATCTACCTCACGGACCCGGACATGTTCACCGTCCCCGTAGCTTTGCGGGCCTTCGTCGACTCGCAGTCGGCAACCAGCTGGGGATCGCTCTTCGCGATGTCCATCGTGTCCCTGCTCCCGGTGTTCCTGGTGTTCCTCTTCGGCCAGCGATTCCTCATCAAGGGCATTGCCACCACGGGCATCAAGTAGATCCATCGTTACTGCCACGAGCGTCACGTCACGAGGGGGCGGCGGGTGCCGTCCCCTCCGGTGGGCGCGCCCTCCGGCTATGTTGGCCCTCCGGTATGCGCCGCGCCTTAGGCGAGTACCGCCGTCGAGCTATTCACCAATCAAGGCAAGTTGCATCTTGTAATACAAGATTGTGACTTGTATCATAAATCCCAACGAGAAAACGCTTTCTCAGTTCGCATCAAGATCAAAGAAGATCGGAGACCACAGTGCCGGTAAGTCCAAAGGGTGAAGCAGTCGCCCCCGCAACCGCCGCAGAAACCCGCGCGTCAGCGCCGAAGGCCAAGCGCAGGCTTCGTGCCTCCGCCCTCGTGGCGGCAACAGCTGCCGCGGTCCTCGCACTCACTGCCTGCGGTGGCGGCGGAGGATCCGAAGCCAAGAGCGCCGATGGCAAAGTGGAACTTCGCTTTGCATGGTGGGGCGGCGACAAGCGCGCCCAGGTGACGCAGGCAGCCATCGCGGCCTTTGAGGCCGAGAACCCCAACATCAAGATCAAGCCTGAGTACGGCGACTGGAGCGGCTACTGGGACAAGCTGGCCACCCAGGTCGCCGCCAATGATGCTCCGGACATCATCCAGATGGACGAGAAGTACATCACTGAGTACTCCACCCGCGGTGCACTGCTGGACCTCTCCAAGTACGACATTGATACCTCCAAGCTGGACGAAGCCGCTTTGGAAGCCGGCAAGGGCGAGGACGGCCTCATGGGCATCGCCGCAGGCATCAACGCTGCCACCATCCTGGCCAACCCGGCAGTCTTCCAGGCCGCAGGCGTCGCACTTCCGGATGACAAGACCTGGACGTGGGAAGACTTCGAACGCATCGCCGCCGAGGTCACTGCCAAGTCGCCCAAGGGAACGTACGGCGCGGCTGCCTACGGCACGGATGAAGCCTCCCTGGGTGTCTGGCTGCGCCAGAACGGCAAGTCCCTGTACACCGAGGACGGCAAGCTGGGCTTCGAGCCGTCGGACATTGCCGAGTGGTGGGCTTTCCTGAAGCAACTCAGCGAGAAGAAGGCTGTCCCGTCTGCATCCGAGGTTGTTGAAGCCGAAGCAGCACCGCTCGACCAGAGCGGCCTGGCAACCGGTAAGAATGGCCTGGCATTCTGGTGGTCCAACCAGCTTCCGGCCCTCGAAAAAGCTGCCGGCGGTGAACTGCAGGTCCTGCGCTTCCCCTCCAAGACGGGCAAGGCCGCTGATGCGAAGCTTTGGTACAAGGCTTCCCAGTTCTGGTCGGCGTCATCGCGCACCAAGCACCCTGAAGAGACCGCCAAGTTCATCGACTTCCTGACCAACAACGTCAAGGCCGGCGAAGCACTCCTGGCAGACCGCGGCGTTTACCCGAACTCGGAGGTTCGCGAGGCAATCGCACCCAAGCTCGCAAAGGCCGACGTCAAGGTTGTCGACTTCATCGACCAGATCAAGGGAGAACTTGGCGAAGCTCCGGCCGCACCACCGAAGGGTGCGGGAGCCATCCAGGAAATCGTGAAGCGTTACACCTCGGAGGTCCTGTTCGACAGGCTCTCCACCGAGGAAGCCGGCAAGAAGGCCGTGGACGAGATGAAATCCGCCATTAGCTAGCTTTCCAGCGACGGGAACCGCGCCCCGGGTTGGTCCTTCGGGATCAACCCGGAGCGCGGTTTTTTCGTGTGCCCGCCAGTCAGTTGAGTCAGTCTTCCGCGATGACGGCCACGGCTCCGGCGGGTACCACTCCCGTAAAGCGCGCGCCGCTGAGCAGTTCGCCGCCGTCGGCCTTTACCGTAACGTCCTCCTGGCTGTGGTTGATGGCGAACAGGAACGTGCGGCCGTCAGCGGCCCGCCGTCGCGTAAGTTCGACGCCGGCAGACATCTCGGTCACGGCCCTCACCCCTGCTTCCTCCACGAGTCGCGCGGTGAGGGAGTCGATGCCATCGGCGTCGGGAAGCGTGGCGAGGTACCAGGCAGAACCCGTTCCGACGGAACGCCGCGTCAATGCCGGCACCTCGCCGAGCGGGTAGTCGGTGAACGTTGCCAAAATCTCCGTACCCTCGGCCGCGTGGACGTGCTCGCTCCACACGGACCCCACCGTCCCATCGCTCAACGTGACCGACGTGCCGGGGAAGAGCGGGTGGAACTCCTCACTCCGAACCCCCAACAGTTCGCGGAAGGCGCCGGGGTAGCCGCCCAATCGAACGTGGTCCCGTTCATCAACTATGCCGCTGAAGTAGCTGATCAGTACTGTGGCACCACCCTCCGCGGCTGCCGCAATGGAGGCAGCCGCGGCGTCAGCGACGGAGTACAAAGTGCACACCAGGATGAGGTCATAACCGGACAAGTCCGAGGACGGGTGGACGAAGTCCGCGGTGATCCCGCGCTTATACAGGGAACGGTGGAATGCCCGCATGGTGTCCAGGTATTTCAGCGAATTGTTCGGGTGTGAATCCAACTCCGAAGCCCACCAGGCCTCGTAATCGAACACGATCGCAACACGGGATTCCACCCTCGATCCCTTGACGGTCTCCAGCTTGGACAGCGCGTCGCCGAGGTCCACCACGTTCCGCCACACCTGGGTGTCGCGGCCGCCGTGGGGAACCATCGCTGAGTGGAATTTCTCCGAGCCGGCCTTGCTTTGACGCCACTGGAAGAACATGACGGCGTCGGCGCCGCGGGCTACGTGCGTCAGCGAGTTTCGAAGCATTTCGCCGGGCATTTTGGGCTGGTTGTGGGGCTGCCAGTTGACCGCAGACGTCGAGTGCTCCATGAGGATCCACGGCTCGCCGCCCGCCACGCCGCGCGTGAGATCGGCGCTGAAGGCCAGTTCGATCTCCCGCTCGGGGTCAGCCGCCACCAGGTAGTGGTCGTTGGCAACCACGTCCATGTCCTTGGACCAATCGAAGTAATCCAGGGCCTTGGTGGCGCTGGAAACCATGAAGTTGGTGGTCGCCGGGATGCCCGGGGTGACTTCGCGGATAACGGCCAGCAGCTCGCGGTAGTAATCGATGAAAGCCCAGGAATTGAACCGGGCGAAGTCCAGTTGCTGCCCGGGGTTCAACGTGGTGGGAGCTGCGCCCGGCGGGATGATCTCGTCAAACGATGCGTAGTGCTGGGACCAAAACGCCGTTCCCCAGGCCTCGTTGAGGGCCTCGATGGAACCGTAGCGGCGTTCCAGCCAAGCGCGGAAAGCGGCGGCGTCTTCCTCGCCATGGAACTCGCCAACGTGGCAGCCAAGTTCGTTGTCCACGTGCCAGAGTGCCAAGGCCGGGTGGTTCTTGTAGCGTTCGGCGATGACCCGCGTCATGGCGGTGGCGTACCTGCGGTACACGGACGACGACGGCGTGTAGTGGCGTCGCGAGCCACGTTCCAGCCGGATTCCTTCCGCGGTGACGGGCAGGATCTCGGGGTATTTGCGGGCCAGCCAGGCAGGGGGAGAGGCTGTGGCGGTCGCCAGCGCCACTTTGATCCCGGCCCCGTGGAGGTTGTCCATGACATCGTCCAACCAGCCGAAATCGTAGTTCCCTTCAGAGGGCTCCAGGAGACCCCAGGAGAATATGCCGACGCTCAGGAAGTTGACTCCGGCTTCCTTCATGAGCTCGATGTCCTCGAGCCGGATGTCCTCCGGCCACTGCTCGGGGTTGTAGTCACCGCCGTAAGCGAGGCCGTGGATGCTGTTCCAGACGGATGGACTGCGGGGGATTTCGGGGGAGGTCAAGGGGACTCCTTCGTCAGGTTGGCCGTGCTGGTACTGGTGGTACTGAAGGTATGAGTGCAGCGTACCGGTCAAATTGCGATCTTTGGAAAACGCTTGCCCAGATTCTTATTTAGGGATATTGTATCGATTCAGAACGAGTGTAAGCGAGATCACTGCCACGTTGTAGAGAACTCGGAAGCTTGCACCAACTGAGCAAGGAGGCTCTCATGATCGATAGAAGGAAATTCCTCACCACGGTGGCTCTCGGCACTGCATCTGCCGCGTTCCTCTCCGCTTGTGGCCAGTCCTCGTCCAGTGGACAGACCGGTTCCGCGGAGAACCCCGTCACCATCACCTACACCTGGTGGGGCAACGATGACCGTGCCGAGCGCACCCGCAAAGCCATTGCCCTGTTCGAGTCCAAGAACCCGGACATCAAGGTCAACGGCAACTTCTCCGACTTCCCCGGCTATTGGCAGAAGCGCGCTACCGAAGCTGCCGGCGGTGGACTGCCGGACGTCATGCAGTGGGACCTCTCCTACCTGCGTGATTACGGTCAGCGGAACCAGCTCTTGGACCTGGGCACCGTGAAGATCAACACGGACGCTTTCGACAAGTCCCTCCTTCCCTCGGGCCAGATCCGCGGCAAGACCTATGGCATCCCCACCAGCACCAACGCCTTTGCGGTCTACTACGATCCCGCCAAGCTCGCTTCCTTGGGCATTGCGGAGCCGGACGGCACCTGGAATTACAAGGAGTTCAACGCTTTCCTGGCCGAGGTTGGAGCCAAGGGCAACGGCACGTTGTTCGGCGGCACCGACTACACCGGCATCTGGTGGAACTTCAACATCTGGCTGCGCCAGAACAACATCCAGGCCTTCACCGAGGACGGCAAGCTTGGATTCTCCAAGGACGATCTGAAGAAGTGGTGGAACCTCACCGCGGATCTGCGCGGAACCGGGGCCATTGTTGGCGAAGACAAGGCCACCCAGTTGCTGCCCAAGTCCCCGTTCGGCTCCAACGTCACCGCCACGGAAGTTACGTGGGACAACTTCATGGCCGGCTACCTCGCTGACAGCGGTGCCAAGGAACTCAAGCTGGTTCCTGTTCCGTCGGATGACCCGGACAACCTGGGCCTGTTCCTGAAGCCGTCAATGCTCATGGTGGCCAGCGCCAAGACCAAGTACAAGGATGCTGCTGCCCGCTTCATTGACTTCATGGTCAACGATCCCGAGGTCGGCCAGATCTTCAAGACCTCGCGCGGTGTCCCGGCGTCGAAGACCCAGCGCGACGGCACCACCTTCGAAGGCACGGACAAGCTCGTGGTCGATTACGAGAAGTCAATCGAGAAGTACCTCAAGGACGCTCCGGAGCCGCCCATCGTTGGTTTCGGCACGTTGGAGTCCACATTCAAGCGCGTCACCCAGGACCTCAACTACGGCAAGCTCACCGTGGACGGCGCAGTTGATGCGTGGTTCAAGGAAGCCGAAGACCTCATCAAGCAGAACGCCTGATACAGGCTTCATAACTGACGGACTGATCTCGTGACTCAAAGCCCAACCCTGAGCAGGCGCACCGCCTCCGCTCCCACGCAGCCGCGTAAATCGCGGCGGCGCGGGGCGGACGCCCGCGCCGGCTACACGTTCCTGTTGCCCTGGCTGCTGGGATTCATTGCCCTGACCGTGGGCCCGATGATTTCCTCGCTGTACCTTTCCTTCACCAACTACAACCTCTTCGATGCCCCCAAGTGGATCGGCTTCGATAACTACGTCACCTTGTTCCAGGACGAACGGTTCCTGCAGTCGGTGGGTGTGACCATGCAGTACGTGGTCTTTGGTACCCCTCTCAAGCTCGCGGCGGCGTTGGCGATCGCGATGCTGCTCAACAGCAAACGCAAGGGCCAGGGTTTCTACCGGTCCGCGTTCTACGCCCCCTCCCTGATCGGCGCCTCGGTGTCCATCGCGATCGTCTGGAAGGCCATGTTCGGCGATTCCGGCCCCGTGGACCAAGGCTTGTCCTTCTTCGGGATCAACCTCGGCGGTTGGGTGGGTAACCCCAACATGACCATGGGCATGATGATCCTGCTGACCGTGTGGCAGTTCGGCGCCCCGATGGTCATCTTCCTGGCCGGCCTGAAGCAGATCCCGGTGGACCTCTACGAGGCAGCCTCGATGGACGGCGCCGGCCCGGTGCGGAAGTTCATGAACATCACCTGGCCCATGCTCTCCCCGGTGATCTTCTTCAACCTGCTGATGGAAACCATCCACGCGTTCCAGATCTTCGCCTCGGCCTACATCATCTCCAACGGCGAAGGCGGCCCGGCAGGATCCACCCTCTTCTACACCCTCTACCTGTACTTGCGCGGTTTCTCCGATTTCCGGATGGGCTACGCCTCGGCGATGGCCTGGCTCCTGGTGATCGTGGTCGGCATTATCACGCTGATCTTCTTCAAGACCTCCAAGTCCTGGGTCCACTACAGCGGTGATGCAAAGTGACAACCATGGCAACCCCCACCCAGCCCCGAGCAACAACAACCACTCCGGCGCCGGTCTATAACCCGAAGTCCGAGTCCACCTTGGCCAAGCGGATCAAGAGCACCATCTTCCACATCGTGGCCCTGGCACTGGTGGCGATGGTCCTCTACCCGGCCCTATGGATGATCTCGGCCTCGTTCAAGCCGAACTCCGAGATCGGCGGCGCGAACAATGCGTTGTGGTCCAACAACTTCAGCTTCGATAACTTCGTCACGGCCATGGAAGGCATCGGCGGGGTCTCCACGCTGACGTTCTTCACCAACTCGCTGATCCTGGCCGTCGGCGCGGTGGTGGGAACCGTGCTCTCAGCGAGTATCTCGGCCTACGCCTTCGCCCGGATCAACTTCCCCGGCCGAGGACTGTTCTTCGGCATGATGATCGCCACCTTGCTGTTGCCCTTCCACGTGGTGATCATCCCGCAGTACATCGTGTTCCAACAGCTCGGTCTCGTGGATACCTACGTGCCGCTGCTGATCGGCAAGTTCCTCGCCGCAGACGCGTTCTTCGTGTTCCTCATGGTCCAGTTCATGCGCGGCCTGCCGGCCGAACTCGACGAAGCAGCGCGCATCGACGGCGCCGGACACGTCCGCATCTTCGGGTCCATCATGCTCCCGCTGATGAAACCGGCCCTGATCTCCACCTCCATCTTCTCCTTCATCTGGAGCTGGAACGACTTCCTGGGCCCGCTGCTCTACCTGAACACCCCGGACAAATACCCGCTCCCGCTGGCGCTGCGGCTCTTCGTGGACCAAACCCAATCCTCGGACTACGGTGCCATGATCGCCATGTCCGTCCTGGCGCTGCTCCCGGTCTTGGTCTTCTTCCTGGTCTTCCAGCGCTACATCGTCGAAGGCGTCTCAACGCAGGGCCTCAAGGGCTGACGGACACGGAAGAGAGAAAAATGAGCACTATGAACGCCACAGGCAAGCCGTCCGGGAACCCCGGGATTCCGGTCAACCGCTTTGCCCTCTTCGCCGAGACCATCCTGGCGGGAGTCATCGTGCTCCTCCTCTCCGTCCCGTTGGTGACGGCGCCGGCTGCCTACGCGGCCGGCGTCGCGCACCTGGAAAGGCACCTCAGCGGCAGGGACGATTCCCTGCGAAGCCTGTGGGGCAATTTCCGCCGTGCGCTGCCCGGCAGCTGGAAGATGGGAATCACGACGGCGGTAGCCGCCGTCGTGATTGTCCTGAACCTTTTGCTCGCACTGGTGGGTCAACTGCCCGGCCGGGCAGCGATCCTGCCCGCCACGCTGATCCTCGCCGCGGCAGGCGCCGTGCTGTTCCTGCGCATCACCGCCAACTGGAGCGGAAGCGTGACCTGGAGCGGCGACGCCGGCCAACAACCCGCCGTCGTTCCCGGCCCGCAACGGTGGGCTGCCGCCTATGCCAACGCCAAGGCTGATGCGGTGCGCGACTGGACCGGCTCGCTCCTGCTGCTAGCCGCAGTCTTCATGACCGTGGTCTTCGTCTGGATGCTGCAAGCCCTCTTCGTCATCGTCCCCGGGACCCTGGTCCTGGCCGCAGCCGCCGTCAAGATCCGCTCCCATCGCTAAGAATTCCCAACCAACCCGCTGAATCGAGCAGAACACTCCGTGTCGCCGCGCCCGTTCCCACTGCGCCCCAAATCCACCACACCGCGTGCCCGCTCCACGGAAAGCTGGCATTACCCGCTGAGGCACCATAACTACCGGATCTTCGTCACCCTCTCCCTTGTGGGGAGTGGCGGGGTGTGGATGCAGCGGCTCGCCCAAGACTGGTTGGTGCTGCAGCTAACGGGGAGTCCGGCCGCCGTGGGCCTCGCAGTTGCACTCCAGTTCCTGCCCATGCTGGTGGTGGGTCCCATCAGCGGCATCCTGGTGGACCTTTTCCCCAAACGCCGTATCCTCCTGGTCTGCCAGTCCGTCGCCGCGTTGCTGGCCGCCGGCCTCGCCGTGTGGAACGCGATGGGCGGCACGGATGTGTGGGTGGTCTACGCATCCTGCATTGCCTTGGGCGTCACCAGTGCGATCGATGGGCCTGCGCGGCAGGTGTTCGTCAACGAGGTGGTGGGTGACGCAGGGCTGCCGGCCGCCATCGGCTTGAACAGTGCGATTGGTCAGTTGGGGGCCATGGCAGGCCCGGCACTGGCTGGTGTGGTCATCGCCCAGGCTGGTCCGGCTGCGGCATTTGCGGCCAACGCTTTGATAGGGGTTTCGGTCCTGGTGATGATCGCGTCCATCAGGCCTGGCGAACTGCACCACGCTCCCGAAGCGTCTGACCCCACAGCCCGGAAAGGCCAGATCCTCGCCGGCTTCCGTTTCGTCCGCGCCCGTCCGCCTCTGCTTCTGACCATGCTGCTCGCGGGACTGCTAGGCGCTTTCGGCATGAACGGTCCTGTAGTTCTCGCGGCTTTCGCGGACGGAGTGTGGCACAGCGGACCTGCCGGCTTTGGGCTCTTCAATACTGTCAGCGCCTTGGGAGCACTGGCAGGCGCGTTGGTGGCAACAAGGATCAAACGCTTCGGACGGAAAGGGATTGTGGCCAGTGCCGGGCTCTTCGGCCTGACGCAAGGGCTCGCTGCTGTGATGCCCACGCAGGAGTGGTTCGTGGTGATGCTCATCGTGGTGGGCTTCATGACCCTGGTGTTCCTCACAAGCGCAGCCACGGCGGTGCAGCTCGAGGCCGGCGCCAGCGTGCGCGGCAGGGTTCTGGCACTGTATTTCCCACTTCTCCTGGGCGGTCATGCGCTGGGTGGCTTGCTGGCAGGGTGGCTCACGGAGGACTTCGGCGTCCGCACGGGGCTCGTGGTCACGGGAGCGCTGGGCATGGTCTCGGCGGCCGTGATCGGTTTCCTGCTCTGGCGATACTCGGCCCGCCGTCGCTCCTAGCGGGCCGCCGGTAATTGCCCAACACCGTGACTTCGCGTTGCGGGGCCCGTTCTGCAGGCTATTCATGGCAAATACCATGCAGGGCGGGCCTCACAACGCGTCAGCGAGCACTCATCTGCCTGAAACCAAGCCCTCGATCTCCGCTACATCCAACGTTCCGTCGCTGATCCACACGGTGTTGCTGCGGGTGAGGGAGTCACCTGCAGCCAGTTCTACGGCGGTGTCCCATGCCAGTGCAGAACCGACCGCCGGGTAGTCGCTGCAGCGCACGAACCACGGGTCCGGCGACTCGGAAGGTGCGCCAAACACCAAAGTGGCAGGGCCGCCGTCGAACTCTCCCGTCCAAGCGAGCCACGGCGCCACTGAACCGTGCACGGAAGGCTCGCCCTCGGCTGTGGAGGAAAAGACGCGCGGGGCGGCATTGGCAGGAAGCCGCCAGAAGAATCCGCCATAGCCGCTGCCGGCGGCACCGTGCGAGCCGGGACTGCCCAGCGAAACATCCACGACGGCGGTGAGCCGGGTCTGGATGTCGAGTCGCCACGTGAGCGCATCAAGGTTTGTGCGCTTCAGTGAGCGGCGTTCCGTGAGGACCAGGCTGCCGTCGGCTGCGAGCCAGTTGAGGCCAATCGTGGTGTGGTCTTTTTCCCGGGCGATGCTTGCCGTTTCGATCCTGCCGTGGTCCTTCACATCCACGTACTTCCCCGCGGTTCTGCGGTAGCTGCGGCCGCCCCAGAAATTGCTGCCGTTGACGTCCTGCAGGGCGAATCCTGCGCCGAGGTGCCATACGTGGTCTGAGGGCAGGTGATCCGTAACCACCACGCCGGCCTGTGTGGATACCGGGTGCAGGTAGGGCCGTGGGGACAGATCCGGCTCGAGGGTGCTTCCGGTGCGGAGGACGGCGGCGGCGTTGGCAGGGGTGGCGGCAGGGCCGGCATCGTCAGGTGCGAAGAGCGCCTCGGCACCAGAGGTGACCGGGCGTGCCCAGGGGAGACCCAACTCGGAGAAGGTGGCGTGGGCGCGCGTGGCGCGTTCCAGGATGTCTTCAATGTTCGGAATCACTGCGTGGGCTTGCTCGCCCTTTCCTACCCATTTCACACATTCTGTGGGAATCAGCGCAGGTGCCTCTGCTGTCCGGATGGCTTCCAGTACCTTCATGAAGGCGCCGCTGTGGTGGAGCGGGCTGAGCAGTGGCGTGCCTTGGGACAGGTGCTGGAGGAGGTTCTCGGTGAGATCGTCTCGACCGAAGGTGTGAGCGGTTTCGCCCGCTTCGGTGCGGACCGTCACCCGGTCCTCTGTGTAGTGGAATACTGCCGTACCCTCGGTGCCGTGGAGCGTAACGTAAGGTTCCACGGATTCGCTGGCGCAGAGCGTGAGGGCGCAGGTGATGGGCAAACCGTTGATGGTCCGCATGCGGACCACTGAGGTGTCGTCCGCTTCGATGTCATTGGCGCGGTGGAGGTCGGTTTCCACGGATACGAGATCCTGTGCCTCCCTGGCTCCGGCGATGCGGAGTGCGGTGGCGATTGCGTGGGCCAGCGGATTGGTAGCAACGCCGTCCACCACATCCACGCCGTCGAGACTACGTTTGCCTGCCCAACGGGACCGCTTGTAATAGGCGCGATCCCTGACCCAGCGGCCCGTAGCGGAAATCCCCTTCAGGGCACCGATGCCGGGGAGCTCTGCCGTAGCTTCCCCGCTGGCCAGATTCTCCAACGCCGCCAAGGCATGGGATCCGAGGCTCTGGAAACCGATCTGAACGCTGCGGCCAGCTTTAGCCGCCGCTTCCTGGAGGCGGAGGAAGTCGCTCATCGAGGCAACCGGGGGCTTCTCCAAGTACAGATCAGCCTCGGAAGCGAGCACGGAAAGGGCCAGTGGGGCGTGGGTCTGAATGGGAGTAGCCACGATGATGACGTCCGGTCCGTGCTCGCCGGCCAGCAGTTCGTCCAGATTGGCGTGGATCGCCGTGGTCTCAGGCAAAGCTCCGGTCGCCGGCGGATGAGGGTCGGCCACGGCCACGAGGTCCACGATGCCCTGCTTGCTGAGCCGCTCCAGGTTGCGGAGGTGGTGTGTGCCGAAGCCGTGGACCCCCACTAGGGCGATCCGGGCGGGGGCAGTTACCGCGGCAGGCCCGGTTGAAGCTGCAGTCCCGGTTGAAGGGGCAGGCCTGTTGGGTGTTGGGCTGCTGACGGACTCGGTGGAAGCGGTGTCCATGGCTCTCCTCGGCTGGCGCGGCAACGATGGCGCGTGACGCCGTCGTCTGGGTCTTCACAAAAGTGTTCGGGCGGGTTTAGGCTACACCTGAGCAAGCGCTTTCCCGGGACGAATACGTTTAGTTTAGCTCGACCGACTTCAAAATGTAACGATTCAAACCAGCCAGGCCGAAAACCTGTGATGACGTAGGATGTCCTCTACCAGAACAACCCGCAGCGCCTGAATCAGCCCAGTAAGACCCACCTGAACCGGAACGGACCATGCCCCTTTTTGACCTTCCCCTTGATCAGCTCCGCAACTACACCTCCAACGCCGCGGTACCAGCCGACCTTGAAGAGTTCTGGGACCGGACCATCACCGAGGCCCGAGCCTTGCCGTTGGACGTTGTCTTTGAGCCCGTGGACAACTACCTCACCGTAATCAACACCTTCGATGTCACGTTCTCCGGCTTTGGGGGAGACCGCATCAAGGGATGGCTGCACGTACCCTCGCAGCTCGAGCCGGGGGAGCATCTTCCCGTAGTTGTGGAATACATCGGTTACTCCGGAGGGCGCGGCCTGGTCAACCAGAACACCCGCTGGGCCCAAGCCGGTTACGCGCACTTCATCATGGACACGCGCGGGCAGGGCTACGGCGGCGTTTCCGGAGACACCCCGGATCCACACCCGTCGGCCGGTGGGATTAACTACGCCGGCCTCATGACGCGAGGCGCTGATCACCAGGACAATTACTACTTCCGACGGGTCTACGTGGACGCCTTCCGTGCGGTAGAAGCGGCACAGAGCCACGCCGCCGTCGACCCTTCCAAAGTGGTGCTGGCGGGCGTTAGCCAGGGTGGCGGCATCACTGTTGCTGCTGCCGGGCTGACGGCTGGAAGGCTCGACGGCGTCATCGCCGCGCTGCCGGACGTCCCGTTCCTGCAGGACTTCCCTCGCGCGATCGACATCACCCCGCGTGGTCCGTACCCCGAGATTGCCGGGTTCTTGGGCCGGCACCGGGAAAAGTATGAGCCCATGCTGGGAGTGCTGAACTACTTCGACGGCGTCCACCTCGGCCGCAACGCCATAGTGCCGGCGCTGTTCTCGGCTGCGCAGATGGACGATATCTGCCCTCCATCAACGGTGTTCGCAAGCTTCAACAACTACGGCACAGGCTCTGGCGGGGTTGAGAAGGACATCGAGGTGTACCGCTTCAACAACCACGAGGGCGGCCAAGAGCACCACTGGATCAAGCAGTTGCAGTTCCTGCGCAAACTCCTGTCATCTTGATGGACGCGATTTGCCCGCGGTGAAGAACCGCGGTTATGGTGTGGCTATGACTAAGCGTTGGTATGCGTATTTTTCGTTGGCTCTGGAGGGGCCCGCGTCTAACTGACACGCATCCAACTTTCCTTCAGAGCCAACAGGGCAGAGATTATTCTCTGCCCTTCGCCATATCCGGCGGGTTCTGAAAAGGGGCCCGCTCCGCATCCCGGAACAGGACCCAGAAATGACCAGCATCGCCGCAGAACCCACTGAATCGCTCCACTCCGCTACCGCCGCGGACGCAGCACAGCCCGCTACCTCCAACCTGCGGGTTGCACGCTTCGAGCCACTTCCGGCCCCGCAGGACCTCATCGCCGAGTTGCCGCTGGACGCCCGCTCAGCTGCCGTCGTCGACCGCGGCCGCGATCAGGTCCGCGCCATCATGGACGGGGTAGACGATCGCCTTCTGGTGATCGTGGGCCCGTGCTCCATCCACGACCCCAAGGCCGGCCTCGAATACGCCCGCCGGTTGGTCAGCCAGGCGGAGAAGCACAAGGAGGACCTGCTGGTCGTCATGCGGACCTACTTCGAGAAGCCGCGCACAACCGTTGGCTGGAAGGGCCTCATCAACGATCCCCACCTGGACGGCAGCCACGACATCGCCGCTGGCCTGCGCGCGGCCCGCGGCTTCCTGAAGCAGGTCACCGCGTTGGGTCTGCCCACGGCCACCGAGTTCCTTGAACCCATCAGCCCGCAGTACATGGCGGACCTCGTCTCTTGGGGCGCGATCGGCGCCCGCACCACCGAAAGCCAGATCCACCGCCAGCTCGCATCCGGGCTGTCCATGCCCATCGGCTTCAAGAACGGCACCGACGGTGATCTCCAAGTGGCCATCGACGCTTGCGGCGCCTCCGCCGCTGAGCAAGCCTTCCTGGGAATCGACGACGACGGCCGCGCTGCTCTCGTAGCGACGTCCGGCAACCCGGACACCCACGTGATCCTCCGCGGTGGACGCAAGGGACCCAACTACTCTGCTGCAGATGTCGCAGCCGCTTCCGCCAAGCTGGCTGCCAAGGGCCTGAACCCGCGCTTGATCGTGGACGCCAGCCACGCCAACAGCGGCAAGAGCCATCACCGCCAGGCCGAGGTTGCCTTGGAAATTGGCGCACAGCTCGAAGCTGGTTCTTCCTCGCCGATTGCCGGCGTGATGCTGGAGAGCTTCCTGGTGGGCGGCGCGCAGAACCTCGACGTGGCCGAGCAGCTTTCCGGGGAGCAGGAGCTCGTGTACGGCCAGAGCGTCACGGACGCCTGCATGGAGTGGGACGTCACGGCCTCGGTGTTGGAGCAGCTCGCAGCGTCGGCCCGGAAGCGCCGTGCGGTGGTTGCGGCGTAGATCCGCTGAGTGGGTTCCCTGCGCATCATGCCGTGCCCACGGCACGACGCGCAGGGAACCCACTAAACGGGCGGGACCGGGGCTTACCCGGGCCTCCAAAGTTGCTGGGAGCTCTTTCACATTGGCCCCATCAGCCTCTAGAGTATCTAGCACATGGTTGTTTGATGGCTCAGCATCGGCACACCGTTCCACTGGGGGTGTCCTACTGTCTGAGAGCAAAGGAATATGGGAAATGTCCGCGGAGACTAACTTCTCGAATGCGCGTTTCATGACGGTGGCCGAAGTGGCCGACGTCCTGCGTGTTTCCAAAATGACTGTGTATCGCCTGGTCCACTCAGGGGAAATGCCCGCCGTAAGGTTCGGCCGTTCCTTCCGGGTTCCTGAAGAAGCTGTTGCCCAATACCTCAAAGGTGCTGTGGTGGACGGGCAATCCGAGACCGCCTGAGACCAGCCGGGGTCCGTCCCGCGGACGGTGGTCATGGGGTGCCCCTTTGAAGCGGTACTCTGTTAAGGAACGTTTTACGTCAATGTAAGAATCTGTCAGTTGTACTGTCTGCTTCCGCGGATCTGTTCCAACAGACAGGAACTTCTAGTTTGTAAGGAACTTTCGTGGGTTCAGTTATTAAGAAGCGCCGCAAGCGTATGGCCAAGAAGAAGCACCGCAAGCTGCTTCGCAAGACTCGCCACCAGCGCCGCAATAAGAAGTAGAGATACTTCATCAAGCGTGAATGCCCGTTGCCTCTCGAGGTGGCGGGCATTTTTGCATCCCAACCCTCTCTCACGTCCCTCGGGTTTGGGGCCGTCCCTCTCTCAGGTCCCTCGGGTTTGGGGCCGTCCCTCTCTCAGGTCCCTCGGGTTTGGGGCCGTCCCTCTCTCAGGTCCCTCGGGAAAAGCCCGAACTGACTGCAGGATCCCGCCATGCGACCCGCAGGGCCCTCTTAATCTTTTGGATGGCGGACGAAAAGTTGTCGGCTAGGTCGTCCTTGCCGAATTTGAGGACCGTCCAGCCGGCTGCTTCAAATGATTTGTCACGTCGCCGATCGCGAAGTATCTGTTCCTGCTCAAGGTGATGATCGCCGTCGTACTGCATGGCTACTCGCCGATCACGGTAGCCCAGATCCGCGGACGGGGAGAACGGATCGTTTGGCCGGAGTTGCACTTGCAGCTCCGGTTCTGGGATGCCGGCGTCCAACATCGCCAGCCGGAGCAGCGACTCGGGCGCAGAATCGGCGCCAACCCGCATGAGGTCGAGCGCTTCTCGTGCCCGAACCACGCCTTGCAGATTCTTGTGCCTGCCAACCATTTTGCGAAGAGCCTCCAGCGACGTGAACGGCTTGTCGCGTCCTTCGAAGTTCGGCCGGGGCATGCGTATGAGTTCATCACCCATGCAGACGAGCTCAGGGACGGGCAGGCGTCGCGCGAGATCCAACCAAATCCGCGACCGTGTGCTCATCCTGATGCCTTGGACATACTCGACCTCGTCGTCGAACGCTACTACCGTGTGTCCGATCACGCCCTTGCGCCGCACTGACGGCAGGTGCCTCGGCTTGCTCAGATGCAATTCATTGGAATCCGCCAGCCAGGGCGGCAGGCATGCACCATGGAGCCTGGCGGCCGTCACATGGGAAATCCAAGCGCCGGGACTTACAACCGACAGCGATCGGGCAGCCGCAGAAAGCTCGAAATTCCAATCGGAAGGCCGGTAAATACCCCGGCTAACTCCATCGACCTTGATGCGATTCCAGAGGTAGGACTGACTAAGGCCCGCAGCCTCCGCCTCGTCCAAGGTGAACGGGCCGGCGGTCAGTCGGGGAGGAAGAGCAGTGGCATTTTGCATACCGGCATTCTTGCCCAGAAATGCTAAAGCCATCGAAAGTTATCCACAGGCTTGTTATGGCCCAAGTGGGATGTGAGAGAGGGTTGGGCTCAAGGCCGAGGGATGTGAGAGAGGGTTGGGGTCAAGCCCGTGGGATGTGAGAGAGGGTTGGGCTCAAGCCCGTGGGATGTGAGAGAGGGTTAGACGCGGGGGCCGCGGAACTTCGAGAATCCGCGCCACAAACCATACACAGCTCCGCCGACTGTGGCGGCTTTGAGGCCAAGGGTTGCCGCACGGCGTCCCGAGCGGAAATCGTAAACCGGCCAGTTGTTCTCACGGGCGTGCCGCCGCAGCTTTGAATCCGGGTTGATGACCACGGGATGACCCACCATGGTGAGCAAAGGAATGTCGTTGGCGGAGTCACTGTAGGCCCAGCAGTGGTCCAGATCCAGACCCTCCCGGTCGGCCACGAGTTGGACCGCAATTGCCTTTGCAGGTCCGTGCAGGATGTCGCCCACGAGCTTCCCTGTGTACACGCCTTCGTCCACCTCGCCCACGGTTCCCAACGCGCCTGTCAAGCCGAGCCGGGTGGAAATAACAGTGGCGACCTCGATGGGTGTGGCCGTCACGAGCCACACCTTCCGGCCGACCCGAAGGTGTTGTTCTGCCAGCGCTTTGGTTCCCGGCCAGATCCTCGACTCGATCATTTCGTCATAGACCTCTTCGCCCAAGGCTTTGATGTCAGCCACGGTAATGCCGGCAGCAAGGGTCAGTGCAGAGTCGCGCACCGAGTGGACGTCTTCCATGTTCTCGCCGCGCATGACGAACTTGAACTGCTTCCAGGCGAACCCGGCGGCCTGGGAAAGCGTGAACGCTTTTCGTTCATACATTTTGCGCGCCACGTGGAAGAGGCTGGCACCCTTCATCAACGTATTGTCGACGTCGAAGAATGCGGCTTCGCCAGCGTGCTTCTGCGCGATGTCCTTTTTCGCCGCGTCCTTCTGCACGGTGTCCTTCTGCACCAAGGCATCTGCGACCACGGCGGCGTTCTTCTCCTCGGGCATGCCTTGAGTCTAGTCAATCGCCGGGGCCCGCGTCGGGAACGCACGGGAGAGCGCCGAAAGGGGTGGGATGTGAGAGAGGGTTGCCGGGAAGGGGGTGGGATGTGAGAGAGGGTTGCCGGGAAGGGGGTGGGATGTGAGAGAGGGTCGGTGGGGCGGTTACCTTTGAGACATGGCAATTCCCGACGTCGTCCTCCTCACCAAAGCTGACTGTCACCTCTGCACGGAGGCGCGTGCCGCCGTCGAGCGTGTCACAAAAGGCCTTGGCGTGGGGTGGACCGAACAGAAGATCGACGGCGACCCCCAACTGCAGGAGCGCTTCGCAGAGGAGATTCCAGTGGTGCTGGTCAACGGCATCCAGCGCGATTTCTGGAAGATCGACGAGGAACGGCTCACCCGCACCCTGAAGAAAGTCCTGGAGGGCTGAGGGTGGGGTTACCCGCAGGTAATGGCTTTTGTTGAGTCCGGCGGGGGGTCATAGAGTGGAACAACAAAGCGACGCAATGGAGAATACCGTGACTGCGCTGGAACCGTCCCCGGAAGCCACAACCGGGGATAACGAACCTGCCACCAAGCAGATCCCGCCCGCGGCTGTGGCCCGGATGACTCTCTATTTGCGCGCGCTCAACTCTCTGCTGGCCGAAGGCGTTGAGCGGGTTTCCTCGGAAGCCTTGGCCGAGGCCTCGGGAGTCAGCTCATCCACCCTCCGCAAAGACCTTTCCTATGTGGGCTCTTACGGGACCCGCGGCGTTGGCTATGAGGTCCAGTACTTGAGCCGCCACATTGCGGCAGCCCTCGGCCTGACCCACGACTGGAAGGTCGCGATTGTGGGTGCCGGTAACCTCGGCAAAGCCCTTGCCCGGTATGGAGGCTTCGAGTCCCGGGGCTTCGACGTCGTAGCCATCTTTGATGCCGACCCCATGGTGATCGGCAACGAGGTGGGATGGTTGAGGGTCAGCGACTCCGCCGAGTTGGAGCGCGTCCTGGAACGAACCCACACCAACATGGTGGTCCTGGCGTTGCCTGCAACGGTGGCCCAAGACGTGTGCGACCGCGTGATTGCCGCCGGGATCCGGAGCATCCTGAGCTTCGCTCCGGTGCTGCTGCAGGTCCCCCCGCACGTCAACCTCCGCAAGGTGGACATGGCAACCGAGCTGCAGATCCTTGCCTACCACGCACAACGGGCGCAGACTCCGGGCCAGGCTGTTTAGCCTTCGCCGGGTCCGCGCCCGCGTCTAATACTTGGAAGTCGGCGTGTTTAGCGGCCGTAAGGGTTCTGGTACGGGCTGCCGAACGGCTGCGCCTTACGGAAGTAAGGAGCCGACGCCGGCAGGTACAGCATGACAATTGCTGCAACACCCAGCAGGATCACGATGAGCTGCAGGATTCCGTAGGTGGGACCGAACTGGAACAGGCTGGTAAGGCCGAGGACTGACAAGGCCGCGAAGACTGTGCCTAGGATCCGTGCCCAGTTCTTGCCCTTCCGGACGGGGAAGGCAACCAAGGCGTAGAGGCCCAGCGAAAGGATCGCCCCGATGATGGCGCCGACTGCGATGGCAGCCCGGATGCCTTCAGCGGATCCCTCAGGGATCTCTGTATTCTGCTGTGCGGCCTGTTGGAACATGACATCAATGATGGGATCAGCTCCGGTGAAGGCCAAGACCAGAGAGCTGATGGCGGACAGCAGTCCGGCCGCGACGATCATCCAGAACGCGTAGTTAACCATCGGCGGGATGGTGGTGGGTCCGGGCTGCTGGCTCGGCCAGTTAGTGCCCTGGCCGTACTGCGGAGCCACAGGGGCCTGGCCGTAAGGAGAGGCCTGCTGTCCGTACTGCGGTGCAGCGGGAGACTGCTGTCCGTACTGCGGCGCAGCGGGAGACTGCTGTCCGTACTGCGGCGCGGCAGGCTGACCGTACTGAGGTGCCGGGGGCTGCGGGGCAGAAGGCTGGGTGCCCTGCTGCTCGGGCTTGTTGTCGTCACCCGGGGTTGACGGCGGGTACGGAGGGTTGCTCATGGCATTCCTTTGCTTGTTCGACTGCTGGTGCGGCCGCCGGGATCAGCAAATCGACCCTGCCCCCAGCGTGGTTCTGCTACCACCGTACCTCCCGGGTCCGACGCTGCAGACGATCACACGCTGGTATTTCCAGCTCACAGGAAAAATCATCAAATCGGCTTACGCCTTCATGATGAAAGCCGCGGGAATCCGGAGGATCCGGGCCGCGGCCTTCAGCCTGCATTACCGCCGATCACGCACGACGACGGCAGTTGGGGCAGTGCTATGCGTGGCCCTTTACTGCCTTGAACCAGAGCTGCGAATTGGGCATCCACATCAGGACGACGGCGACTGCGCTGACCAGGAAGCCGAACCAGTTGCCGCCCAGGCCCATCCCGGAACCGCCGCCACTTGCCGCTCCGAAGATGGCCAGCAGCAGCGAAACGCCGGCCAGGATGGTCAAAGCGAGGCGAGCCCATTCTTTGCCTTCCTTCATCTTCATGGCCAGGACCACCTGGGCGGCGGCAACGGCCAAAGCGAGCAGGAGGAGGATGAGCGCGATTGCCGCGATACCCGGGGCGAAGGCGAAGGCTGCGATCACGGCGAAGAATCCAATAAGCCCGAACAGCAAGCCCAGAAGTCCGGAGATCACCCAAATAAAGTAGGAAACCTTCAACTCCGTCGGTAGGCCTTGGGTCTTGAACATTCCCGAGAACCCGCCCTGAGGCATGACGTCGTTGAAACTGCGCGGTCCGTCGGTGGGCATTTCGAAGTGGAAACCAGGCTGCCCGGCTGCAGGTTGGCCGGGCCCGGGCTGGGGTGCGCCGGGCTGTGAATACTGGCCTGGTTGAGACGGTGGCTGGTAACCCTGGGGGGGTTGGTAGCCCTGCGGAGGCTGGTAACCCGCAGGAGGAACATTGCCGGGCTGCGGAGGCTGGGAGCCGGGCTGCTGTGGCTGTGGTGTTTCGTCTGGGGTACTCATGGCATCACTTTAGACCGCGGGTTGAAGGATGCATAGGAAATTCGGAGCCAACTCGCAGCTAAATGCAGGCTCTTTGCCGAACAATTGCGTGGGTGACTTCCCTGCATGCGAAACGGCGCCCCCACAGTGTGAACTGTGTGGGGCGCCGTTTGGCTGCGTCGGCCACGGATCAGTCTCTTGTTCGTCGCCCTCCGCGTTGTACGGCGGGGATGACGAACAAGGGCGGGACTCGTGAACCCGCACCAGGAGCAGCAGGACTATGCGGCAGCCGGTGCGATGAAGGCGAGCTCCAGGTTGATGACTACCTTGTCGCTGACCAGGACGCCACCGGCTTCGAGGACGGCGTTCCAGGTGAGGCCGAAGTCCTTGCGGCTGATGGTGGTTTCGCCGGAGACACCTGCGCGGGTGTTGCCGAACGGATCCACGGCTACACCGTTGAATTCGGTTTCGATGGAAACTTCCTTGGTCACGCCTTTGATTGTGAGATCGCCCACGAGGTCGAAGCTGTTGCCGTTGGCCTTGACGTGGCGGGACACGAAGGTGATTTCCGGGAACTTCTCCACGTCGAAGAAGTCTTCGCCCTTGACGTGGCCGTCGCGGTTGACGTCGCCGGAGTCGAAGCTGGCGGTCTGGATGGTGGCGGTGACCTTGGAGTCGGCCAGTGTCTCACCGACTTCCAGAGTGGCAGCAGCATCCTTGAACTGGCCGCGGACCTTGCTGATGCCTGCGTGGCGGACGGTGAAGCCGATCTCGCTGTGGGAAGCGTCGAGGGTCCAGGTGCCGGTGGTGACGGAAGCGGGGAGAGTCATCATGGTGTTGCTCCTATATCAAGTGGTGGGTACTGCGTGCTTGCCCGGTCGAGCTCATTGCTTGAAGCGTCAACCGAGCTTCGTACCCAGTATAAACATGCATATGCATCTTTTATTCCAACTCCACGGAACATTTCGGGAAAACTTTGAGTTCTACTAGCGGTAGAAGATTTCGGATCGCCCCGCTTCTTTGAGAAACTGGTAAACATGCCCCAAGCAACTGTCCATCTGCTTCGCCATGGCGAGGTCCACAATCCCGGCGCCGTCCTCTATGGCCGGCTGCCGGAATTCCACCTCTCAGAGCGTGGCCGGGAGATGGCCCGGATGTTGGCGGACCACTTCACGGCCCGCGCCAGTGAAGGTGCCAAGATTGTGCATTTGGTAGCCTCGCCGCTGACCCGCGCCCAGGAAACAGCCATGCCGACATCCGAGGCGCTGAACCTGGACATCACCACGGATCCTCGCATCATCGAAGCCGAGAACCACTTTGAGGGACTCCATCCCACCAAGAGCGAGTTCCTCAAGCCCAAGCACTGGTTCTACTTCAGGAATCCCCTGCGGCCTTCCTGGGGCGAGCCCTATAAAGAGCAGGCGGCCCGCGTTCTGGCGGCTGTGGAAGACGCACGGGTGAAGGCGATCGAGCTCGGTGGCGACGGCGCTGAAGCCATTCTGGTGAGCCACCAACTTCCCATTTGGTCAACCCGTTTGACCGCTGAGGGCCGCCGCCTCGCGCACGATCCCCGCAAGCGTGAGTGCACCCTCACCTCCCTGACATCCTTGACTTTGGACGACGACGGCAAGATCGTGCGCGTCGAATACACCGAGCCTGCTGCCGTTCTGCTCCCCGGCGCGGCGAGCACCCCGGGGGCATAGAGCATGGACAACAATCTTTCGCGCCGCGGCGTGCTGACCGCCGGCGGTGTCCTCCTCGCAGGACTGACCATGGGCCTGTCCGCGTGTGCCCAGGAAGACTCCCTTGCAAAGCAAGCCAAGGCTGGCGACAACAAGAACTACGTGGCCGGCGATGGTTCGGTGACGGAGTTCGCCAAGGCAGATCGTGCAGCCCCCGTGGCGCTCAAGGGCACTCTGTTTAATGGGCAGACCGTAAAGCCGGAGGACCTGCAGGGCAAAGTCACTGTCCTGAACTTCTGGTTTGCCGCATGTGCTCCGTGCCGCATCGAAGCCCCCCAGCTTGAAGCCCTGCACCAGGACTTCAAGGACCAGGGAGTCCAGTTCTTCGGCGTTAACCTGCGCGACGAACAAGCCACCGCTGAGGCGTTCGACAAGACCTTCAACATCACCTACCCGAGCTTCAATGACAAGGACGGGGCTGTGCTGCTGTCCGTGTCCGGCATTGTGCCCCCGGGAGCAGTTCCCACCACCTTGGTCCTGGACAAGGAAGGCAAGGTTGCCTCGCGCGTGCTCGGCGAGATCGAGAAGAGCACCCTGAAAGCCCTCATCACCTCCGCAGTGGCCGAGTAGCACCCATGAACAGTCCTTTCGCCGAGACGATCCTCAACGGATCACTGCTGCTGGCTGTGCCGGTGGCGTTGCTGGCCGGACTGGTCTCGTTCCTTTCGCCTTGCGTGCTGCCGCTGGTCCCCGGTTACCTGGGATACGTCACGGGACTGACGGGCGTCGACCTCCAGAAGCAGCGGCGGGGCCGCATGCTGGCCGGCATCGGACTGTTTGTCTTGGGCTTCTCGGTGATTTTCGTCCTCCTGGGCGGTGCCTTCGGCCAGCTTGGGACGTTGCTGACGGGTCCGCAAAATGCCTGGATCACGCAGCTGTTGGGCATCCTGGTGATCATCATGGGCGTGGTGTTCATGGGCGGCTTCGGCTGGCTTCAGCGTGACGCGAAGATCCACGCCAAACCGCCCGCAGGCCTGTGGGGTGCGCCGCTTCTGGGACTCACGTTCGGCCTCGGCTGGGCGCCCTGTATTGGTCCCACGTACTCCGCGGTACAGTTGCTGAGCCTGTCCGGCGGTTCGTCGGCGGCCAAGGGAGCACTCCTGGCGTTCGTTTACAGCCTGGGCCTTGGCATTCCATTCCTCCTGATTGCTTTGGCCGTCCGCCGGGGCATGGGCGTCATGTCCTTCTTCCGCAAGCATCGGCTGGCCATCCAGCGGATCGGCGGGGGCATCCTGATTTTGCTCGGCATTCTGATGGCCACCGGTGTGTGGGGAACCTGGGTGACCGAGTTGCAGTACTGGTTCCAAAACGATGTGAAGTTGCCAATCTGATGAGCGAGTCCGTGAAAGCCAAGAAGAAGTCACCAGCCGCTGAAAACACAGCGGACGGAAAACTCCAGCAGGCCAAGTCCGAGGCAGCCCTGCCCGCGCTCGGTTTAAAAGGCATGCTGCGGTGGGCCTGGACCCAGCTGACCAGCATGCGCACGGCCCTCTTCCTGCTGCTCCTGCTCGCAGTGGGCGCCGTGCCGGGTTCCCTGTTCCCGCAGCGGCCTGCCAACCCGTCAGTGGTCACGCAGTACATCAAGGACAACCCTTCTTACGGCGAGCTTCTGGATGCCTTGCAGCTGTACGACGTCTACTCGTCGGCCTGGTTCTCGGCCATCTACATCCTGCTGTTTGTCTCCCTGATTGGCTGCGTCACACCGCGTGCCATCGCCCATTACAAAGCCATGAAGTCGCAGCCGCCGCGCACCCCCAAGCGCCTGTCGCGCCTGCCTGAGTACGGCACCTTGGCCATACCCGCCGACGCCGGGATCCCGGCCTCGAAGGCCATCAACGATGCCGCCGGGCTGCTCAAGAAGCGCGGCTACCGCGTGGAGGTCAGGGACGTCGACGACGCCCTGCCGTCCTTGGGTGCAGAACGCGGCTTCCTGAAGGAAGTGGGCAACCTGGTGTTCCACACGTCCTTGATCGGGGTGCTGGTGTCTGTGGCCATCGGTGGGCTTTACGGATACAGCGGCCAGCGGATCTTGGTGGAGGGCGAAACGTTCGTCAACACCTTGGTGGGCTACGACCAATTCACGCCGGGTACCAACTTCCAGAGCAGTTCGCTCCAGCCGTACTCGATGCAACTGGATAAGTTCGAGGCCAGGTTCGACCGCGAATCGCCGGGCAAGGCCGGGCAACCCATCGACTACACCGCAGAAGTGACCACCAAGGAAACTCCGGATTCGCCGGGCAAGAAGGAAACGCTCAAGGTCAACGACCCCGTTTCCCTCGGAGGTACAAGCCTCTACCTCACAGGAAACGGCTACGCACCCTTGGTCACGGTCCGCGACGGCGAAGGCAATATTGCCTTCCAAGGTCCCGTAACGGCCAAGGTCCAAGGCGACAACTACTATTCCTCCGTGGTCATCAAGGTCCCGGACGCCAAGCCGGAACAGCTCGGCTTTGTTGGCTTCTTCCTTCCCACGGCGTTCGTCACCGAGGACGGCATTTCCTTCAGCGGCGCCCCGGAACTGATCAACCCCCAGCTGAGCCTGAACTCGTTCTACGGCGACCTCGGACTGGACAAGGGCGTGCCCCAGAACGTGTTCGAACTGGACGTCAAAGACTTGACGCAGCTCAACGGCCGCGACCTCGCCGCCGGGGGTATCACCCTGACCCCGGGCGCCACAGTCGACTTGCCCGAAGGCAAGGGCAGCATCACGTTCGATGGCGTCAAGAAATACATCGGCGTAGACATCCACCACAACCCGGGCCAGCTGTACGCGTTGATCTTCGGTTTCCTTGCGGTGGCCGGTCTGGTCATGTCGCTGTACATTAACCGCCGCCGCGTGTGGGTCCGCACCGGAACCCACGCGGACGGCCGCACCATGGTGGAGTACGGCCTGCTGGCACGTGGTGAAGACCACCGCCTGGCCGGCGAAGCAGCAGCCCTCCGCGAGATCTTGGCCCGGGAATGGAACATTCCTGATACCGCCGCAACAACAGCAGTCTCTTCCTCAACCTCGAAGGACCAGTAATGCCCGTCATCAACGAAACCCTGGGCCAGTACAGCGAGCTGTTCATGCTGTTGGCCGCCGGCACGTACACCGTGGCGTTCATCGCCTTTGCCTGGGACCTGGCGAAGAGCAGCAAAATGCTCCGTGCAGTGGACCAGAAGGCCGCGGCAAACACCGCCGGCGAGAAGGTCACGGTGGCTGCAGGCCGGGTCGCCAGTGGCTTGGGAGGTCCCGACGCCGGTGGGCCGGCTGGCCGTGCCGAGCGTCCGACGTCGGGCCTCACCGTTGAGGGCGGTACCGCCGCAGGTGACATGAAGTACGCGGGCGAACGCCGCGCACCTGCCCGGGTGGCCGTGGCGCTGACGGTTTTGGGCGTCCTCATCCACGGCGCAGGCGTGGTTACCCGTGCTTTCGGTGCGGGCCGCGTGCCGTGGGGAAACATGTACGAGTTCCTCACCACAGGTGCTTTTGTTGCTGTGGCCGTCTTCCTGGTGGTCCTCATCCGCAGGGATCTGCGCTTCCTGGGCACGTTCGTGATCGGGCTGGCCATCATCATGCTGGTGGCCGCGTCCGCTGCTTTCTGGACTCCGGTGGGGCACTTGGTTCCGGCCCTGCAGAGCTACTGGTTGATCATCCACGTTTCCATCGCGGTTTTGTCATCAGCCCTGTTCACGCTGACCTTCGCCATGTCTGTGCTGCAATTGCTGCAGTCGCACCGCCAGAAGAACCTGGCTGCGGGCCGGACTGACAACCTGGGCTTCATGCGCTTGGTTCCGAATGCGCTGAGCTTGGAAAACCTGTCCTACCGAATCAATGCCATCGCCTTCATCGGTTGGACGTTCACCCTCATGTTCGGTGCCATCTGGGCCGAAAAGGCGTGGGGCCGTTTTTGGGGTTGGGACCCCAAGGAAGTGTGGACCTTTGTGATCTGGGTGGTCTATGCGGGCTACCTCCACGCCCGGGCCACACGAGGTTGGACTGGAACCCGTGCAGCGTGGTTGTCGATCGTTGGCTACGCCTGCGTCATCATCAACTTCACACTCGTGAACACTGTTTTCAACGGCTTGCATTCTTATTCGGGACTTTAGTTCCAGATCCCGCCCTGAGCAGGGGCGTTACTTCCCAAGCTCATACTCACGCCTCGACAATGACAATTCGGTGTAGCAATTAGCCCTTTTGCCCTGTGAAGGCAGGTGCTAACTTGATCAGGACCCGCTTGTGATGCAGACCGCTAGCGACGCGCCGTGACCTTTTCGAGGTAACCATGAGCTATGTTCTCGCCATTGACGTCGGGACAAGTTTTACAGCCGCAGCCCTTGTTAAACCCCAGCAAGGACCCGCTCCGACCCCTGAAATTCTTTCGCTGGGATTGCACGGCAGCGCCGTGCCCTCGGTGCTGTTTTATGCCGACGACGGCAGGATCCTGGTTGGCGAAGCGGCCGAACGTCGCGGCTTGGACGACCCCCAGCGCATGGTGCGGGAGTTCAAACGCCGGATAGGTGACTCCGTTCCCCTCGCTGTCGGTGAGAGCTGGCTGGCCCCAGAAGACGTGTATGCCACCATGGCCCGTTGGGTGGTGGACAAGGCCGAAGAGCGCGAGGGAAGCGCGCCGTCGTCGATCATCATGACGTACCCCGCAGCATGGGGGCAGCACCGCACTTCCCTGGTCCTGGCAGCGCTCAACATGGCGGGTCTGCAGGACATCACCCTGATCAGCGAGCCGGAAGCGGCGGCCCTTCATTACGCCTCCCAAACGCGTGTTGAGGACGGCAGCATCATCGCGGTGTATGACCTGGGCGGCGGTACTTTCGACACCGCCGTCCTGCGCAAGGCCGGAGCCGGGAACTTTGAACTACTGGGCCGTCCGGACGGCATTGAAACCCTTGGCGGCGCCGATTTCGACGCCGCCGTCCTGCGCCACGTGATGGGTCATGTTGGTGACGCTGCGGTGATGGATCCGGGTTCTCCCGGGACGTTGGCCGCCCTGTCCAGGTTGCGGCGGGAATGCCGGGAAGCCAAGGAAGCGCTGTCCCTGGACAGCGAAGCCAGCGTTGCTGTCTCCCTGCCCGGCACCCAGCTGTCCGTGAGGCTGGTCCGTTCCGAGTTCGAGGCGATGATCGAGGCCCCGGTCCGGGACACAGTGGACGCCCTTGAACGCAGCCTGGGGAGCATCAACCTTGGAGCCCAGGACCTGAGCGCCGTGCTGCTGATCGGCGGATCGTCCCGGATTCCACTCGTGGCGGAGCTGATTTCCGTGGAACTGGACCGTCCCATAGCCGTGGACGCCGATCCCAAATCGTCCATTTGCCTTGGTGCTGCCGTAGCTGGTCTGCGTTCCAGCGGGGCGGGTGCCGTGGATGCCGCGGCCGGCGCTCCAACCCTGGCTTCCGCGTCCAAGGATTCCGTTGCTGGCGGGAGGCCGCACGTCCCGGGCCGGGTTCCGGCATTCAGCCACCCCAAGGCGGCGTCGGCCAAGCCCGGTCGGCACGCCCCACGGCCCCGGGTCCGCATGGCAGCAGCAGCCGCTGCGGCCGCAACCGCGCTGACCATCGCCACCGCCACGGCAGCACAGAGCCCCGAAGGCACCGGACTGCTGGCAACCGTGTTCGGAAACCAAGCGGCCGATGTCATGCGCGACGGCGGTGCGCAAGCTTCCGGTGCGCAGGCTTCCGGTGCGCAGGGCGGCAGCGCTGCAGGAGGCGCCGCCGGTTCGGCGCCCGTGATGGGAGGACCGGCTGCGGGGCTCGAAGCGAGCGCCAAGGCCGGGGTCACGAGGGCTGGATCCAACGGACGGGCTCCGGTCAGGCAAGGAACAACGAATTCGGGTGCAGCGAACGCGGGGACAGGCAGCGCGAGCACCGGTTCAGGGAACACTGCAGGGGCGGGCGCTGGCGGCACCACCGCTGGTACAGTCGCCGGCGGGACAGGGGGCACCACCGCGCCGGCCGCCCCGGGAACGGGGACCACCGCGCCGGGCACCCAGGCCCCAGGCACGCAGACTCCAGGCACGCAGACGCCGCCAACAACCCCGGCCCCTGATCCCACAGGAGGTGCCGCGAGCGGACCAACACCCGATCCGAGCACTCCGCCTCCCACCACACCACCGGTGGTGGTTGAGCCCACGACGCCACCGGTCATCGAGCCAACAACACCGCCTACCACTCCGGCAGATCCAGTTACTCCACCACCATCGCCGGAACCCCCTGCACCGCAGCCCGAGCCCACAGTGGTCCAGGACCCTCCGCCGCCGTCACCGGAACCAACTCTGCCGCAGGAGACCGCACCGCCGGTCACCCCGGACCCTGCACCTTCACCAGCGGAAACCAGCCCTACTCCGGATCCAGCGCTGCTCTCGGCGGTCTAACCCATGACGGGACAGGACCATACGCCCGGGCACTTTCGGCCCGCGGCAGACGATCACCCCCTGAACCAGACCACAGAGACCCGGGGCACAGATATTGCTCCCACGCTGACGGGCGCGACTGCGGCAGTCCGCGAGCTGCTCTTGGCATTGTCCGTGGGGTTCTCCATCCCGTCGCCCCTGCCTGACAGCCTGGGAGACCACCACCTGGTGGACCATGGAGGGCTGGACTCGATCATTGCCGCAGCCAAGGATGCCGGGCTGCTCTCACCGGACGGGTCCGTGGTGGGTACTGCACGGTACGCCCTGCTGAAGGGAACACCCACTGCCCGCATCCGCGCGCTTCAGAAAGAACTGGTGGACAAGACTCTCCAGGAGGGTCAGGCGTTGGGGGAGTTAGCCCGGGACCTTGCGAGGAGTGGGTTCAAAAACCCCCGTGTTGTGGCTGAGCTCGAACGGTCCGCGGACGCTGTACTGGAAACCGACCCAGCACAGGCCGCCGAGCTCTACTCCGAAGCCCTCATGGCAGGGGGAACAGAACTGGCCACAGCTGCCAGGCGCGCCCAGGCCACCGCGGCCACCGGTGACCTGGACTCCGCAGGCAGGATCGTGGATCGACTCCTCGCGATGCCTGAGCCGCCCGACCTTCGCCTGGGAGTGGATGTGGCGGCCGCGGTCTGGGCGCAGCGTGGAATGTTGTCTCGGAGCGCCGATACTTACAGCTGGCTGGGATCAGACAGGATCGACGGTTCGGCCCCGCTCGCTGCGGTGGCCATGATCGGTTCGGGAAATTCTGTGGGTGCCGAAGAGTTGCTGGCAGTTGCTCCGCCGAGTGGTTCGCCGACGCTCCTGGCAGTGGCTTTGTCACTGACGCAGGAAGGGCTGCGCCAAACCTTGGGGCCCGCACCCGAACTTGCGCTGCCTGAACTCATTAGGGCCTCGGACATGATGAACGCGGCAGGTACCTCGATCCCCTTGCCGGAGACACCCAGCGCGCTGGCCGCCGTATGCGCCCTGCACAGCGGGGAACCGGGGGTAGCGGACACAGTGCTCAAAGCCGCGCTGGCTGGAGGCCAAGGCGGCGATGCTGCCCGTCCCCGGCTGTTCCTGCTGCGGGCATGGTCTTCCATGCAGCAGGACAACGCCGACGAAGCACGCCTGGCCATCAACGAGGCCGTCAAGGCCAACCACTGGCCCTTGGCGCCCCGGGATGAATTCTTATTGGCGGCCTTGGACGTGGGCCTGGCCCGGCGGGGCAGCGACGTGCACGAGCTTGTGCTGGCGTGGGACAAGGCCCGCGAAGCGATGATGCACGTCTCCGTGGATCTCTACAGCCTTCTGCCGTGGGGTGAATTGATGATCACCGCGGCGCGATTGCGGGAATCCAGGAGAGTTTCGCATTATGTGGAGGGTGCTTGGGACTTGCTGGGAAGGCTGGGCAACCCGCCCTTGTGGTCAGTGCCGCTGCACTGGGCGGCCGTGCAGGCGGCGTTGCTGAGCGAGGACCCGGCCGGTCTTGCACCGCACGCGGCAGCCTTGGTGCGGGCATCGGAACACAGCCATCTGGCGTCCGTGCTCGCCGCTGGAGGCAAGGCCTGGGTGTCTGTCCTGGCTGGCCGCTTCGAAGCGTGCGACGTCGAAACAGCGGCCCGCGGGTTGGCCGCCGTCGGGATGCCCTGGGAAGGCGCGCGTTTGGCGGGCCACGCCGCAGCGCATGCGGACGAACGGCGCGACATGGTGAAACTGCTGGCTTGCGCCAGGGACATCCATCCCCAGAGTTCGGCTCCGTCCGGCGGAGCTTCAGAGCGGCAGGAGGATGTCCACACCGCCGTCGTCGCCCCGCCCGTCATGGACAACGGGGGTAGTCCCGGGAACCCTGATTCTTCAGGGCTTAGCGCCAGGGAACGGGAAGTGGCCCGGCTCATCCTGGAGGGCAAGACCTACCGGGAAATCGGCGAGGCCATCTACATTTCGCCCCGCACGGCAGAACACCACGTGGCACGCATGCGCCGGCGCCTGGGCGCCGAAAACCGCTCTGAACTCCTGGTCCGTCTCCGCCTGGCGTTGGGGGAGGGGTACCCGCCTCCGTAGCGGCAACCCCCTCCACCCCCTAACGCAAAACCACACCATCCCCTAACGGTGAGGCAGCCGGTAGGGGGACCACCCCCGATGCCCGGTCCCCAACCGCGGCAATAGTTTGGATTCAAGCCCGGCAAAGGCGCCGGGCGAATCATTATCCATCACAGAATTTGAGGGAGCACTCCAATGCCTACACTCGCACAACAGCTCGTGCAGTTCCTGATGAGCCTGTTCAACGATCCTGAAGCAGCCGAAGAATTCGTACGGGATCCCGAAGCAGCGCTCGCAGCGGCCGGCCTCCGTGACGTCTCTTCGGCCGACGTCGACGCCGTTCGCCCGGTGGTCCTCGACTACGCACCCATCAACGCCCGCTCGTCCTTCGACCGCGAATACAACACCGGCGGCAACCACGCATCGACGGGTGGCTGGGGTGGCCGTGACGACGATGATCATGACGGTGGCGGCCACGGCGGTGGCGGTGGTGGCTGGGGTGGCCATGACGACGACGATCATGGCGGTGGCGGACACGGCGGTGGCGGTGGTGGCTGGGGTGGCCATGACGACGACGATCATGACGGTGGCGGACACGGCGGTGGCGGTGGTGGCTGGGGTGGCCATGACGACGACGATCATGACGGCGGCGGCCACGGCGGCGGCGGTGGCGGTGACTGGGACGACCATGCACATGCCGTCCAGCAGCTGGTCCACGTAGTAAACAACTACTCGTACACCACCACGATCGACGACCGCGACACGATTACTGACCAGTCGGTCAACCAGAACATCTGGGCCGACGGTGACGTAGTCCAGTTGTTCGACAATGAGGCCGTCATTGCTTCCGGCGATGGTGCAATTGCAGCCGGGGACGATGTTCGGGATTCCGGCAACACCACTACAACAACCACTACAACAACGACGAACACCGACGATCATTCGTTCAACATCAATGAATCGGGCCCTGGCGACGTTGAGGTCGGCAACACGGACATCGAGATCAAGGATTCGTTCAACGACAACTCCGATAACTCCGTGACCAAGGACTCCTACAACACGGACGTCGACGTTGACGTGGACATCGAGGACTCCTTCAACGAGGACAACTCGGTGGACAATTCGCACACCAATATCCACAACACGGATTCGTTCAACAAGGACTCCTACAACAACGAGACCGAACTGGAAGTCGGCGACGTGGACGTGGAGTACACGAACATCGAGAACTCCACCATCATCAAGGACAACGAGGTGGATCTGGAGTACACCAACGATCACTCCACCAACGTGGAATTGGAAGACGTGCAGGTCAACTACGACTCCACGGTGATCCAGGACAACGAACTGGAGATCGACAACTCCAAGGAAATCGATGTCGAAGACGTCCAGGTCAACTACGATTCCACGGTTGTCCAAGACAACGAGTTGGATGTTGAATACACCAACGTGGAGGACAACACGGTCATCGCCGACAACGAACTCGACGTGGATGTGGAGTACAACGACATCGACGATTCGATCGTCGTCGCCAAGAACGATGTGGAAATCGACTAGCACCAACGAGTTCCACACGATGTAACAACAAGAAGCACAACGCGTTACCCCCAGCAGTGCCCGGCAGGCGGCAAACCGTCTGCCGGGCACTTCGTGGCCTCATCGGCGAGGCTGGCAGAGCAAAGGACAGACCGTGGCGGAAACAGGACGCATGACCACCTTGGCGGAGCAGGGCATGGCGCTGGTGGGGGACCGGAACGACCTCCGTCGCCGATTGGAAAACACCCTCAACCGCCTGCGGGATCCAAGCGTTCGGGTGATCGTGGTGGGTGAGTTCAAGCAGGGAAAGAGCCAGCTCATCAACGCCTTGGTGAACGCACCGGTCTGCCCCGTTGATGACGACATCGCCACCTCCGTCCCTACCGTCGTACGGCAGGGGGACCCGGCGTCGGCCGTTGTCCTGGTTCCCAGGAAGGACGGTACCGGACCCGAGGCTGAAGGTGAGACCGGCGGATCCGAGAACGGCTTGGAACGGCAACCCGTGCAGCTGGAACAACTCGCGGAATACGTTTCCGAAAAGGGCAACCCGGGCAACACGAAGAACATCGTGGCAGCCGAGGTTTCCCTGCCCCGGAAACTGTTGTCCGGGGGCCTGACAATCGTGGACTCTCCGGGCGTTGGCGGCCTGGGCTCAACACACACACTGACCACCTTGACTGCGCTGCCCTCGGCGCACGCCATGGTGTTCGTCTCCGATGCTTCCCAGGAGTTCACCGAGCCGGAAATGCGGTTTCTGCGTCAGGCGATGCGCATCAGCCCGAACGTCCTGTGCGTATTGTCCAAAACGGACCTTTACCCCGCGTGGCGCCAGATCGCGGACCTGGATCAAAGGCACCTGGCTGACGTCGGGCCCGATATTCCGCTGTTTCCGGTGTCCTCGGAACTTCGTCTGCATGCGGCGCGGCTGCAGGACCCGGAACTGAACGCCGAATCAGGGTTCCCGGCGTTGATCGGCCATGTGCGGAACAACATTGTGGGCGGGGCGGCCAGAATGCAACGCAGATCCGTGAGCAACGACCTCTTGTCCGTCACCGATAACCTCAGGCTCGCCCTGCAGTCGGAACTTGGAGCCTTGGAAAATCCGGCAGGAACTCCGCAGATGATCGCCGGCCTGAATGCGGCCAAGGAGGATGCCGATGCGCTGCGCAAACGCTCCGCGCGGTGGCAGATAACGCTCAACGATGGCATCGGTGACCTGATCGCCGACATGGAGTACGACCTGAGGGACCGGCTACGCAGGATTCAACGCGAGGCCGAAACAGCCATTGAGCAAGGCGATCCTGGACCCGCGTGGGAGCAGTTCACGCAATGGCTGGAACAGAGCACGGCGGCAGCGGTTTCAGATACTTTCGTGTGGACCAGCGAGCGTGCTCAATGGTTGGCCACACAGGTTGCGGAGCACTTCTCAGAAGAGGAGGTGGCCCTCCCCGCATTGAAAGTGTCCGATACCGGCGGCGTGCTGGACCCCGTGGCCGATATTCAGCACATGGAAGACGGCCGGCTGGGGCCTCTGCAGAAGGTGCTGATAGGGATGCGGGGGTCCTACGGCGGAGTGCTGATGTTTGGCCTGCTGACCGGCATTTTCGGTATGGCCCTCATCAACCCGCTGTCCGTTGGAGCAGGCCTGATGTTGGGACGCAAAGCATTCAGGGAAGACAAAGAGGCCCGACTCAAGCAACGGCAATCAGAAGCCAAAGTCCTGGTCCGAAAGCACGTGGATGATGTGGTGTTCCAAGTGGGCAAACAGCTCAAGGACAGGCTGCGGTTGGTCCAGCGGGCCACGCGGGACCACTTCACGGAGATTGCCGAGGAGCACCACCGTTCCCTGACGGAATCCGTGGCGGCCGCGCAGAAAGCGGCAGCTACGTACGCGGTGGAGCGGGACATGAGAATCAAAGAGATACGGAACCAGCTCAAAGCCGTTGACGCCCTGGCCAAGTCCGCTCAGCAGCTGCTCGAAGAGCCGCCCGTCTCCCGGCCCGACACTGGATCCCAGCCCGGCACCACCTCCCTCCCCGGCGCCGCGACCTCGCCGATCCCGGCAGGATGATGGACACAGGCATTGCCGGAGCCTCGGACCTGCTCCGGCAAGCAAGGGAGATCTTCCACGGCGACGCAGCGGCTCTCGCGGTGGTGGACGAACTCGAGGGCAGGCTGGAAGGGCCTTTGCGCATAGCCGTGGCCGGGATGGTGAAAGCCGGCAAATCAACGCTTCTCAATGCGATCATCGGGGAGGAAATAGCGCCCACTGACGCCGGGGAATGCACGCGGATTGTTACGTGGTACCGCTACGGACACACGCCCAGGATCACGCTCCATCCCATCATCGGGGAGCCGCAAGCACTCCCCGTCACCCGTGAAGATGGCCGCTTGGTGTTCAATTTGGGCCAGGTCCGGGCCGAGGATGTTGAACGGCTGGTGGTGGACTGGCCAACGGCCAGCCTGCGGGAGCTGACGCTGATCGATACCCCGGGAATCGCCTCGCTGTCCCACGACGTGTCAGGCCGGTCTACGGAATTTCTCCTCCCCGAAGACGCCCCCATGGCCGCCGATGCCGTCATCTATCTCATGCGGCATCTCCACGCCTCCGATGTCCGGTTCCTGGAATCCTTCAAGGACACCGCCGCGGGCCAATCCGGGACAGTCAATGCCTTGGCCGTCCTGTCCCGCGCCGATGAGATCGGCGCAGGAAGAATCGACTCCCTCATTTCCGCCGCAGTGATCGCCGATCGATACAGCCGGGACCAGAACCTCAGGCCCCTTGCCCTGGGCGTCGTCCCGGTTGCCGGCTTGCTGGCGCAGAGTTCGCGGACCATGCGCCAAGGCGATTTCGAGGCCATGCAGCTTTTGGCGCAGATGGACAGGAAACAGAGGGAAAGGCTGATGCTGTCAGCGGATCTCTTTGTCCGCGCCACCGAACCCGAAGGACTCGGTCAGGCAGCAAAGACGTCCCTTGTGGAGAGGTTCGGTCTGTTCGGGATCCGCCTTGGTGTTGCCCTGATCCGGGGCGGTATCAGCAATCCTACGGAACTGGCCCATGAGCTCTCACGGCGCAGCGGCCTTGGCCAGCTGCTCGATAACATCGCCTATTTGTTCCAAACGCGCGCGGACGCACTCAAGGCGCGTGCCGTCGTTGTGGGTTTGGAAGCCTTGCTGCGCAATTCGCCACGGGACGTCGCGCTGCTGCTCGAAGCTAACTTGGAAAAACTTCAGGCGGGCGCCCACGAGTTCCGGGAATTGAAACTCCTGGCAACCCTGCGGACTGAGGGCTCAAGCCTGACTCCGGAGCTGTCCGCGGAAGCTGAGCAGCTGGTAGGTGGACGCGGCAGCACGCCTCCCCTGAGGTTGGGCTTGGATCCGGGGGCAAGCCCGGAGCAGATCAGTGAGGCGGCACGAAACGGCCTGAACCGTTGGCGGTTGATCGCGGAAAACCCGCTCACTGAGCCGGCCGCACTGGACGCTTGCCGCGTGGTGGTCCGTAGTTGCGAAGGGATGTTGGCCGCTATCCCCGCCGTTCGCTGAGCAACCAGTTGGTGGTTGACGGGAGGAACAGCAGGATCAGGCCGGCCGCCGCCAAGATGAACTGGGCCGCCAACAGCACTATGGTCAGGGTCCCGTCCGTGCCTGGGGTCACCACAAAGTCGGCAGTGATGACCGTGACTACCGCATGCAGGAGGACCAACGGGGCCAGTGCCCAGCGAGCCCAGATGCGGCGTCTGAACAGGACCGCCAGCAGGATCGCTTCCATGGCCACCACCAGCGCAAGCATGGTGAGGCTGCCAAGGAACACGACGGCGGTGGCCCCCTCCAGAGCGTCGGCGTCGCCGTCGGGAACCATGCCTGAGATGACGCCCTTCAGGCGTTCGAAGTGGGAATCACGGCCGAGAAAGCCTGTCACCACTACGGCGATTCCGGCCACGAAGCTCGCCACCCACAGGGAGCGGGACAACCGTGCGGCTCCGGGAGGCCGAACAACCGCCGCTATGGGCGGGGGAGTGGAGAGGGAAATGCCTGGTCGCGGTGGTGGTGCGGAGGGTGATGTGGGCCCGCTGGCTGATGGTGCGGAGGAAGGTGACTGCCGTGATCCATCAGCTTGCTGGGCCATGTTTCCCTACTTCAGCTCGTCGGTGTCATGGGGATCCGGCTCGGTGCGCTTGACGTCGCCGGCTTTGAAGCCATTGTTTTTTGCGTCGCCGCTGCCGTCGGTTGGCTTGTCCCTAAGTTCGCGTTCCTTGGCTTCATGGTCCGCCTTGAGCTTCTTCAGGCGATCGTCTTCGGCCTGGTTGCGGCGCCGGGTTTCCAGGTTGCGGAGGAATTCGGGGTCGTCGTCCGGGGCTGTGGGCTGGCGGCGGACGGGCTTGGCCGTGGGCTTGCCGTAAGGCCGGCCGAAGATGAACCAGAGGATTGCGCCCAGCAACGGCAGGACGATCATCACAATGATCCACGCGGGTTTGGAGATCCCGCGTGTTTGGTGGCCGTCGGTGCGAATGACGTCCACCAGGGCATAGACAAAGATGACTAGAACTATGACGACGCCTACAACCCGGAGCATGCACCAAGTCTAGTCGCCGGAAGCCAAACACTGGACGCCCGTTTCCGGCTGTGATCAGAGTGCAACCATCCGGGCGGCTAAACTTGGATGGTGGCTTTCCTGAAGTATTCCCTCATCCGTCTGGCGCTGTTCGCGCCGTTGCTCGTGCTGTTCGCTTTTTTGGGGGTCGGCTGGATCCTTGCGGTCATCTTCGCGGGGCTGATTGCTTTCGCCATCAGCTACCTGTTCTTCCAGAAACAGCGCGACGCCGCCACTGCAGCCATGCGCGAACGTTTCTCCGGGCGGGCCAAGCCCATCCGCACCGCCGGCGAGGTTGAAGACGCCGCCGCCGAGGACGGCCTAGTGGAGAAGAACCCGGATATTGCCGTTAACAACGACAAACGCCCGGGCACCCTCTAGAAGTTTTTTGTACAGATAACGCCCCTAAGAGAGCTTCTTAGGGGCGTTGTCTGTTAGAGACTCGAACGGAAAGACTCAGAAGCCGCGGCTCAGGATCAGTCCCAGCGAGAACAGCAGGCTGTAGCCGAGGTTGATCAGGCCCGTCTGCTTGAGGACCGGGATGAGGCTCTTGCGCTTCTTGCCGTTCACCATGAGCCACGCCGGCATCAGGCACGCAGGGATCAGCAGCAGGACGATCAGCATCCACGGCTTAGTGGGTGCCAGGACGATGACCAGCAGGATGGCTACGGCCAGCATCAACACGTAGCTTTCGCGGGCGTGGCGGTCACCCAGCCGGACGGCCAGGGTCCGCTTCCCGGCGGCCGTGTCCGTGGGGATGTCCCTGACGTTGTTGGCCATCAGCAGTGCGCAGGCGATGAGCCCCGTACCGATCGCGCCGATGACCGCTGCGAGGCTGACCTGGCCGGCCTGGGTGTAGGTGGTGCCGAGGGTGGCCACGAGACCGAAGAACACGAAGACAAAGACGTCGCCCAAGCCCAGGTATCCGTAAGGATTCTTGCCGCCGGTGTATCCCCACGCCGCCAGGACACAGCCGATGCCCACCAGGATCAGCCACCAGGTCTGGGTAATGATCACCAGGATCAGGCCGCAAATCATCGCCGCCCCGAACAGGGCAAACGCAGCCCACTTAACTTGCTCCGGTTTCGCGGCGCCGGAACCAACCAGGCGAAGGGGACCCACTCGGTCCTCATCGGTGCCGCGGATGCCATCGGAGTAGTCGTTGGCGTAGTTCACGCCGATTTGAAGCAGGAGAGCCACGAGTGCCGCGAGGATCGCGTTCGGCAGCCGGAAAGCCTGAAGCTCGTACGCCGCTGCCGAACCGATGAGGACCGGCGCGATGGCCGCGGGCAGTGTGCGGAGCCGGGCTCCTTGAATCCATTGTGCAGCTGTCGCCACGTGTAGTACCTCGTGTATTTCGCGGTTGATCGTTAGTCAGGCTCGGGGGAAGAACTTGTCTATTGTCCCTGATGCAGATTGGAAAGCAGGTCAATCATGGCCATGCGGTCCGGCTTTCCGTTCGGAAGCATCGGCATTTCCTTGTTTGCGAGCACCGTCTTGGGCGCCAGGACCCCCAATGCTTTCTCACGGCGGGCAGTGAATCCCTTCAGGCCCTCGGGCGAAGGATCGGTCACCGCAACATAGGCTGCCACGGCCTGGCCCCACTCGCGCGACGGGACGCCGGTCACGAAAGCCGCAGTGACGCCGTCGAGCTCTTCCAGCTTGCCCTGGATGTATGCGGCCGAGGCCTTGACGCCGCCGGTGATGATCACGTCATCGGCGCGGCCCAGCACGGTGAGTTTGCCGTCGTTGGATAGCTCGCCGAGGTCGCCGGTGATGTACCAGCGGACGTCGCCTTCCTCGACGAATGCTGCCTTTGAGGCGCGGGCGGCGTCCAGGTAGCCGGCCGCCACGGTGTCGCCACCCAGCAGGATTCGGCCTTCCAGTTCGCCCTCACCGATCCGGACCTCGACGCCGTCCAGCGGCTCGCCGTCGTACACGCACCCGCCGCAGGTCTCGGCTGAGCCGTACGTCGTCACAACCTTGAGCCCTTCGGCGTGGGCGGTGGCAAGGAGTTCAGCCGATGCTGGGGCGCCGCCCAGCAGGATCGCGTCGAAGCGACGCAGCACGGCAAGGGTTTCCGGCGTGGGGGAGTCCAGCAACCGCTGGAGCTGCGTGGGCACCAGGGACGTAAAACGGATCTTGTCCGTGAGTTCCTCTGCTGCTGCAGTGAAGGCCTCGGGCGTGAAGCCGTTCGACTGGTCCATGACCCACGGACGCGTGCCCGCATACAGCGAACGGACCAGCACCTGAACCCCGGCCACATACTGCAGGGGGAGTGCCAGCAGCCATTGGCCTTCGCCGCGCAGGGCCACGGCAGTGGACACTGAGGAGGCCGCGAGGGCATCAACGGTGAGGATGGTTGCCTTCGGCGTCCCCGTGGAACCGGACGTGCGGACCACCACTGCTGCGTCGTCGACGCCGGTCTCCACCGGAACCGCCTGCGGCTCGCCGTTTTCGTCCACCACGATTTCGACGGCGGGGCCCTCGCCATGGAGGGCGGCCATCAGGGCTTTCAGTACAGGATCGATGTTCACGGTGGTCCTAGAAGTAGTAGGGGAAGTTGGACCAGTCGGGGTCGCGCTTCTGGAGGAACGCTTCTTTGCCCTCCACGGCCTCGTCCGTCATGTACGCGAGGCGGGTGGCTTCGCCGGCGAAGACCTGCTGCCCGGCAAGGCCGTCGTCAGCCAGGTTGAAGGCGAACTTGAGCATGCGGATGGCCTGCGGTGACTGGCGGGCGATGTCCGCGGCGTACTCCAGGGCCACTTCCTCGAGCCGCGAATGGTCAACTGCCTCGTTCACAGCGCCCATGCGGACCATGTCATCGGCAGAGTATTCACGGGCGAGGAAGAAGATCTCCCGCGCGGCTTTCTGCCCGATCTGGCGGGCCAGCAGCGCAGAGCCGTATCCGGCGTCGAAACTTCCCACCGTGGCGTCCGTTTGCTTGAACTTGCCGTGCTCGCGCGAGGCGATGGTGAGGTCGCTGACAACGTGCAGGGAGTGACCGCCGCCGGCTGCCCATCCATTGACGACGGCGATGACCACTTTGGGCATGGTTCGCATGAGCCGCTGGACTTCCAGGATGTGGAGGCGGCCTGCGCGGGCGGGGTCGATAAATTCAGCCGAGTCCCCAGCAGCACCTTCTACTTGGTAGCGGTATCCGTCACGGCCACGGATCCGTTGGTCCCCGCCCGAACAGAACGAGTGGCCGCCGTCCTTCTCGGACGGGCCGTTGCCCGTGAGCAGGACCGTGGCGACGTCGGGTGTCATGCGGGCGTGGTCCATGGCGCGGTAGAGCTCGTCCACGGTGCCCGGGCGGAACGCGTTGCGGACCTCTGGGCGGTTGAAGGCGATCCGGACCGTGGGAAGGTCCTTGACTGAGCCGTCCGTTGAACGCTCAACCTGCCGGTGGTAAGTCATGTCCTTGAAGTCGTCGAAGCCGGAAACTGTGCGCCAGCGTGAAGGGTCAAAGACGTCGGAAACCTTGGCAGGGAGTTGGTTGTTCACAGTCCGAGTCTAGTAATGGCCTTAGCTGATGCAGAACTCGTTGCCCTCGGGGTCGGCCATGGTGTGCCATTCGTGGGGGCCTTGGTTGGCGGTCCACAGGTGCTTGGCGCCGCGGGCTTCGAGCTGTTTCCGCACGTCATCCTTGTCCCGTCCCTCCAAGCGGACGTCCCAGTGCACCCGGTTCTTGACGGATTTTGGGTTGGGATCCGTTTGGAAGAGGATCCGCCGGCCGGTGCTGGGGTCTGTGTCTTCGGCGGGGACGATCGCGCAGCCCTCTGCCCACACCAGCTTGCCGTTGTGTGTGATGGTCTGGTCTTCGGTTGCGTAGCCTTGCTCGATCATGGACCGGATGAACCCCTCGTCCTGGGGTTCCACGTTCCACTCAAGGGTCTCAGCCCACCAGTCGGCGAGTTCGTGCGGCTTCTTGCAGTCCACTACTACCTGGATGTTGAGTGTCATGCTCTTCAAGCTATTCCCGACGGCGGGTGGCTGGGTAGGGTGTTGCGGTCACCTTCAGTCCGGGTTCCCCTAGTTCGGGAGGAGTTCCGGGGGGATCGCGTAGATGAGGACCACGGCCATGAGGTTCTTGGCGGCGTGGACAAAATAGGAGAACATCAGGTTCTTGCCCGTCCACACATAAACCGCCACGAGCACCACGGCCATGCCCAGGTACGGAGCCAGCGCAGACATAGCCAGTCCTTCCCGGCCCACCACATGGATTGACGCGAACACCACCACGGAAATCACGCAGCAGAGCCAGATGTTCAGGTACTGCGACAACTTGCCGATCAGCAGATGCCGGAAGAGGTACTCCTCCACAAACGGTCCCAGGATCACCAGCAGCGGCACCATCAGCCAGGCCGGCACCTGTTGCAGCAGCCCTTGGATGCCCAGTTGATTCTCGGAGCTTTGCGCCGTCCCGAATGCCGCCACCAGAACGGCCGTGAGAATCAGCATCACCACGATGGCCAGCGGAACCATGGCCAGAGTGAACCATGGACGGGTTCCCAGGATTTTGAGGTCCCGCCCGGCTACGCGCCAGGCAGACGCCACGGCGAATATTCCGACGCCGGCATAAAAGATCGCGTTGACGGCATAGGACGCCGTGGCCGGGTCCGCAAACAGCTGCAGCATCAGCCGGTTGAGCGTCTCGCCAGCCAGCAGGAAGTAGGCGGTGAAGCCAACATATGCGGCCACGGCAATGGCGTCCAAGGCGGTGAATCTGTACAAAGGTGCCTTGGTGGATGGAGTGCCCATGTGACCAGCCTAGCTTTGCCGACTGGCACTTGCGTGGCTACACTTTTCGGTATGCCTAACTTTTCGTTTCGGCGCGCCAAAGACGTCCGCCGTTTCGCTGCTGTCCTGACCGCGATCTCACTTGCCCTGGGGGTCTCCGCCTGCGGAGGGAACTCATCCGCGGGGGGTGATGACAAGCCCGTTGTCCTGACCACGTTTACTGTTTTGGCTGATGTGGCCAAGAACGTTGCGGGGGACAAGCTCCGCGTGGAGTCCATCACCAAAGCCGGAGCCGAGATCCACGGCTACGAGCCAACGCCGGGGGACATCCGCAAAGCTGCCCAAGCTGACCTGATCCTGGATAACGGACTTAATCTCGAGGCCTGGTTTGCCCAGTTCGTGGAGGACCTGGATGTGCCGCATGCAGTGGTAAGTGACGGCGTGGAGGTCATGCCCATCGCCGAGGATTCCTACCAGGGCAAGCCGAACCCGCATGCGTGGATGTCGCCCAAGAATGTGCAGATCTACGCTGACAACATGGCCAAGGCCTTCGCCAAGCTGGATCCTTCCCACGCTGCCGAGTTCGAGGCCAACGCCAAGGCTTACAACGCCCAGCTCCAAACCGTGCAGGACGAGATGGTGTCCAAGCTCTCCGTCCTTTCGGAGAAGCAGAGGGCGCTGGTCACCTGCGAAGGAGCATTCTCCTACCTGGCCCGCGATGCCGGCCTCAAAGAGGTGTACATCTGGGCTGTGAACGCGGAGCAGCAGGCTACACCGCAGCAGATTACGCGGGCCATCGAGTTCGTCAAGGACAACCAGGTTCCGGCGGTGTTCTGTGAGTCCACGGTGTCCGACGCACCCATGCAGCAGGTTGTCGGAGCCACTGATGCCAAGTTCGGTGGGGTGCTCTACGTTGATTCCCTCTCTGAAGCGGACGGGCCCGTACCCACCTATCTGGACCTCATGCGCCATGACGCCAAAGTCATCACCACTGCACTCACCGGAGGAACGCCGTGAGCACTCCCGCGATCGCTGTTGAGAACGTCACCGTCCACTACGGTGAGGTCCTCGCCTTGGACTCTGCGTCCCTGACCCTGGACCATTCGCGGATTTGCGGCTTGGTCGGTATGAACGGCTCCGGCAAGTCCACCCTGTTCAAGGTCATCATGGGCATGGTCAAACCGGATTCCGGCCGGGTGCTCATCAACGGGCAGCCGCCGGTGAAGATGCGCAAGGAAGCCGGCATCGGCTACGTTCCCCAAAGCGAGGACGTTGACTGGGCCTTCCCGCTGTCCGTCCGGGATGTGGTGATGATGGGCCGCTACGGGCACCTGGGATTCACGCGCCGGCCCCGCAAAGCGGACAAGGACGCCGTCGAGCATGCTTTGGAACGCGTGGAACTGAGCGAGTACGCCGACCGCCAGATCGGGCAGTTGTCCGGCGGGCAGAAAAAACGGGCCTTCGTGGCCCGGGGCATCGCGCAAGGTGCCACCATGATGCTGCTGGATGAGCCGTTCGCGGGCGTGGATAAGCGGTCCGAGGCCACCATCACCAGGCTACTCCGCGAGCTGGCCGAGGACGGCGCCACCATCCTCATCTCCACTCACGATCTCCACGCCCTGCCGCAACTTTGCGATGAAGCAGTGTTGCTGATGCGCAAGGTCCTCATGCATGGAAGTCCTGATACCGTGCTCCAACCGGAGAACCTGGCCATGGCCTTCGGCCTCGACGTCATGAACAGGGGCTAGGCCGTGGAATTCCTCCTTGAACCTCTCAGCTACGACTTCATGGTCCGGGCGCTTGCAACTACGGCCATCGCCGCCGTGGTCTGCGCGGTCCTGAGCTGCTGGCTCGTCCTGATCGGCTGGTCCCTCATGGGCGACGCCGTCTCGCACGCGGTGCTTCCCGGCGTCGTCCTCGCGTACATTGTGGGTGCGCCCTTCGCGCTGGGTGCGTTGGTGTTCGCGCTGATCGCGGTGACGTTGATCGGGGTGGTAAGGAATACCAGCCGGGTGAAGGAAGACGCGGCGATCGGCATCGTGTTCACCTCGCTGTTCGCGCTGGGCCTGGTGCTGATCTCCGTGACCCCGAGCCAGACTGACTTGAACCACATCATCTTCGGGAACCTGCTGGGCGTCAGCATCCCGGACCTCATCCAGGTGGTGGTCCTGGGCGTCGTGGCGTTTGCGATCCTGATCCTCAAACGACGCGACCTCACGCTCTACGCGTTTGACCCCACGCACGCCCACGCCATCGGCTTGTCACCCAAACGGCTGGGCGCCCTGCTCCTGGGCCTGCTGGCGCTGACCTCCGTGGTAGCCCTACAGACCGTGGGTGTGGTGTTGGTGGTGGCCATGCTGATCATCCCGGGTGCCACGGCCTACCTGCTGACCGACCGTTTTTCCCGGATGCTGGTGATGGCGCCCGTGATCTCGGTGGTGTGCTCCGTCGCCGGCATCTACCTCAGTTATTACCTGGACACGGCGTCGGGGGCCATGGTGGTGCTCACTCAAGGCGTGGTGTTCGCCGTCGTGTATTTGTTCAGCCCACGGCAGGGGCTCATCGGTACGCGGCTGGCGAAGGCCCGCCGGAAGCGGGCCGTCGCCACGGTGTAGCGACCGCTACCGTACGCTGACGGGTGAGCGCTTCACTGTGATGTCGCCATAGGCGTTGCGTGCGCGGATTTCCACCGTGTCTGTGCTTTCACCGGGTCCGCCGGTGGGTTCGAGGGTATTGCGCACGCGTCCGTACTTGGTGCTGAGGTCCAGCCAGGCGGCGGTGCCTTCACGTACGCCGACGGCGAGCGTCCCCGCGGCGGTCTGGACAGTGAGGCTACCGGCGGCCACTTCGCCCACGGTGATGTCACCGTTGGATGCTTTGACGGTAGTGGACAGGCCAGCCCGTTCAAGGGAGACGTCGCCGTTGGCTGCGCTAACGCTGAGCTCACCGGAAGCCTGCGAGATGTAGGTGCTGCCGTTGCCGTTTTTTACGGTGGCAACTCCGTCAATGTCCCGGATGCGGATCTTGCCGGAGCCGGTCTTGATCCGGGACCTGCCCGAGGCGCGCTCCACAGTGACGTCGCCCATGTCCGTGTGGGCACGGAGCTCGCCGCAGTAATCGATGCGGATGTGACCCAAGTCGGTCTTCAGGTCGGCGGTGCTGAATTCGCCTTCGCAGCGGAGATCGCCCATTCCCGACTTCAATTCCAGGCTGCTGCCTACGGGAACTTCCACGGTGACCTCCACGGCGCCGCCGTCGCTGAACCAGGTGTGGCGGAATGGGGGGTGAAGCCTGACCTGCAAGCGGCCGTCCGTGTAGTCCACCGTGGTCTGCTCAGCCATTCTGACGTCCAGGCTTCGCTTGGGCTTGCGGGGGCGGATAGTGACCTCGGTGTCCTTGCGGTCACCGGCCACGATCCAGATATCGGCGCGGACAGAAACATCAACCACGACGGCGATTGGCTGGGGAGTCTGGAAGGTTGCCATTAGCGTGCCCATCCTGTGAAGTTCTGCTCGCCGGGTTCGCGGAGGGAGCTGCGTTTGCTCGAGTGGCCGCCGTTGAGCGCCTCGCCGACCGCCCGGACCAGCCATGAGTTCACGGAGAGGCCGTCCTGGCTGGCTGCTTCTTCGACTTGCTGCTTGAGATAGTCGGGAAGCCGGAGCGTGGTGCGTGAGGTGCTGGCGCCGTCGAGATCCTCGGCCGCTACGGTGCGTGCCGAGCGCTCGTTGACTGCCTCGAACTCCCCACCCTGCGGGCTGCTCACCACGAACTCGGGGTCGCGGCCGCGGAGCCTGAGCTCCACCGAGCCGGGAGCGAGTTCCAGCGTGATCTCGCTTGCGGCCTCCGAGAGCGCCTCCAAGAGGACCAGCCTGACGGTGGCTTCGAGGCCTGCCGTGAGGCGTTCGCTGAGGGCGCGGGCTTCCGGCCCTCCTGCTTCGGCGGCGGTGTCCAGCTGGTGTTGGACTGAGGATACGTACTGGTTCAGCTGCATGACACCATTATGACGCCACGCTGGTGTCACATCAATGCTTTTTTGTGTTGAATGGCACCAGCACTGGTGTCTCGGGTTGACGCGGTCCCTTTTGCCGGGCAGTCTTGAGCGATGAAGTCTTGAGCGCAGCCCCTCTTCCCGGCTGCATCCCCAGTACCCACACGGCTTTCTGCCATCCACTGCGGACTTGCGAGGATCCCTCTTGACTGACCACCTTCACCTTTCCGGCGTTTCCCACGGCTACGGGGACCGCGAACTTCTCCACGCCGTAGACCTGACGATTCACCACGGCGAACACGTGGCAATCGTCGGCGAAAACGGCGCGGGCAAATCCACCCTGCTCCGGCTCATGGCGGGCGTTGAAACGCCCGACGACGGCACGGCAGGTCTGTCCGGTAACCCCGGCTACCGCGTGGGTTACCTCGCGCAAACCCATGGACTCGCTGAGTCGCTGACCGTAGGCGATGCCATCGACACTTCCTTGGCTTCGCTGCGTTCCTTGGAGGCGCGCATCCTGGACCTCGAAACCGGCCTCGCCGATGCTGACTCCGAGGAACTGGAGCTCTACGGAAGCCTTCAAACGGAATACCAGCTCCGAGAAGGCTACGCCGCCGAGTCCCGGGTTGAAGCAGCGCTGGACAAGCTGGGGCTGGGAGGCTTGGACCGCCGTCGAACGCTTGGATCCCTGTCCGGCGGCGAGCAGGAGCGGGTAGCCCTCGCCTGCTTGCTGGCAGACCCGGCCGAAGCGTTGCTCCTGGATGAGCCCACCAACCACCTGGATGCCAACGGCACCGCCTGGCTCGAATCGCGGCTGGCTGCGCACCGCGGAACCGTGGTGGTGGTCTCCCACGACCGTGTCCTGCTGCGGAAAGTGGCCACCACCATCATCGAAGTGGACGCTGACCGACGGTCCGTGAACCGCTACGGGAACGGATACGAAGGCTACCTCCGGGAGAAAGCGGCAGAACGCGCCCGGTGGGTCCAGGAGTACGAGCAGTGGCTGGACGCCATGGCCGCCGAACGCCTCCAAGCCGCCACAGTTGCGGACGGCATGGGCTACGGCCGCAAGCGCGACAACGACAAGATGGCCTTCGGCTTCAAAACAGGCACGTGGCAGAGCGCGGCAGCAAGCAAAGTCCGCAACGCCCAGGAACGGCTCCGCAGGCTCGAGGAGAACCCAGTGGACAGGCCGCCTGTGCCACTGAAACTGGCAGCACCGCTTCGGGCGGCGGCTCTGGCCGTTTCCGAACCCGCGCTGGAGGCCCGCGGCGTCAGCTCTCCCGGGCGGCTCCAGCCCACCCACCTCAGGGTGGAAGCCGGACAAAAAGTGCTCATCACCGGGCCCAACGGGGCCGGTAAGTCCACGCTGCTGTCCATCCTTGCCGGAACACTCGAGCCAACCACCGGGACCGTCACAGTGAACGGCAACGTGGGTTACCTGCAGCAGGAACTGGAGGTGCCGGCCCGGCCGGGGCTGCGCCTGCTTCCGGCGTTCGCTGCGGGGCTGGGCGGAAACATCGACGAACATGCTGAGGGCTTGCTGCGGCTGGGCCTGTTCCGGCCCGCTGAGTTCCATGTTCCCGTGGGAGGTCTCTCAGCCGGGCAACAGCGCCGGCTCGCCATGGCCCGCCTCCTTCTAGGCGGGTACGACACCATGATCGTGGATGAGCCCACCAATCACTTGGCGCCAGTGCTGGTGGAGCAGCTGGAGGCAGCGCTCGCTGTATTTGCGGGGACTCTGGTGATCGTGAGCCACGACCGCGCGCTGGGGGAATGGTTTGACCGCTGCGCGCGTGCCGACGTCGCAGGCGAACACCGCAATGGTCCGGTCGGGGCGGGCGGACACTGGGTCAGGTACGGGATGCAGGGCGGCGAACTGCTGTAGCGGGCGAGCGGCTGTAGCTGGCGAGCGGCTGTTTGCGAGCGGCCGTGGTGAGCCGCCTGCAAAGTGATCGTTACCCCCTGTCCTGCAAGCGGAAACGTGGCATCGAGTGTCCTGAAACACGGCCGGAGCACCATGGAAGGAAGCCGGCCGAAAGGAACTTCCGTGATCGCCAAGAACCTCTTCCTCCAGGGCATCTACCCCTTCGAAGGCATCGGCATGGAAAAGCCGGTCCCCCTCCACAGCGAGCTGGCGCACTTTGTCCCGGACGGCGTCGTGAACCAGACGCTGTACTTCCGCGGCGGCAACTCCAGCCCCGAACTCATCACCGTGGTCCTCATGCGCGACGGCGTCCCCATGCGCTACTTCCCCATCGGGGCCAAAAGCGATGTGCACGTTCCGCTGAGGGTGGTGGAAGACATCGATGGAGGTTCCATGATTGAGCTGTTCATCGTTGCGCCCGCCGGCGTGAGAGGTTCCGTTGTGGTGGATCTCGGGATGGTGGAGCACTGATGCGCCGGCGGCTGGTGGTGATCGGAAACGGGATGGCCGGTGCCCGGGCTGTTGAGGAAATCCTGGCAAGGGGCGGTGCCGACGTCTTCGACATCACCATGTTTGGCGATGAACCGTATGGGAACTACAACCGGATCATGCTCAGCCATGTGCTGTCCGGCGAGGAAAGCGATGCGGACATCTTCCTCAATGCGCTGCCCTGGTACAGGGAGAATAACATCACCTTGCACGCGGGTGTCCGGGTGGATCGCATCGACAAGTTCAGCAAGCACGTCTTCGCCGCCGACGGTCGCGTGGAGCCGTACGACGTCCTGATCATCGCGACCGGCAGCCGCTCACACCTGCCACCCATGGGCGGTGTCTACGCACCCAGCGGCGCGGTCAGGCACGGTGTCTTCACGTTCAGGACATTGGACGATACCCGGAAAATGATTCAGTTCGCCCACCACGAGGCCCACCATGATCACCGGCGCAAGGCAGTGGTGATTGGCGGCGGCTTGCTGGGACTGGAAGCGGCCCACGGCCTGCAGGCCAACGGCCTGGACGTAGCTGTTGTCCACTCAGGCGGTCACCTCATGAACGCCCAGTTAGGGCCCGACGGCGGTGCAATACTGCGGCGAAGCGTCGAGGCGCTGGGCATCGAGGTGCACACAGGAAGCCGGACCACGGCGATCCTCGGTTCAGACCAGCTGAGTGGGGTTCGGCTGCGCGACGACACTGAGATTGACTGCGACATGGTGGTGGTCACCGCTGGCATCAGACCCAACGTTGATGTCGCCGTTGTGAGTGGGTTGGCAGTGGAGCGCGGCATTGTGGTGGACGACCAACTGCGCGTCATGGATGAAGATGACATCTACGCAGTAGGGGAGTGCGTCCAACACCGCGGTGAGGTGTACGGACTGGTGGCGCCCCTCTGGGAGCAGGCCGCCGTACTGGCAGACCAGGTCACGGGGATGGATCGGTCTTCGGTGTATCTGGGTTCCAGGACCGCCACCAAACTGAAGGTAGCCGGCGTCGATGTCGCTTCAATGGGCCTTTCCGGTCCTGAACGGGACACGGACGAGCACATCGTGTTCTCGGAACCCGGCCGGGGTGTGTTCAAGTCCATCGTCATCCGGGACAACAAAATGGTGGGCGCCACCCTGCTGGGCGATCACCGCAAGGTGGCTTACCTGACCCAAGCTTTCGATCAGGGGTTGCCCCTTCCGGAGGAGCGGCTCTCGCTGATGTTCGATCTCGGTTCGCCGGGTCAAGAAGAAAGTGTGGCCGAACTCGCGGACAGCGCACAGGTCTGCAACTGCAACGGGGTTTCCAAGGGGACGCTCGTTGCGGCGGTGCGTGGCGGGTGCGCTTCGGTGTCCGCGGCCATGGATGCTACCCGGGCCGGTAAAGGCTGCGGCTCGTGCAAGCTCATGGTCACGCAGGTGGTGGAGTGGGCCGCAGGCGGGGCTGTGGAGGAAGACTTGGCCGCGGGCTACTACGTTCCCGGTATTCCTTTGGACAAGCCTGCTTTGATGGCCGAGATCCGGGCACGCGGGCTGCGATCCGTTTCCCAGGTGTTTGCGGCGCTCGCCCCGGGCAGTGTTGAGGATGCCAAATCCAAGATGGCGCTGGCTTCGCTTATGAAAATGATGTTGGCCGATCTGTACATCGACGAACGCGACGCCCGGTTCATCAACGACCGCGTGCACGCCAACATCCAGCGCGACGGCACATTCTCCGTGGTCCCACAGATGAAAGGCGGGGTGACGTCTGTTCAACAGCTCCGGAGGATTGCCGACGTCGCGGAGAAACACAGCATTCCCATGATCAAGCTGACCGGCGGTCAACGGATTGACCTTTTGGGAGTCCCGAAAGAGGACCTGCCACAGGTCTGGGCTGACCTGGACATGCCTTCCGGATACGCCTACGGAAAGAGCTTTCGCACCGTCAAAACCTGTGTTGGCAAGGACTATTGCCGGTTTGGGACAGGTGACTCCACCGGTCTGGGCATCTCTTTGGAGTCCCGTTTCCAAGGAATCGAAGCGCCTGCCAAGCTGAAGCTCGCGGTCTCCGGGTGTCCACGCAATTGCGCCGAGTCCTTGGTGAAAGACGTCGGGGTGGTGGCTGTGGAAGGCGGACGCTGGGAGATCTATATAGGGGGAGCGGCCGGCGCCCACATCCGGAAAGGCGACCTACTGGTTACCGTGGATACACCGGAAGAGGTCACACTCTTGGCGGGCCGGTTCATGCAGTACTACAGGGAAAACGCCAACTGGCTGGAGCGGAGTTACTCGTTTGTTCCGCGGGTAGGCATCGACCATATTCGCAGCGTCATCCTGGACGACTCCGAAGGGATCGCCGCCCAATTGGACGCCGCCATGCAGGCGTCCGTGGACAGCTACGCGGATCCCTGGAGCGAACGGGATGATCCGCTGACGCCCGGTCAGTTCCGGACTTCCTTGCCGTTGACCGTCCTCCCGCAGGTGCCGGTCCGATGAGCGCCCGGTCCGTTCCGGCAATCGAAGCGAATACGGTCTTGGGGTCCGTTGACCAAATTCCCTTCGGCGAGGGCCGGGCCTACGGAGTTGGTGGCGAGCAGGTTGCGGTGTTCCGGTTACGGGACGGCACGCTGCGCGCCGTCGGGGGCGTCTGCCCCCACAAAGGCGGCCCGATCGCTGACGGAACCATCGACCATAACGTGGTCATCTGTCCCCTCCATCAGCACGCCTTCGAGCTGATGACAGGTTGTTCCACCACGGGGGAGAAATCTTTGCGTTCCTACAAAGTCTTCGCAGATGAGGCCGGGAACATCGTGCTGACGCATGACTGAACAGCGGTTATCTACAGCCCCCTTGTTGCCTGCGTCACGGGCATTGTGGTTAATCCCGTAAGATAGACGGGTTGCGCGAAGCTTCGGCGTTCTGCGTTCTTTGTCACACTTCGAACCCTCAAACGAGGAAAAGCTCGAATTATGTGTGCCAAAGCCGCCCGTGTTCCGGCACTGGCGTAACACCTACAGCAACACCCCAACCCACAAGGAACAGCTGTGCCGCAAAGTACTCCCACAGATCTCCAGAGCCCCAAGGCCTCATCCGCAGCCTCGGACTCCAACCTCAGCGCCGAGGGATATCAGAAGACCCTGAGCCGCCGCCACGTCACCATGATCGCCATGGGTGGCGCAATCGGCGTCGGCCTGTTCATGGGCGCCGGTGGCCGCCTCGCCTCCACCGGCCCGGCCCTGATCTTCTCCTACGCCATTGCCGGCGTCATCGCTTACCTGCTGATGCGCGCCCTCGGCGAGCTCATCATGTACCGCCAAACCTCCGGCTCCTTCGTGAGCTACGCCGGCGAGATGTTCGGCAAGAAGGGCGCTTTCCTCTCCGGGTGGATGTACTTCATCAACTGGGCCATGACCGGCATTGCCGAACTCATTGCAATCGGCCTGTACTTCCAGTTCTTCTTCCCCAACGTGCCCATTGAACTGTCCGCCATCGCAGCGCTGGTGCTGCTGGTGGCCGTGAACCTGTTCAGCGTCAAGGCGTTCGGCGAATTCGAATTTTGGGCCTCCTGCCTCAAGGTCGCGGCCATCGTGATCTTCCTGGCCGTTGGCACGTTCATGGTTGTCACCAACGCCAAGGTGGGCGAGGGCAACGCGTCCGTCGCAAACCTCTTCCACGAAGACGGCGGCATGTTCCCCAAGGGCGGCCTGGTGATGATCCTGGTCCTCAACGCCGTGATCTTCGCTTACAACGCCATCGAGCTCGTCGGCATTACCGCTGGTGAGATGGAAAACCCGGAACGCGAAGTTCCCAAGGCGATCCGCGCCGTCGTGGTCCGTATTGTTGTCTTCTACGTCGGTTCGGTGACGCTGCTCGCGATGCTGCTGCCGTCCGACCAGTACGTGGCCGGCACCTCGCCGTTCGTTACCGTGTTCGGCCAGATGGGCCTTGGCTGGATGGGCGATGTCATGAACATGATCGTCATCACCGCCGCGCTGTCCTCCTGCAACTCGGGCCTGTACTCGATCGGCCGCATCTTCCGCACCATGGCCAACAACGGCCACGCACCGCAGTGGCTCACCAAGATGTCCACACGCCACGTGCCGTACGCGGCCATCCTGGCGATCGGTGGCGTCTACCTTGTAGGCATCCTGCTCAACATCTGGCTGGGTGGCTCGCACGCGTTCGACCTCGCGCTGAACACCGCATCCATCGGCGTGATCTTCACGTGGGGCTCCATCTTCGCGAGCCAGATTGCCCTGCGGAAGAAGCGCGGCAACGTTTCCAGCCTGCCGATGCCCGGTTCACCGTGGACCAGCTGGTTGGGCCTCATCGCTTTGCTGGCCATCACCGTGCTGATCGGTTTCGACTCCATGACGGACAAGGAAACCGGCGAGGTCTTCCTGCTTGGCCTGTGGACCCTCGCCACCATTCCGTTCTTCGCCCTGGTGCTGTGGCTCGGATGGCAGAAGGTCAAGAACAACGAGCCCAAGAGCGAGCTGTTCAGCTAACTCTTCCGGTTCACCCCTCTTCCGGTCCATAACTCGACGGCGGGCGCTTCCCTAGTGGGGGCGCCCGCCGTTCGCGTTGTGGGGCCTGCTTTGCGCCTTAAGGGAGGCGCGAGTCGTGCAGAGTGGGCCTCGCAACGAGCACCCCTGTGTTGTGGGGCCTGCTTTGCGCCTTTTGGGTGGCGCGAGTCGTGCAGAGTGGGCCTCGCAACGAGCACCCCTGTGTTGTGGGGCCTGCTTTGCGCCTTTTGGGTGGGGTGAGTCGTGCAGAGTGGGCCTCGCAACGAGCACCCCGGTTGGGAGTGTCGGGGGTCGGGTCTAGGCTCAATATATGGAACACACCACCACCCTGACGCAGCACGTCAACGCAAGCCCGGAGAAGGTTTGGGCCGTCATCTCGGACATTCCCGGCTCGGCCGGAACGCTCTCCGGCATCGAATCCATCCAGATGCTCAGTGAGGGCCCGTACGGCGAGGGCACCCGCTGGAAGGAAACCCGCACCATGATGGGCAAGCAGGAAACAGTAGAGATGTGGGTGTCCCAAACAGACCCTCCGCGCAGCACCACGGTCAAGGCGCTTCAGGGAGGCGCCGACTACACCACCCGCTTCACCTTGAACGACCGCGACGGCGGCACGGACCTGACGCTGACCTTCGGCGCCGAGATGATCAATCCTTCGCTTATCAGCAAGGTGGGCATGGCCCTGTTCGGGAAAATCGGGATGAGCATGACCCGCAAGGCCCTCAGTAAGGACCTCGCCGAGATCGCCGCCAAAGCGGAATCGCTCTGATGGCGGCTGTGAAGGTAGCGGCCCCCAAAATCTCGCCGGTGCGGTTGGATGAACTGCGTGACGACGACGCCCCGGACTTCCAGCGCGGCGAACGGTACGACGGCGTCCGGCTCACCCGCGTTTCTGCCGACGGCGAGGAACTGAGCGGCGCGGATTTCATCGAGTGTGAGCTTAACGGTGTGTCCTTCAACGAAGCCCAATTGCGGGGAGCTACGTTCCGTGAGTGCATCCTCGCGGAGCCGTACGCCCCGGTCTTCACAGCTGCCCGGAGTTCCTGGCAAGACGTGGAGATCAGCAATCCGAGGTGGGGCTCAGCCGAACTTTATGAGGGGAACTGGCGGTCAGTCCGCATCGATGGCGGCAAGCTGGACTACGTGAACCTTCGAGGCTCCAAGCTCATGGATATCCAAATCTCCGACTGCATCATTAACGAGCTGGACCTCGGCGGTTGCACGGGAACGCGGTTGGCGCTGAAGAACTGCACCATCGGCACGTTGGATGTCACGGGCGCCAAGCTAATGGACGTGGATCTGCGGACCTCGGAGTTCCGTGGAATCAACGGTCTGGCGGGGCTGGCAGGAGTGGTGATCGATGACTATCAGCTGAGCCTCATGGCACCGCTGCTCGCTGGACACTTGGGAATCAGGGTGGTTTGATCCGGGCTGGGGCCGGTCTCCTCTGATCTGTAACTGAGGGCTCAGCTGTTGACCGGCCCGCCCTGCCGTGTAATCTTTATAGAACGAACGGTCGGTATATTATTCCGGACCGGTCCCTTTCACTTCGCGAAGGATGTTCTCATGGTCGAGGCTTTTCTTGTTGGCGGCGCACGCACGCCTGTAGGTCGCTACGGTGGGGCACTGTCCTCCGTCCGCCCGGACGATCTCGCAGCGTTGGTGGTCCGGGAAGCGGTGGCGCGTGCCGGCGTCGATCCTGACTCCATTGATGAGGTGATCCTCGGTAATGCCAACGGCGCGGGCGAGGAGAACCGGAATGTGGCCCGCATGGCCACCATCCTGGCCGGACTTCCCCTCCACATCCCCGGCATCACCGTCAATCGACTGTGTGCCTCGGGCCTTAGCGCGATCATCATGGCCAGCCAGATGATCAAGTCCGGCGCTGCGGACATCGTGGTGGCCGGTGGCGTTGAGTCCATGAGCCGGGCCCCTTGGGTGCAGGAGAAGCCGACCACGGCGTTCGCCAAGCCTGGCCAGATTTTCGATACGTCCATTGGCTGGCGCTTCGCCAACCCGCGCTTCACCAAAGGCGAGCTTTCCCGTGATGGCAAGATGACCTACTCCATGCCTGAAACGGCCGAGGAAGTCGGCCGCGTGGACAACATCTCCCGCGAGGATGCTGATGCTTTTGCTGTCCGCTCCCACGAGCTCGCCTTGGCCGCAATCGCCGGTGGGCGCTTTAAGGACGAGATCGTTCCCGTCACTGTGAAGACCCGAAAATCGGAGACCGTGGTGGACACGGATGAGGGTCCCCGCGAAGGCACCACCATGGACGTACTCGCTGGGCTCCGCCCGGTGGTTCCCGGCGGATCCGTGGTGACGGCCGGCAACTCCTCCACGCTCAACGACGGCGCCTCGGCCATCATCGTTGCCTCCGAGGCCGCCATCAAGAAGTTTGGTTTGACCCCTCGCGCCCGCATCGTCGACGGCGCCTCGGCTGGATGCGAACCGGAGATCATGGGCATCGGCCCGGTCCCGGCCACCCAAAAGGTCCTGGCTCGCTCCGGCCTCACCGTGGATCAGCTGGGCGCCGTGGAACTCAACGAAGCCTTCGCCACCCAATCGTTGGCGAGCATGCGCCGCCTCGGGCTGAACCCGGACATCGTGAATAACGACGGCGGCGCCATCAGTTTGGGGCACCCGCTCGGTTCCAGCGGCTCGCGAATTGCGATCACCCTGCTGGGCCGCATGGAGCGGGAACTGGCCTCAACTACCGGACCTAAGCTCGGATTGGCGACGATGTGCATCGGCGTCGGACAGGGTACCGCGATGCTGCTGGAAGGCGTGTAATGGCGCTGGATCCGAAAGACTTCTCCACACTTCTCATCGAGGACCGCGGGGACCGCCTCACTGTTCTGCTGAACCGTCCCGAGGTCCGTAACGCGATCGACCAGACCATGGTGGACGAGCTTCACCTGGTCTGCGCTGAACTTGAGCGGAACCCGAAGGTACTGATCATTGCCGGAACCGAGGGCGTATTCGCCTCGGGTGCGGACATCGGACAGTTGCGCGAACGCCGCCGGGAAGACGCCCTGCAGGGGATCAACTCCACGATCTTTGTCCGGATCGCCAAGTTGCCCATGCCCGTGATCGCCGCCTTGGACGGTTACTGCCTTGGCGGGGGAGCCGAGCTCGCGTACGCCGCAGACTTCCGCATTGGAACTCCGAGCGTCCGCATCGGGAACCCTGAAACCGGTTTGGGGATCCTGGCCGCAGCCGGTGCCAGTTGGCGGCTGAAGGAACTGGTGGGCGAACCGAAAGCCAAGGAAATTCTCTTGGCCGGTGCCGTGCTCCGCGCTGAGGAAGCCTTGCGAATCAGCCTGATCACGGAGATCCACGAAGCACCCGAGCTCATGGATGCGGCACACAAGCTGGCGGACAGGATCGGACGCCAGGACCCTCTGGCCGTGCGGATTACCAAATCCGTGTTCCACGCCCCGGCAGAAGCCCACCCACTGATCGATACCCTTGCCCAGGGAATCCTCTTCGAGTCCCAGGCCAAGTTTGATCGCATGCAGGCTTTCCTGGATAAGAAGTCCGCGAAAGCTTCGCAAGAAACCGCCCTACCCGCCGCTGACACCGCCGCCGCACCCGACGTACCCACGCAAGACAGGACCCAGAAATGACCGAAGCTCCCGCCATCCCGCACGTCGTTGGAGTCCTGGGCGGAGGCAGGATGGGCGCCGGCATCGCGCATGCCTTCCTTACCAAGGGTGCCACTGTGATCGTGGTGGAACGCGATCACGAGGCAGCGGCCGGAGCGCAAGGTCGCGTTGCTGATGCCGTTGCCAAGTCCGCGGCCCGCGGTACCTTGAGCGAAACCCCCGAAGACGCTATGTCCCGTTTCAGCACCTCCACGGACTACGAATCCTTCATCCACTGCGGTCTCGTGGTGGAGGCCGTGCCCGAGGATTACGATCTCAAAGTCACAGCGCTGAAGGCTGTGGAGGACCACTTGTCCGCGGATGCTTATCTGGCGTCGAACACCTCCTCGCTCTCAGTCACCGGGCTCGCCAACCAGCTTCGCCGCCCTGCGAACTTCGTGGGGTTGCACTTCTTCAATCCGGTGCCGGCTTCCACCCTCATCGAAGTGGTGCTGGCCAACGAAACGTCTCCCGAACTGGCTGAAGCAGCGAAAAACTGGACTGAGGCACTTGGCAAGACCGCCGTCGTCGTCAATGACGCTCCGGGTTTTGCGTCCTCAAGGCTCGGCGTCGCCATTGCCCTTGAGGCGATGCGCATGGTGGAAGAGGGAGTGGCCTCGGCGGGTGACATCGATGCTGCCATGGTCCTGGGCTACAAACACCCCACCGGCCCGCTGAAAACCACCGACATTGTTGGCTTGGACGTCCGGCTCGGGATCGCCGAGTACCTGCACTCCACGCTGGGCGACCGCTTCGCTCCGCCCCAGATCCTGCGGGACAAAGTGGCGCGCGGCGAGCTGGGACGCAAGACGGGCAAGGGCTTCTTCGACTGGACCGACTGACGGCTGCGCGGCGGTTAGGCTATCCGGGTGACTTCAATCGAACCCATCACCCTGACCGGAAAATTCGTGACGCTGGAGCCGTTGAGCCAGGAACACCACCACGGCCTGGTGGACGCTGCCCGCGACGGTGATCTCTGGAAGCTCTGGTACACCTCGGTCCCTACGCCCGAGGGCATGGCTGCCGAAATTGATCGCCGCTTGGGGCTGCAATCCCAAGGGACCATGGTGCCTTTTGCCACCAGGTCCAACACCACGGGCAAGCTCATCGGCATGACGACGTACATGAATATCGACGCCGAGACGCCTCGCTTGGAGATCGGATCCACGTGGAATGCCGCATCGGCGCACGGTACAGGAACCAACCCGGATTCGAAGCTGTTGCTCCTGCGCCACGCGTTCGAAACCCTGGGCTGCCCGGCCGTGGAGTTCCGCACGCACTGGATGAACCAGCAGTCCCGTGAGGCTATCGCCCGGCTCGGTGCCAAACAGGACGGCGTGCTTCGAAACCACTCCCGCAGCAAGGACGGGGCCCTCCGCGACACCGTGGTCTTTTCCATCCTCGAACACGAATGGCCGGCCGTCCGGAATGGGCTGGAATTCCGGTTGGCGAAGTCCAGCGCGTAACTGGTTCGCCGAGGGGTGAGCTTTCGGCCTTATCCGGTCGCGTAAGCCTTGAGAACTAACCCCTCGGCGTACTGTCAAGGTCTTTCCCCAACACACCCGTGGGCGTAATCTAGCCAACACATTGCCCCGGGTGCGCGGCCGACTGGTGGGCGAGCCGCGACTTCCGCGCATGCGGAACCGGAGCCCCATCGAGCGGTAAAAAAGGGGATTCACAATGGCAACTCATCAATTACGACGGCGGCACACCGCTTTTGCGGGCGCGCTTGCGGTCCTGGCGCTCACCTTAGGATTTACGGCAAGTCCGGCTACTGCCGCCCCGCCGCCACCGGTGGACTACGTTGCGCTCGGTGATTCGTATACGGCGGGGACCGGGGCCGGCGGGTTGTATGCAGACGCAATTTGTTGGCAAAGCGAGGGCGGCTACGTGGATGTGGTTGCCGATACAGGCCGCGTGAACCTTTTGGCGAACGGGGCGTGCCATGGGGCGCTCTTGTTTACTCTCGACGAGGTTCCCATTCCATCGGTTTCGGCCCAGATTAGCGGCCTGGGGAACGAGCTTGCTGCTGCGGAGCTCGTCAGTATTACGGCAGGCGCCAATGACATTGGGAGTGGGGATGCTCTGGTTGCTTGCCTCACGCAGACTCTCATCATCTGCCAAGGTGCCGTGAATAATGCCATGTCCCTCTTGCCGGGCCTGGAGTTGACGCTTGCGGAATTTTATAGGGACATCGCCGAAGCCGCGCCAAATGCAACCATCGCGGTGATGGGCTACCCACTGCTCTTTGATCCCATCAACGGTGTGCCCATTGTTTCTGTGGAGCACCAGATTGAGGTCAACCGGGCCGTCGCTGCTCTCAACACGACCATTGCAGCAGCGGTGAAGGCGAGTGAGGTCAATGCGGTGTTCGTTGACGTGACCAAGCGATTCCGCGGGCATGCGGTCAACTCAGCTGAACCGTGGATTGTGCTGGTCCCGGCTCCGGTGCCCCCGTTCAATCGCCTGCCGGACGCCAACTTCCACCCGAATCCGGCCGGCCATCAGGCCTACGCCGCAGCCCTACTCTCCACAATCAAGCCCGCCCAGCTGGCAAAGCGCTAACCCGTTCGCCGAGGGGTGAGATCTCGGGTGTAAGGAGTCTCGATAAGCCCGAGAGCTAACCCCTCGGCGAGATCGCAACCAAGTCACGCCGGAGCACCCGTCACAGCGCAACGCTTTCGCCGGCCAGGGCACTCCTCACCGAGGTCCAGGACTTGAGCACCTCCAACACGGCGGGATCGCGCTCAGCCAGGATTGCTTGTTGGTACGAGTCTTCCAGTAACGAATCGACTGAAACACGTGCACCGGTGGAAGCGCTGAGGATGGCCGCCTCCACCATGGCCAGGCTCATGATGTTCTGGTGCACACGTCCCATGGGCGTGCTTCCGGTGCGCACAGCGGACACGAAGTCCCGCAAGGAGCCGGCAATCTCCTGGCCGGGGTCCTCAGAGTACCCGGCATCCGATGGAACGGAAGATACTGGTTCGTTGTCGCCGTCCCAAAGGACAGTTCCGTGCTCGCCACTGATCCGCCACGACGCATTCCATGATGTTTCCTGTCCAGGGCTGCACCAGCTGCCCGTGAACACAAAGCGCTCGCCGCCGGTCATCTCGAAGATGGCCGTGGACCCTGCGTCTCCGCGGTACCAGCTCCACGAAGGGTTGTACTCCTCGCAGAACACTGAGACGGGGTCGGCGTCCAGCAAGAAACGGGCCATATCGAACTGGTGGATGGCCATGTCCAGCAGGAGTGGGTGGTCCATGGCGTCCCGGAAACCGCCGAAGTGCGGGGCCTTGAAGAACTCAGCGGACACAATGCCAACGGCACCCAAAGTTGACGATAGGTGTTTGGCGGAAAACAAGTGCTTGTTGTACCGCCGGGACTGGCTGACCATGAACAGCTGACCATGGAGCTCGGCGGCGGCCGCCAAGGAAAGCCCCTGGGCCACAGTGGAAGCTACTGGTTTCTCACCCAGGACCGGCAAGCCTGCGGCCAGCGCTTCGGTGGTGACCGGATGATGCGCGGCAGGAACGGTGACGTTGATGACGGCCTGGGCTCCGACGTCGGACGCCACTGCTGCTGTACCGGCACCGACCGGGAGGTCGGGACGGCCCAGGGACGCCGCCGCTTCGGTGGCGGCCGAAAGGTCAAGGTCAACGATGCCCGCGAGTTCCACCAACGGCGACGATTCCACCGTCCGCAGCCACGCGCGGCCCATGCCCCCGGCGCCGACTACCACGACGCGAAGGGGAGTGCCGTCGTCGGGAATGGTGGCGAAATGCGTGCTCACGCGTTGGCTCCCTGGTAGCTCTTGCCGTTGAAGAAGTCGCCGGTCTCGTAACGCAGCAGTTCCGGTACAGCGCGTTCCGGACGATCGGTGATGGCCCATTCCACGGCGTTGGCGATGACCCGCCGCACGTCCTTGTGGTGGTAGACGGGGTAGTCCTGGTCGCCGGGGCTGAAGAAGAAGATTTTGCCGTGACCGCGGCGGAACGTGCAGCCGGAACGGAACACCTCGCCGCCGCTGAACGAGCTGATGAACACCAGTTCCTCGGGGATGGGGATGTCGAAGAACTCGCCGTACATTTCCTGCTGCGGGATCTCGATGGGGTGCGGGATGCCTTTGGCGATGGGGTGTGTGGGGTCCACGGTCCACACGAGTTCGCGGTCCTGTTCCGAGCGCCAGCGCAGGGTGCACGAGGTGCCCATGAGCTTGGTGAAGATCTTGGACCAGTGCCCGGAATGCAGCACAATCAGGCCCATTCCGGCCAGGACGTGCCGGTGGACGCGCTCCACGATCTCGTCCTCAACGTCGGCATGTGACATGTGACCCCACCAGGTGAGGACATCGGTGTTGGCAAGGACTTCCTCGGTGAGGCCGTGTTCCGGTTCATCCAGGGTTGCGGTCCGGACCTCGACGGCGGCACCCAGGTTCTCCTCGATGCCCGCCTTGACGGCGCCGTGCATACCGTCCGGGTAGAGGCGTGCCACCAGTTCGTCGCGCTTTTCGTGGCGGTTCTCGGACCACACAGTGACGCGGATGGGCTTGCTTTCAGTCATGATTTTCTCCTTGAAGGTGTGGGAGGGCGGTCTACTTGACCGCACCGCCGGTGGTGCCGGCGGCGATGTATTTTTGGGCCGCGACCAGCAGGACGATGGCCGGGATGGAGGCGAGTACCGCCGTCGCCATGACCGAACTCCAGTCGTTCACATAGGCGCCGATGTACTGGAAGATGCCCAAGGTGACGGGTCGGACGGCTTCGGTGGTGGTCAGCGTCAGCGCGAACAGGAAGTCACTCCACGCGAACAGGAAGGTGAAAAGCCCGGCGGTGATCAGGGAGTTTCGGCTGAGCGGCAGCACGATCGACCAGAACGCCCGGACGTGTCCGGCGCCGTCCACCCGTGCGGCCTCGATCACCGAGGCCGGCATGCCGTTCATGAACGCCCGGATGATGAGGATCGCGAACGGGATGCCGTGGGCCGAGTCAGCCAGGATCAAACCTGGAATGGAGTTGAGCAGGCCCAGATCGTTGTACGCGGTGTACAAGGCGTTGGCCACCACGATCCCCGGAATCATCTGGCTGATGAGGATCGCGAACAGGACCACTCCCGCGCCACGGACCTTGAAGTAGGCCAAAGCGTAAGCGGCCGGGGCGGCGATGGCCAGGCTCAGCGCCACGCTTCCGAGCGAAATGATGAGGCTGGTTCCCAGGTTGCCCGCTTGCTCGTTGATGGCTGTGGCGTAACCGGTGAAGTCGGGCTTCAGCGGGAACCACGAGGTTTCCAAGGTGGTGCCGTTGGGTTGCAAGGAGGCGTTGACCATCCAATACACGGGGAACAGCATGATGGCCAGGAAGAAGATGGCCAGTGCCGTGTAGCCCCAGTTCTTGCGTCCCGTAGCTCGTGGGTTGTTACGCCGGAGCGTGGGGGCTTTCAGTGTGGTTGTCATGCTGTCCTCACTCGTCCACTGCGCGTCGGCTGGCCCGCAGGTACAGCACTGCGAAGACCAGGGAGATGATGACCAGCACGTTGCCCAGGGCTGCGCCTTCACCGAACTTGAATTCGTGGAAGGACAGGTTGTACGACTGCGTGGCGATGGTCTGGGTGGAATTGGCCGGCCCGCCGTTGGTTAGTCCCAGGATGATGTCCAGCACTTTGAGCGTGTAGACGACACCGAGCACCAGGACCACGCTCACTACTGGCCGCAGCATGGGCCAGGTGATGTGCCGGAAGGCCTTCCACCCGGTGGCACCGTCCAGGGATCCGGCCTCGTACAGTTCGTCCGGGATTTCCTGCAGTCCGCCGTAGAGGATGGTCATGTTGAACGGGATGCCGATCCAGATGTTAACACCCACCACCGCGATGAGGGCCAGTGAGGTGCTGGTGAGCCACGGAATACCGGTATCGATGATGCCGAGGTCTCCAAGGAAGCGGTTGAGAGCGCCGCTGTCTTTATCCAGGATCCACCGCCACACAGCACTGGAGACGATCAAGGGAAGGAGCCAGGGAAGCAGGAGCAGGGACCGCAGGATGCCGTTGAGCGGGAACTTGCGCTGGAAGAAGATCGCCAACGAAAGGCCGATCACGAACTGGCCCACAATCGAGCCGATGGTGAACAAGACGGTGTTGAGCAGGGACGTTGAAAACAACGACGACGACAGTACAGTCACGTAGTTGGCGAACCCTACCCAGGGGGCTTCTCCGGTGAAGAACGTGGAGGTGGTGTATTCCTGAAAACTCATGACCACGTTCTTGACTACGGGATAGCCGAAGAACAACGTCATGTACACCACTGCGGGAACCAGGAAGAGCCACTGGAAGAGGCGCTCGCGGCGTTGTCGGGTGCGGCGTCTGGGGGCTGGCTGTCCGGTCCCTAAGCCGTGAGTTTTGGCGGCCCCGCCGGTAGTCTGCCCCTTTGAATGAGGTAGATCAGTTGCTAATGACATGGCAGCTGCCTACTGACCTTGGGCTTGCTTGAGTGCGTCGGCCGGTGAGGCGTTGCCCGTGAGTGAAGACTGAATGGCTGTGTAGATCTTGGTGGCCTGTGCGGGCCATTCTTCTCCGAGCTGGCCGGTGCGTGCGCGGGCAGTCTTGATCAGTTCGGTGAACGTTGCGAGCTTGGGGTTGTCGCTGGCGAACTTGTCCGAGAGCGTGGTTTTGGAGGGGATGGTGTTGCGGGCTGTGGCCATGGCGAGTTGGTTCTCGTCGCTGTTCAAGCAGGCAACCATCTCTGCTGCTTTGGCTTGCCGGGCCTTGTTGCCAGTCTGCGGAACCGTCCACACTTCGCCGCCGAGCGGAGCCACCGACGTCTGGCCGGCTTCCCGTACCGGAATTTTCACTACGCCGTACTGAAGTGTGGGCTGCTTGTCCAAAGCAGGAATCTGCCACGGCCCATTGACCATCATGGCGGCCTTGCCGGCCAGGAACTGGTCCTTCACATCAGCCTGGGTCCAGTTGAGGGCAGAGGAAGAGACGGAGCCGCTCTTGACCAGGTCGGTCCACAGCTGGAGCGCCTGCTCGGTCTCCTTGGTGTCGATCTTCTTCTCATCGCCGCCGTTGGACCACATGACAGGAAGGAACTGCCAAGTGCCTTCATAGGTGGGGTTGGCGTTGAAGGCCAGTCCGTACTGGTCTCCTGCAGTGAGCTTTGCGGAGGCCTCCTTGAGCTCATCCCAGGTAATAGGGGGAGTGACGCCGGCCTTGGCCAGGATGTCCTTGTTGTAGAAAAGGGCGATGGTGTTCACCGTGGGAGCCAGACCATACACCTTGTCTTTGTAGGTGCCCGCGCTCAGCACGCCTTCAGCAAAGTTCTCCGTGCTGACCTTGAAATCGGCCAGCGGAGCCAGCGCACCTGTGGCCGCGATTTGCTGCAGGTCCGGGTTGTCCAACATGAGGACGTCCGGGAGTGTCTTGGAGGAGGACTGCTGGAGAACCTTGGAAACGAGCGACTTTCCGGGGACAGTCTCCCGCTTGACGGTGACGCCCAGCTGGGTGCCGCACTTGGTCAGGGCATCGCCGATGAAGGACTTGTCCGGCTCGTTGTTGTAGTAGTCCATCACTGAGATTTCCGTGACGGCTTCGGTGGAGGATGCAGCTGTGGAGGAACCGCAGCCGGAGAGGGCCAACGGCAGGCCGACCATGGCGGCCATAGCCAAAGCGAGTGGACGGGATGTCCTTTGTGCTGACTTCATTGTCTGTTCCTTTTCTGGGAATCGATTTATCGATGCGTATCGACGATGCGTATCGATGAGTTCGGAAACGGAGGTAAAACGGGTACGTAAAGAGGGGACTTAGCTGCCGTGGGGTGGGCGGAGCGTGCTTGAACGGTGCGTTATGACCGTGGGTACCAGTTCCAAGGATTCGTGTGGTCCCTGGTTGTCGGCTTCGAGGAGGTCGCAAATGATTTTCACTGCCCGCCGGGATACTTCCCTCGGGCGTAGATCAATCGTGGAGAGTGGCACGGGTTGTAGTTCGGCCAGGGTGGGAGAAGCGCTGCCGATGATGGAGACATCCTTGCCGGGAGTCAGTCCGCGGGCGGCGAGGGCACGGCGCAGGATGTCTTGAATGGTGCGGTCCGGTGCGATGAAGGCTGGCACGCCGTCTGTGGCGGCCAGTGCCTTGTCTACGGAATCCGCGATGATGGCAACATCCGCGCCTCCCGGAAAGTGCTGAACTGCCACTCCCAGGGATTCGGCGGCCCCATCGGCTCCGCGCATGAACCGGTCAACGTAATTGACGTGCCGGTTCACGACGGCTGGCTGCCATTCGATGATCGAAATGACGTTGTGGCCGGCTGCGGCCAGGTCGCGGACGCATTGCTCGCCTGCCATTTCGAAGTCTGCGTCTATGCAGACCAGGCCGGACGGATCCCGGGGGATGCCGATCAGCAGCACGGGGACGTTGAGCGTCCGCGCGACCGGGAGCCGTTCATCCTCGTCTTCCACTTGCATGAGGATCAGGCCGTCGCAGATCTGCTGACCGACAACACGGCGGAGCCCCGCGGCCCCTTCGTCTTCGGTGACCAGCAGGATGTCGTGATCGAACTGCCTCGCCGTCGATGCGATCACGGAAACGAATTCCATGAGGGAGGCCATTTCCAGTTCTGGAATGAACGGAATGACCAGCCCGATGACGCGCGTCCTGCGCCCCGCCAAGGCGCGGGCACCGGCATTCGGCTGGTACGTCAGTTGTTCGATCGCCGCCTCGACCTTTTTGCGGGTCTTCTCGGAAATCGGCCGCTTGCCGCTCAGTACATAGGACACCGTGCTTTGAGCTACTCCGGCGGCCTGGGCAACGTCCTTGCTGGTGGGCATGGCCTGACCTCCTTGTGCTCTCTGCTGAACAGTTCCTGTGGCTTGTCGATGCGTATCGTCGATGCGCATCGAGAACGAGTATGACATGGGTCACTCAGCCTCCGCAAGACCCACCCCCCACCCTCTCTCACTTCCCGCGTGCTTGCGCGCGACCCTCTCTCACTTCCCGCGTGCTTGCGCGCGACCCTCTCTCACATCCCGCGTGCTTGCGCGGAACCCTCTCTCACTTCCCGCGTGCTTGCGCGCGATCCTCTCTCACTTCCCGCGTGCTTGCGCGCGACCCTCTCTCACTTCCCGCGTGCTTGCGCGGAAGCCTCTCTCACTTCCCACACCAAGGCGCCAATGTGCTTAGCTACCTCCTATGGACGGGACTACTTCAGCTCACCAAAGTGTCCATTGGGACGGCGCCGTGAACGCGTGGCGCATCGCCGGGGATGTGTATCGCATGGGTCGCCATGAATGGGTTACCGAAGCCGGTTGGCAGCAGATGTACGACGACGGCGTCCGCACCGTGATCGATCTCCGCGCCTCGCGCGAGCGGCGGCAACGCGACACCGATCCCGAGGTGCCGGACGAGGTGAAGGCGCGGATCGACGTCGTGCATTGCCCAACGGAAGATCCGGACCATAGGGACTACAGCGAGCTTTTTGGCCCGTACCTCAAGGAACCCGCGCAGTATGCGGATTACCTGGAATTGTTCGCTGAGAAGATAACGGCAGTCTTCAAAGCTATTGCGGCCTCACCCGGCAAGGTGGTGGTTCATTGCTCCGCGGGTAGGGACCGCAGCGGAGTGATCGCTTTGCTCCTGCAGCGATTGGCGGGGGTTGGTGATGAGGAGATTGTGCGTGGATACGAGCTCGCGGCGCGGGGCATCAACGAGCGGCATCGCACGCACGGGGCGCCGCATGCGCACGATCCGTATCTGTCCGAGGAGGACCTTGAGGCAATGCTGACCCGGCGGCGAGCCAGCCTGCGCGAGTTCCTTGCTTCGATCGATGTAGCCGCGTTTCTGACGTCCAACGGCGTTTCCGAGGCGGAGTTGGCGGCAGTCAGGGCCAAGCTCGGGGTCACCAGCGCTGCTAACATGCAGAGTTGACTCGTCTCCGAAATGAATGGATCCGCAATGACTTCCGGTGCCCGCGTCACCATCGTGACCCGAACCAAGAACCGACCCATTTTCCTGGCGCGCGCCTTGGACGACATCTTTGCCCAGACGTTCCAGGACTTCGAGCTGGTGATTGTCAACGACGGCGGCAACCCTGCCGACGTGGACCACCTCATCTCCCAGCGGTCGGAAGCCGAGCGATCCCGCGTTACGACGCTTCACCACGCTGAATCGGCTGGCATGGAGGGGGCCTCGAATGCCGGTCTCAAGGCAGGATCCGGCGAGTTCGTGGTGATCCACGACGACGACGACTTCTGGGCCCCTGAATTTCTGGCCCGAACAGTGGCCTACCTTGACGACCCCGCGCACGCTGCCGAAAGCGGCGTGATGGTGCGGACGGAAATCGTCATCGAAGAGCTTGTGGACGGCGCGATCGAGCCCATCCGCCGCGAAATCTTTTGGGCTGACATGCGGCAAATAACGCTCGCTGACATGCTCAAGATCAACCGTGCCGTTCCCATTTCGTTCCTGTACAGGCGCAATCTTCACGACCACGTGGGATATTACAACGAGAACCTGCCCGTGGTGGGGGACTGGGAATTCCACCTCCGCGTGCTGAGCCACTCGCGCGTTGGATTCCTCGACGGCGAACCTCTCGCCTTCTGGTCGCAGCGGCCCCAATCCGATGGCCACCACAGCAACAGCATCTTCGCTAAGGTCGCAGAACATGCCCAATACGATGCCTTGGTTCGCGACGACTATCTCCGTGACCAGGCCGCGCAGGGCGGACTTGGCACCATGCTTTACCTGACGCGGGTGTTGTCGGAGCAAGAAGAACTCATTGTCGCGCAGCAGCGACGCCTGGACGAGTCCGCTGCCAAGCTCGACCACATCCTGGAGCGTCTCGAGGCGCTGAGCCAGACCGTTGTTGTACGGACGAGTGTGGGGGAGTTCTTGAAGAAGCCCATGCTTTTGATGCGGAAGCTGCTCAGGCGGGGCTAATCGTCTGCGAAGCGTTCTCTCACTTCACAAATATGCGGCGTTTAGTATTACCCGTTCCCTGCATTAGGATCGCGAGGGGCCGCCATTTGCGGCCCCTTCGTTCGCATGAAACATGGGGGACCCATGAGGGGTTATTCTCGCGGCCGTTTTCGGCTCGCAATCACACTACTAGCGGCACTCGTCCTGGGCGCCCTGCCTGCCGGGATCGCATCCCCGGCGTTTGCAGCAGCTACGGGAAGCATTTCAGGAACGGTCACCGTACCGGCGGGCGTTGACGCGTCCAAGATAACTGTCTTCGCCGGCCCCGAAGTCGGGTATTATCAAACGGCGAATGTGGCCTCGGACGGAACGTTCACGGTTAGTGGACTTCCCGCAGGCAACGTCTGGGTCAACTTCAACTACCCCTTCCAGCCGTCGCCGGTGGTGAATGCTCACTATTCAACCTCTCCGGACGGTTCAAAAACGCTCGTCAACGTTTCACCGGGTGCCACCACCACGGGCATCAACCAGACCCTGAAGCCAGCAGCCTTCATTTCCGGAAAGGTCTCCGTTCCGGCTGGCTCTGCTGCCTTTACCGGTCAGGTCAACGTCATCAAGGGTCCCGACTACGCGAACAGCGGCTACGCGGGAAATGCGTTTCTCCAAAGCTCGGACTCCGGAAACTATGTGGTGGGTGGCCTCGCGCCGGGCACTTACAAGATTCAGTTCCAAGCCCAGAGCGGGTGGGCGAACATGTGGCATGGCGGTGTTGCGGGAGTCGGCAGCTCACAGTCAGTAACGGTTACTGAAGGACAGCAGCTCGCTGGTATCCAGGACACTGCCGTTGCGGCTGCCACTATCGGCGGCTCCATCGCGGGTGCCCCAGCCCCTGGCCCCACTATGAGTGGTCCGGGCATGAGCATTACTGCCATTGCTCAAGACGGCACTGTTGCAGCGTCAACGGTCATGGAAACCTCCCAGACCACCTACGCGCTGAAGAACCTGCTGCCTGGCACGTACACGGTTCAGTTCAACCGGACCAAGGGTTTCGTGTCCAAGTACGAGGCACAGCTTTATAAGGACCTCCCCGAGTCCGGAGGCGCTGCTAACGCAACGCCGGTGACCGTAGCCGCCGGACAGACCCTAAACAGTGTCAACGCAACCGTTCGCCAGGGCGGAACTCTTACCGGAAAGATCCTGGGATCCACAGGAGCTCCCCTGAGCGGCGTGCGAGTTAACGTTTACACCAAGGACGAGTCGCTTGTGACACGGTTTTCTTACACCGCAGCAGACGGTACCTTCAATGTCACTGGCCTCACCACGGGACTCTACTTTGTGTCGGCTGAGCCCGAAGGGGCTGGCCCGATCTACTCCGGAAATGTCCTCAACGCAACGAACGCCAGGTCTGTTTCCTCGTTCGTAGGCCAGAACACAAATCTTGGGACACTGAGTTACGCGACTGCAACGCAGGGTACCCGGGGCTTCGACGATGTTCCCCTCGGAGCTCAGTTCCAGGATGAAATCCTTTGGTTGGCCAATGCGGGAATTTCCACGGGTTGGGAGGCCAATGGGTCCAGGACCTATCAGCCGCTGACTCCGGTAAACCGTGACGCGATGGCCGCATTCATGTACCGGTTGTTGGGCGAACCTGAGTTCACCCCGCCTGCTGTGTCACCGTTCGCTGACCTCCCCACAGACGCCAAGTTCTACAAAGAGATCACCTGGCTGGCAGACAAGGGCATCACCACCGGTTGGGAAGAGGCTGACAAGACCAAGACCTACCGGCCGTTGCAGCCCGTGAACCGCGATGCCATGGCTGCGTTCATGTACCGTTTGGCTGAGCAGCCTGAGTTCACTGCCCCGGCGGCTTCGCCGTTCGTTGATCTTGCCGTCGGGGCGCAGTTCTACAAGGAGATCACGTGGCTCGCAGCCCAGGGCATCTCCACGGGTTGGGCCGAAGCCGGTGGCAAGGCGTTCAAGCCTTTGCTCCCCGTGAACCGTGATGCCATGGCCGCATTCATGTTCCGCTACAACACCAAGTTCGGACCCTCGTAGCCATACTGCGTGTGTCAGCAATGTGAAGGGTCGGTCTCCCACTATGGAGGCCGGCCCTTCGTTGCGTCCTCCAAAGCGGAAAAATTCCTGCTGTACTCCACCGGGCATTCATGTACCCTGTATATATTACCGAACGGCCGGTCAGTAATGTTGGCTCCAGTCAGCAATGACCGTGCCGATTTCACGTGCCTTGGAAGGACCCGTCGACGATGACCACTACCGCAGTCGCCCCGGAAACCACAGCCGTTGCAACCGTCCCCAGCTACGTCCAGGATGCCTGGTGGACGCCGGCACCCGACGCCAAGAAAGTCCCGGTCCGTGATGCCAGCACCGGAGAGGTCCTGGCCAACGTCAGCACCGACGGACTGGACCTTGCCGCCGTCGTCAATCACGGCCGCACCACCGGGCAAACTGAACTTGGGAAGCTGACTTTCCACCAGCGCGCGCTCAAGCTCAAAGAGCTTGCCATGTACCTCAACGGGCGCCGCGAAGAGCTGTACGAATCCTCTTCGCAGAGCGGTGCCACCAAGATCGACAACATGATCGATATCGATGGCGGCATCGGCGTGCTCTTCACTTTCGGCTCCAAGGGCCGCCGCGAGCTGCCCAACTCGCAGGTTGTGGTGGACGGCCCCATGGAAACTCTGTCCAAGGACGGATCGTTCGTCGCAGAACACATCTACACCCGGATCCCCGGCGTTGCTGTCCAAATCAACGCGTTCAACTTCCCGGTCTGGGGCATGCTGGAGAAGTTCGCTCCCGCGTTCCTGGCCGGCGTCCCCACCATCGTGAAGCCGGCCACGCCCACGGGTTATGTTGCCGCCGCGGCGGTCAAGGCAATCGTCGAGTCCGGCATTCTTCCGGCAGGCTCCATCCAGCTGATTTCCGGTTCCGCCCGCACCATCCTGGACGAGCTCGACTACCGCGACCTCGTTTCGTTTACGGGCTCGGCATCCACTGCCAACTCGCTGAAGGGCCACAAGAACGTGGTCCAGGGCGGCGTCCGTTTCACGTCCGAAACCGACTCCCTCAACGCCGCAATCCTCGGACCCGACGCCGTTCCGGGCACCCCCGAGTTCGACGCTTTCATCAAGGCGGTGGTCACCGAGATGACCGTCAAGGCCGGCCAGAAGTGCACGGCCATCCGCCGCGTCATCGTCCCCCAGGAGCTGACGTCCGACGTCGCGGCTGCCATCGGCGCGCGCATCAACGAGCGCGTCGTGGTTGGCGATCCCCGAGCCGAGGGCGTCACCATGGGTGCCTTGGCGTCCCTGGAACAGCTCGCTGACGTTCGCGCTGCCGTTCAGTCCATGCTCGACGCCGGCGGTGAGCTTGCGTACGGATCTCTCGATTCGCCGTCGGTCACCTCCGTCGGCGGCACCGTAGGCGTGGTGGAAGACGGCGCCTTCATGTCTCCGGTGCTCCTGAGCTGGGCAGACGCCGAAGCCGAAGAAGTGCACTCACTGGAGGCGTTCGGGCCGGTTTCCTCAGTGATTGGGTACTCGGACCTCACCGACGCCATCCGCTTGGCGGCCCGCGGCTCCGGCTCATTGGTGGCATCTGTATGCACCAACGATCCTGCTGTTGCGCGGGAACTGGTGCTCGGCATCGCTGCTCACCACGGCCGCGTTCACATGCTCAACCGTGAAGACGCGCGCTCATCCACCGGCCACGGATCGCCGGTCCCGCACTTGGTTCACGGCGGTCCCGGCCGCGCAGGTGGGGGCGAGGAGCTGGGCGGTATCCGCTCCGTGATGCACCACATGCAGCGTACGGCCATTCAGGGTTCGCCGAACATGCTGACCGCGGTTACCGGTCTGTGGCACACCGGCGCGGACCGGAACTTCACCGTGGAGACCGAGGGCGAGCATCCCTTCCGGAAGCACCTGTCCACGCTCCGCATCGGTGATGCCGTACGTTCGGACCTCCGTGAAGTCACGCTTGAGGACATCACTGCCTTCGCGAACTCCACTGGCGACACGTTCTACGCGCACACCAATCAGGAAGCCGCTGAAGCCAACCCGTTCTTCCCCGGCATCGTGGCCCACGGCTACCTCCTCCTGAGCTGGGCTGCCGGACTCTTTGTTGAGCCCGCTCCGGGTCCCGTCCTGGCTAACTACGGCCTGGAGAACCTGCGCTTTATCACCCCGGTTGCCGCCGGCGACTCCATTCGGGTCACGCTGACGGCCAAGAAGATCACGCCTCGCGAGACTGATGAATACGGCGAGGTGGCTTGGGACGCCGTCCTGACCAACCAGAACGACGAAATCGTGGCCACCTACGACGTCCTGACCCTCGTGGAGAAGTAACCCTCTCTCACATCCCTCGGGTTTGGCCGGGTCGTTCTCGCAGATCCCTCGGGTTTGAGCGGGACGCTCTCTCACATCCCTCGGGTTTGAGCGGGACGCTCTCTCACATCCCTCGGGTTTGGCCGGGTCGTTCTCGCAGATCCCTCGGGTTTGGCCGGGACGCTCTTGCAGATCCCTCGGGTTTGAGCGGGTCCCTCTCGCAGATCCCTCGGGTTTGAGCGGGTCCCTCTCGCAGATCCCTCGGGTTTGGCCGGGTCCCTCTCGCAGATCCCTCGGGTTTGGCCGGGACGCTCTTGCAGCAACGACAAAACGCCTTTCCGCTTCAATGCGGAAAGGCGTTTCGTCGTTCCGGCCGAAGGCAGCCATGAGGAACTTCACGACGACGGCGGCACCTGGCTTCGTCATGCCCGCCACCGGGGATGTGAGAGAGGGTTGGCCGGAAGGGTGGGGGATGTGAGAGAGGGTTGGCCGGAAGGGTGGGGGATGTGAGAGAGGGTTGGCCGGAAGGGTGGGGGATGTGAGAGAGCGTCAGGCGGCTGTGTGAAGCCCGTCGAAGGCCATGGTGATGACGTCGTCGGCGAGCTTCTCCGGGGACAGAGAGCCGCCCGGCTTGTACCACTCCACGATCGAGTTGATGGTGCCGAACAGCAGACGGGTGACGGTGCGGGGATCGATGTCCTGGCGCAGGGAGCCGTCTTCCCGGGCAGCGGCAATCAGCTCGGCCACCTTGTGGTCGAAGGCGCGGCGGCGTTCCAGGGCGTCGCGTTCGATCTCCGTGTTGCCCCGCAAGCGCAGGAGCAGGGTCACGAACGGCAACCGGTCCACCAGCACGGCAATGGTCTGCCGCAGCACGAACTCCAGCCGCGCATCAGCAGGACCGGACGTAGCGGACGGCTCCTCGAGGATGGCTTCCAAGCCGCCCAAGGCGTGGTCCAGGGCGAGCTTCAGCAGATCGCCCTTGGACGGCACGTGGTGGTAGATGGCTGACTTCGAGATCCCGAGATTTTCGGCCAGGATGCCCATGGACGTTGCGTCGTACCCGTGGCGGTTGAAGACGTCGACGGCGATGCGGAGCACCGACTGCTGGTCATAACCGGGCCGTCCGCGCTTGGTGGTGGTCTCAGTAGGCATGCTGGCATTTTCTCACGATCTCAGTGGTGGACGGCGCTCAGCCTTTGGGTCGCATGTCGTAGATCCGGCGAAGCTTGCCATTGGACCGTTCAAGTGAGCCGGGCTCTACAACGTCAACTACGCAAGATGACCCGACATGAATCTTGATCTGCTCACGCAAGGTGTGTGCCGCCGTCGTGCCTGCCTCGGACGGGACGTTCTCGCGGCGCTCGATCTTCACAGTCAGCGAGTCCATGCGCTTGCCTTCGGGGCGGGTGATTTCGAGCTGGAAGTGGGGGCTGAGCTCGGGGATGCGGAGCGCAATTTCCTCGATCTGTGACGGGAACAGGTTCACGCCGCGAAGGATGATCATGTCGTCGCTGCGGCCGGTGATGCGGCCCATGCGGCGGTGCGCGGGGCGTGCGGTGCCGGGGAGCAGGCGGGTGAGGTCCTTGGTGCGATAGCGGATGATCGGCAGCGCTTCCTTCGTGAGGGAAGTGAAAACGAGCTCGCCGGGTTCGCCGTCGGCGAGGACCGTGGAGTGGTCGAACGGGTCGATGATCTCGGGGCGGAAGTGATCCTCCCAGATGTGGCAGCCGTCTTGCGTTTCAACAGCTTCGCCGGCCACACCAGGGCCCATGACCTCGGAGAGCCCGTAGATGTCCGAGGCCTTGATGTTCATGGTGGTTTCGAGCTCGTGGCGCATCTCTTCAGTCCACGGTTCGGCGCCCAAAACGGCATACTTGAGCGACGTGGACGTGGGGTCGATGCCTTGGTGTTGCATGGCATCGGCGATGGTGAGCAGGTACGTGGGCGTGGCCAGGATGGCGTCGGGCTTGAAGTCCTGGATGAGCTGGATCTGGCGTTCGGTTTGGCCGCCGGAGATGGGGATGACGGTGCAGCCGAGCGCTTCAGCGCCTGCGTGCGCGCCGAGGCCGCCGGTGAACAGGCCGTATCCGTAGGCGTTGTGAACCTTCATGCCGGGGCGGACGCCGGAGGCGCGGAAGGAGCGCGCCACCAGGGTTGCCCAGTTGGCGAGGTCGTTCTTGGTGTAGCCAACCACGGTGGGCCGGCCGGTGGTGCCGGAGCTCGCGTGGATGCGCGCAACCTGGTCCTGCGGGACGGCGAACATGCCGAACGGGTATTCCAGGCGCAGGTCTTCTTTGGTGGTGTACGGGAACTTGCCGAGGTCGCTCAACTCGCGGAGGTCGGTGGGGTGTACGCCCACCTCATCAAACTTCCGCTTGTACAGCGGCACGCGATCGTAGGCGTAGGCCACGGTGTGCTGGAGGCGGGTGAGCTGCAGGGCCTCGAGTTCGTCGCGGGAGATGGTCTCTTCACGGTCCAGCACGGGGGCAGCTGCCGTGGAGGTGGCGGGGGCGGCCACAGTGTTCTGCGTCATGGGTTTCCTACTTCTTGGAGATGGTGCGGCTGCGGCCACGGAACTCAGCGATGAGCTCCCCGGGCGCCTCGGGGGAGGGGGCTGCGTCTGCAGGGGATGCCGCATAGATCTGGATGTCGTACAGGCCGCTTCGGCCTGTGCTCGCGCGGCGGTTTGCGACGGCGGTGATCACTTGGCCTTGGAACGCCGGCTTGATGAAGTTGATGTCGACGCCGGACGCCACCGTGATGTTGGCGGCTTGCTTGGGCGTGGGGTTGGCCGGGTTGCAGGCCAGTGCGAAGGCGGTGTCACCGAAGGCGAAGATCATTCCGCCGTGTGCCATGCCGAATCCGTTGAGCATTTCCTGGCGGAGATGCATGCGGATGGTGGCGTGGCCGTCGTCGAGCTTGAGGACCTCGATGCCCATCCATTCGGACGCGTAGTCGTTGGTCAGGATGTGGTGCTGAGCACCGGAGAGGGTTGTTTCAACCATGCGTCATTGCCTCCAGCTTTATTTACCGAATGTTCATTAGGTAATCCCAGATCGCGCCACGTGTCAAGACTGGGCCACGATTCACCCGTAGCTAGTAGCCTCGGAAGCATGCCCGAAATTGAGCTTCCCATCATCACCGACCGACTCATCCTGCGGCGCTTCGAAGCTGAAGACCTCCAACGGTTCCACGGATACCAGTCGCTGCCCGAAACAGCCCGGTTCCTGTTGCGCAACGAGCTGACCAAAACCAAGTCCATGGAGGTCCTTGGCCGGTACGCAAACTTCGAATTCAACCAGGAAGGAGACTGGGTTTGCTTGGCAATCGAGCATAAGGACAAGCCCGGCCTGCTTGGCGAGGTAGTACTGAAGTGGTTGGAGGGCACCGGGCAGGGCGAGCTGGGCTGGATCCTCCATCCCGAGGCCCGCGGCCACGGGATTGCCACCGAGGCTGCGGAAGCCGTCATGAAGCTGGCGTTCGAGAAACTGGCCTTCCATCGCATCGAGGCCAAGCTGGACGCCCTCAATGACGGTTCGGCCGGCATTTGCAAGCGCCTGGGCATGCGGCTTGAAGCAACGCTGGTGGACAACTGGCATTACAAAGGCCAGTGGGCCACAGAGAACATCTACGCGATTCTGGATTCGGAGTGGCGCACACGGCACCATCCATGGACGCGGACCATCAGCTGACAGGCCATGTCTTGTGATGCTTCAGCTGCTCGGTCAACTGTGCTTCAGGCAGTGGCCGGCTGAAGTAGTAACCCTGACCGCTGGTGCACCCGATGCTCAGCAGGTACTCGGCCTGCTCGGCGCTTTCGATGCCTTCCCACACAGCAGCCAGCCCGCACGCGCGGATCAGTTGCAGAACAGCAGCCAGCAGGGCGGGCTGGGACGGGTCGCTGCCCAAGGCGGAAAGCAACGTCCGGTCAACCTTGACCGTGTCCACGGGCAGCTGGCGAAGGTAACTGATGGAGGAATAACCCGTGCCGAAGTCGTCAATTTCCAATCCCACACCAAGGCGGCGCAGGCTATTGAGCGTGTAACGGTCCAGATCGTTGCCCTGGATGACGGCACTTTCGGTCAGCTCCAGGACCAGGAGCGACGGATCCAGGTCGGCTGAAGCCAAGGCTTCGCGAACGTCTTCAATGAACTCCAGCCGCTGCAGGTCCGCCGCCGAAACGTTGATACGCATGCTGAAGTTGTGGCCCGCCGTCAGTGGGTCGCTGCGCCATTGCTTTAACTGCTCGACGGCGGTGCGGAGCACCCAACCGCCCAGATCGGAAATCATTCCCGTTTCCTCGGCGATGGGGATGAACTCGTCCGGCATGATGATCCCGCGGGTGGGGTGGTTCCACCGGACCAGTGCTTCCACACCTTCAATTTCGCGGGTGTCCAGCCTGATGATGGGCTGGTAGTAGAGCACCAGCTGGGAACCGGCGATAGCCTCTTTGAGCTCCCCCACCAGCTGGTTCCGCATTTGCCTGGCGAGCAGCATGTCAGCGGCGAACACCTTGAGTTTGCCGCGCCCGTCCGCCTTGGACTCGTACATGGCAATGTCCGCTTCCATCATGAGCTCCTCGGCCCGCTGGCCGGGGTCGGCCATACGGAGGCCCATGCTGACCCCGCAGCGGAGATGTTGTCCCTCGATCTCCATCACCCCCGCCACGGCAGCGAGGATTCGGCTGCCAATGGCGCTGGCCTCCGTGGGCGTCACCTCCGTCAGAAGGACTGCGAACTCGTCGCCGCCCATACGGGCAACCATGTCCTGTTCCCGAACCGCGCCACTGATCCGGTTAGCTACCGTTTCCAGGACTTTGTCACCGATGGTGTGGCCGAGGGAATCGTTGATGGCCTTGAATCCATCCATATCCAGCAGGAGGATCGCCGGCCGTTTGTTGCCTTGTCCGCCGTTCGCTTGGGCCTTGGTCAGGGCGGTTGCGAAAGCGGAGCGGTTGTTCAGGCCGGTCAGGGGATCGGTCATCGCCATGCGCTGCATTGCCAGGTGCGCCTCATTGAGCTGTTGTGTCCGGGCCTGCACCCGTTGCTCGAGCTCTTCGTAGACGATTTGGAGATCTTCGGCCAGGAGGTTGGTGCCCATGATCACGGCGTCAATCTCATCGCGCGCGTCGGAGACTTGGATCCTGGTGTTCAGGTCGCCCGCCGCCAACCTGACGATGCCTTCAAGGAGCATCCCTAAGCGGGGGTCGTTCGCGGAGTACATTTCTGCTTCAGACATGCTCACCCCCCGTGCGGCCCGCCCCGGCGCTCGACGCTTTGCCGAAGATACTCGCGAACGGCCGCGCTGCGCTCAGGTAGGGCCGCTTGGTCGAAGAGCTTTGCTGCTTCTTCGAAGGCAGCCAACGCTTCGTCAATTCTCTCGGATGCCAGCAAAGTCCGTGCGAATAGAAAGTGCGCTTCGGCGGATGTTTGGGTGGCCAGAATGGATGAACGCGCGCAAAGGGGTTCGAGGATGGCCAGGGCTTCCTGCATATCACCGATGAGGGAATTCCAATGGGCGCGGACCAAGGACATTTCCAGATGGTCCCGCTCGGAACCGCCCACGATGTCCGTAGCGAGCTCTGCCCTCTCGATGCAACGAAGGGTGGCCGCGTCACCGAGTTTTGCTTGCAGGCGCATTTCCGCAGAGGCACGGTTGAAGCGTGCCCACAAATCAACGTCCTTTGACGGCGAAAGTCTCTCGGCGGCCAGATCGTGATAGCGGCCGCCGTCCATAACGCGGTCAGCTAGGAAAGCAACGTTACCAATCACCCAGTAACCCTTACCCGCTGTGTCCTCATCAACGTCATCGGTAATCAGGGTCTCCAGAACAAGGCATTCCCGCCACGCATCATCCAGCAGTCGGCTCTCGGCCAACGCCGCGATAAGGGCGCGCTGGGCCAGGACCTGAACGTAGAGGAGATCCGGGTCAGTGGCAGCAAGTTTTGCCGCGTCGGCGGCCATGGTTGCTGCTTCGGCAAGCCGGCCGAGACCTTGGAGCCCAATGGCCACCATTGTTTGTGCCTTCGCCCCAAGCTCGGGGGAGGAAGCGGTAAGGCTGTGATCATTGAGGGTGGACGCAAGCGCCAGGAATTCCTCGATGCTTCCCTGATCACGGAGGCACTCCGCCTGCAGGTAACGCATGTTCCACCAGGCGAGTTCGTCTCCGGCGTCCCGGGCAAGTTCAGCGGCCTCTGCTGCCAGCCTGAAGGCCTCGTCAAAGTCCCGCGCCTTCCATTTGGCGCGTGCATTGAGTCCGGCAACAAGGTGGGAGGCCAGGTGGGGACTTTGCATATGCCCATTATCCATGTCATTGCGGAAGAAAAGCTCGTATAGTTTGCCCCGTGACTTTATTCAAGTCACAGTCAACAAATTCGCATCAGTACGAAAGGGCATAGCGGATGAAGAAATTTGCGGCAACCCTGCTCATGGCGGCGGTTCTGGCAGTAACAGGATTCGCTGCTCCGGCCAATGCCGAGCCTACGCAGGACAGTACGGCAATCGGCTGGTGGCCGAACAGCACCACCACAGGTAAGACGAACACCACCAGCATCGGTTGGTGGCCGAACTAAACATTGGGGGAGCGCCTCTCAAGGCCTCTTGAGCTAAATTGATGCCCCGGGCTGATGCCCGGGGCATCAGTTTGTTTCGATCCGTGTCGAGCATTAGTGACCGCGGTTTAGATTTCTGAGGCCTGGCCTTGACACAGATGTCACAGCCACAAAGCAGCACCTTCCCAGCTACGGTCCTCCCACCGGCAGCTCCACGGACACCGTGGTCCCGGAGCCCAGGGTGGAGTCGAACACCATGCGTCCCATGTGGCGGCCAATGATGTCGTTGGCGATCGCCAGTCCCAGTCCGCTGCCGGGCACGGCCGCTGAGGTGGCGTTGGATGCCCGGTAGAAGCGCGTCAGGATATGGGGGAGATCGTGCTCCGGGATACCCAGGCCGTTGTCGGCAATCCGCACAAGGGCTGAGAGCCGGCCGTTCTCGGTTGCTGACATGGCACTGGTGATGCCCACGCTGCCGCCCTCGGGAGTGAACTTGATGGCGTTGGCCACGATGTTGGTAAACACCTGTTCCAGCTTTGCTTCGTCTGCCGTGACCTCAATGTCCTCGGTGGCCTCCGTGAAGGACACGGAAACGTGGCGGGACTCTGCCAGCGGACGGAGCGTTGCCACCACCACTTGGAGGAGTTTGTCGATATCAACCGGTTTGAGGTCCAGGTTGCTGCCGTCCTGCATGGAGACCGTGAGCATGTCCTCGATGAGCCTGCGTAGGCGGTCCGAGTTCCGGGCGATGACATCCAGCATTTTCCGGATGCCCTCGGGGACCGGGCCCCCGGAACCGTCCTGGATCATGTCCAAGTAGGCGGTGATGGACGTCAGCGGTGTTCGCAGCTCGTGGTTCACGGTGGCCAGGAAGTCTGTCTTGGCCTTGTCCAGTTGCCTCAGCTGGTGCAGGACGCGCTGTTGGGCGCTGATGAGGTGGCCTTGGATGAGCCCGTGGGCTACGTTCCCGGCAACGTGTTGCATCAAGGCGATCTCGGGACGGGTCCAGTCGTGCCGCTTTTGCACAGTGGACAACAGGATGATGCCCAGTGCGGAAGCGCCTTCGCCAACGGGAAGCAGCACGGTGGAAACGGGTTTGAGTTCCCCGGACCAGTCCAGCAGTGCCTTGGCGATCTTTGAGTGGGGGTTTTCCCGGTGGTCCACCACGGCGAGGACGTCTGCTTCGGCCCACAGCCTGTTGGCAGTTTCGGTGATGATGTTTTCGCTCTCGCCGAGTCTGGCGGGCAGCAGCGGAAGGCCTGGACGGTTCCATTGCGCCCGGATGCTGGGGACTCGTTCATCGCGAAAAGTGGCGAACCAAACGTGGTCCACGGCCAAGGCCTCGCCAAATCCGCGAACCACATGCTCTGCGATCAGCTGCGGGTCATTGGTCTGCCGGATTGCCGCCGAGACGTTCCGGAGGCTCTCCCGGAGTGCTTCGATTTCGCCGCGTGAGCGTGCGCGTTCCCTTGACCGGCCGATCAGGGTTTCAACCCTGTGGACGAGCTCACCGGCACGCACCGGGCTGATGACGTAGTCAGCTACACGCCAGGATTCCACTTCCTCAAGGTCCACGAACTCCTGCGCATCCAGAATCAGCAGCACAGGAACTCCGGGGCTGCCGAGTCCGTGGGCGAGGGAGTTCTCCGCCACCACCACTGACGGGCGGTGTTGCTGGAGATGGATGGCCATGGAAGCGGTGTCCTTGACAGCAAAAACCTGGAAGCCCGCTGCATCGAGCGCGGACGTAGTGGCCGCCAAACGGTCATGGTCTGAGTCGGCCACGACTGCCGAACGCGAGGCATGCTGTTCACCGGCAACGGTCTCGCCCACTGAGCCCCTTCCGTTCCAACATTCGTCCGTGGTAATTCCGGATTTGGCAACACCCTATCAGCGGCACCGCGGCCAATGGCGGCCTAACTGTAAATGGGCCTTTTTGAGTCGTGGGACACATCTTTACTTTGGCTCCAGGATTAGACAGCCTTGGGGGAGTGAGTGCGGGGGATCCGGTCCGGTGTCCCCAGCAGCTTTCCTGAACTGTGCGAGGAGAATTGTGGACCACCCAGCTACACCGCAAGACCATCAACAGGTGATGTTCGATCTGGAACTCGAAGAGTCCGGGATCCTGCGCCTGACGTGGCCGCGTGGCGCCAGGATCAAGGAAGCGGATGCCCAAAGGGCCATGGACAGGGTGAACGAACTCTGCGGTGCGGACCGGCACCCCATGATTGTTGATATGGCGACTACGGACGATGTCACCAGGGGCGCACGGTCAGTGTTTGCCAAGCCTTGCCAGGCTTCCCGGATCGCCCTGTGGGGTTCGTCCCCTGTGGACAGGGTCATTGCCAACTTCTTCCTGGGCATCATGAAGCCGCCGTGCCCTACCAAGTTCTTCACATCCGAAACAGAAGCCTTGGAGTGGCTGGTGGAGGCTTAGCGCCCCATATATTTGGAGAATGTTCTCCGCGCTGAGGAAGTACCTGCTGATACCCCGCCTCATCAGGCTGTCTTCGGCCGCGCCCAAGGACCCGCTCACGGCGTGGGACCAGTATTGGGGCAGGGTCCGTTCAACCGGTGCCTCGGGCGATGTCCTGTGGGATTCGGGAAGCGCCCATGAACTGCATGGCTATCTCCCCACGCTGGAACAGTTGGACCCGGCCTTGCCCATAGTTGATGTGGGGTGCGGCAACGGCAGTTTCACCCGGCTGCTGGCGCAGCATTTCCCGCATGCGTTGGGGCTTGATTATTCCGCCAACGCGGTGGACCGTGCCCGGCATGAGGCGGCAGGGATCACGACGGCGTCGTTCGCTGTGTGCGACATGACGGCACCTGGCGCTGCGCAGATCGTGGCAACGGCTTTGGAAGCGAAGGGCTGGGAGGGGGACGCGAACGTGTTCATCCGCGGGGTTCTGCACGTATTGGACCGCAGCGACCGGGCGGCTTTGGCCGCAAACCTGCTGCCCGTCGTCGGGACCCGCGGTGGCGTGTTCCTGGCCGAGACCAACTTCCCCGGTACCCCTGTGGATTACGTCAGTCACCTTGGAGCCACTCGTAACTCCATCCCGGCGCCGCTTGAGGGGGCTATCCGGGGACTGCCGATGCCTGGCCGCTTCGGTGCCGCGCAACGTGCCAAGGCCTTCCCGACGGCGGACTGGAACCTCGTGGAGGAAGGTTCAGCGAGCATCGAAACGCGCCCGTTGAGTAATCCGTCGTCCCCGGACCTCATCCCCGGCTATTACGCGCTGCTCCGCGCCCGCTAACCCAACTAAGTCGCATAGCCCAACTAAGTCGCACAGCCCAACTAAGTCGCACAGCCCAACTAAGTCGAATAGCCCAACTGAGTCGAAGATCAGGCCGTTCTCAGGGCTGAGAACGGCCTGATCTCCTATGTAGATGCGTGCGGGTGCCTACTACTTGAGGCCGGCGCCCGGGAGCAGTTCCGTGGCGCCGACGGAATCGGCGATGAACGCGTAGTCCCATGCGCGCTCGCGCCACTGCACGTACCGGCCCGACGCACCGCCATGGCCACCGTCCATTTCGATCTTCATGACGATCGGCTCGGAACCCGTGGACGCCGAACGCAACGCCTGGACCCACTTGGCCGGCTCGACGTACAGCACACGGGTGTCGTTGAACGACGTCACGGCAGCGATCTTGGGGTAGGGCACGGCCCCCACATTCTCGTACGGAGTGTAGGACTTCATGTACGCGTAAGCCTCGGGATCTGTAATGGGGTTGCCCCATTCCTCCCATTCCAAGGCGGACAGCGGAAGCTCGGGGTCCAGGATGGTGGTCAAGGCATCCACGAACGGCACCTGCGCCACCACGGCAGCGTACTTTTCCGGGGCCATGTTGGCCACTGCGCCCATGAGCAGGCCACCCGCTGATCCACCCATGGCGGCGATGCGCGAAGGGTCAACCCAACCCGAGCCAGCCAGCCAGTCCGTGGCCGCGATGAAGTCCGTGAAAGTGTTCTTCTTAGTGAACTTCTTGCCGTCCTCGTACCATTTGCGTCCCAGTTCGCCGCCGCCGCGGATGTGGGCGATCACCATGACGATTCCGCGGTCCAGAAGGGACAATCGGGCAACGCCGAACCCTGGATCCATGCTCAGCTCGTAGGAGCCGTAGCCGTACACCAGCCCGGCGGCGGTGCCGTCCTGCTGTACCGAAGCGTGACGCAGCACCGACAACGGGACCTGGGTGCCGTCGTCGGCCGTTGCCCATTCGCGGGTGGCCACGTAATCCGAGGCGGAGTAGCCGCCCAACACGGGGCTTTCTTTGCGCAGCAGCAACTCGCCACCGGGCTGTTCTGCGGTGGGCAGGACGAAGTCGTAGACGCGCGACGGGGTGAAGTACGAGGTGTAGCCCATGCGGATTACGGGGGATTCGTAGTCGGAGCCGGATACACCCGCGGTGTAAAGCTCTTCATGGAACGCGGGCTCCACAGGCGCGCCTTGAGTCGCTGTGCCCAGACCCGCCAGCGGGAGAACCTGCACGCGCTCGATGGTGTCCTTGCGGACGGACAACACCAGGTGCGTGGACGTCACGCCAGCGCCGTTGACGCGAACGTCGTCGGAATGCTCGACGACGGTACGCCAGTGCTGCTCGGCCAGCGGCTTGCTGAGTTCAGCCGGGTCCACCAGGCTCACCATCGAATTAATGGCGTCCTTGTTGTGGGTCAGGAGCAGGGTTTCCTTGCCGTCCAGGAGGAAGGGTTCGGCCTCGTAGAGAATATGATGCTCGCGGGAAATGACGGTGTGGAGGCCGGCGTCGTAGTCTTCGAAACGGAGCAGCCGCGTCTCACTGAACTCGGAGCAGCCGATGCTGAGCACCAGATGGCGGCGGTCGGAGGAGAGGTCGAAGCCGAGCCACATGGCGACGTCGTCCTCCTGGTAAAGGACCTCATCCTCAGCCACGGGCGTGCCCAGGATATGGGACTTCACTTGGTAGGGGCGCCACGAATCATCCACCACTGTGTAGAAGAGGCGCGTACCGTCCGGGGAGAAAGCCACTCCGTAGAAAATGTCCTCGATGATGTCCGGGAGGAGTTCACCTGTGCGCAGGTCCTTGATCCGGAGGGTGAAGCGTTCGTCTCCGGAGTTGTCCACCGCGTAGGCGTACAGGTTGCCGTCGATGGTCACGGCGGCACCGCCCATGCTGAAGAACGGCTGGCCTTCTGCTTCGATATTGCCGTCCAAAAGTACTTGCTCGCCGGGAAGCTCAACGCCTGCCTCGACTGACGGGGGAGTCCAGTCCGCCACAGGATCGCCGGTGTCCCGGGCCAGGACACGGCACTGGATGCTGTACTCCTTGCCCTCCACGGAACGGCTGTAGTACCACCAGCCATCCTTGCGGGCGGGCACGGAAAGATCCGTCTCCTGGGTGCGGCCCTTGATCTCCTGGAACATCGCTTCGCGAAGCGGTTCCTGATGCGCCGTCAGTGCCTCCTGGTAGGCGTTCTCTGCCTTGAGATGGTCCACCACCTCGGAGGATTCCTTTTCCCTGAGCCACTCGTAATTGTCCACGAAGACATCGCCGTGGTGTTCGCGGCGCGTGGGAATCTGCTTGGCGACAGGAGGCTGGAGAGTGGGTGCCTTGGCAGCGGTGGTGGCAGGCACGGAAGAAGTGTGGCTCATGTGGCCACTCTATAGACGGGCTCTGACACAGAACCAGCTATTTCGCTCAGAGCGGCCGGGACCTCCGGATCAGCGTCACGACTTTGCCAAGGACACCCGGTTCCGGCCGGAGGCCTTCGCTGCGTACAGGGCGAGGTCGGCTTCACGCAGGAGTTGTTCGGTTCCGGCACGGTGACCGTCGGTAAAGGCCGAGATGCCCGCACTGATGGTCAGGACGCCGTCGGGATCGCCGGAATGCTCGATCCGCAGCTCCTGCACCGCGGTCCGAACACGCTCCATCACCGTCCGTGCGTCGGCGGCCCGTTGATCGCGCAGGAGCAACAGGAATTCTTCGCCGCCGAACCTGTAAACGCCATCAGACTTCCGCACCTCACCGGCCAGCGTTGACGCGATGGAAATCAGTGCAGCGTCGCCCGCCTGATGACCGTAGATGTCGTTGTAGCTCTTGAAGTTGTCCACATCCACCATGGCCAGGCAGTAGTCCAGATCCGGCGCGCCTCCGCCGTGCAGTGTGCCCAGGTCCTCGGCCAATTTCAGGCGGTTGTGCAGTTTTGTCAGCGGGTCCGTCCGCGCCTGTTCAGTCAACGCAGAACGGTATCGGGCGAGGTCAGCGTGCAAGGAGGTGATGCGTTGGGCGGCCAGGAGGCGGATGTGGAGGCTGAACGGATCCAAGGGTTTGGTGACGTAGTCATCAGCTCCGGCTTCCATTCCGGCCAAGACATCTTTCCGGGAACCGTGCGAGGTCACCAGGATCACGTAGGTATAGCGATCTTCCTCGGCCGCCCGGATGGCGCGGCAAAGATCCAACCCGTTGAGGCCGGGCATCATCAGGTCGGTCACCACAGCTTCAGGGCTGTGTTCCTTATAGAGCTGCCACGCAGAGTCGCCGTCAACGGCCACGATGCACTCGTGGCCGGACTGCTCCACGGCGGCCTTGGTAATCATTCGGGAGATCTGGTCATCGTCGGCGATGAGGATTTTCATGGTGTTCCCTTTAAGTCTGCTCCGGTGAGGGTGCGTTCGAGTGCCTGGTTCACATGCGTGAGTTCAGTGTCCAAGTGGCCCAGCAACAGCGCTCCATCGGCTCCCAGTTGCGGTCCTGCATCGCGTCCGAGCCGTTCCAGATCCTTGCAAAGGCCGGCAGCTCCAACCGCTCCTATGTTGGCTGCCGCGCCCGCGAGCTTGTGCGCTGCCACCTCCACAGCTGCGGCTTGACCGGTTGCCAGGGCAGCGCGCAACGTCTCCAAGGCACTTTGGGTATCCTGCCGGAAAGCCCTGATGGCCTCGGGCAAGAGACCAAAACCGTCGGCGGGTCCCAGCTCCCGCAGGATCTGCAGCCGTTCCTCGTCAAGAACAACAACGTTCGACGCCGGTGCTTCCGCCGGCTGTTGTGCGACGGCCGCCGAAGCTGCGGCGTCCAACCAGCCACCCGCCGTCGACGTTTGCTCTTGTTGCGGTACCCACCGGGCGAGGACTTCAGCGAGTTTGGCCAGATCCACGGGCTTGCTGATGTAGTCGTCCATGCCCGCAGCGAAGCAGCGCTCGCGGTCCTCATCCAGGGCGCCGGCCGTCATGGCGATGATGGGAATCCTGGCGGAGTGACCGTTGCGGGCACGGATGGCCTTGGTTGCGTCGAAGCCGTCCATGACGGGCATGTGGCAGTCCATGAGCACCGCCGCGTACGTGCCGGATAGTGCGACGGAAACGGCCTGCTCGCCGTCGTCCACAATGTGCACTTCGTAGCCGAGACGGTTCGCCATGCCACGGGCCACTAGCTGGTTGACTTCGTTGTCCTCCGCTACCAGCAGCTTCCCGAGCCGCGGCACAGGATCGGCTGTTTCAACGGGGTGATTAATCGCCGGCGCTGAAGGTGCGCCGGTGGTCTTTGTGGCCAGCACGCGCAGGAGACGGTTGTAGAGCTCGGAGCTGCGCACGGGTTTGGTGAGGTATTCGCGGATTCCCGCCGAGGTAAGGTCGCTCCTTTCCACCTGCATGGTGGAGGTCAACAGGATGATCCCCGGCCCGCCGGAACCGTTGCTCTCGTTCTTGATGTTGCGGGCAAGTTGAAGCCCGTCCGTGTCGGGCATGCACATGTCCACAACGGCGATGTCGTACGGGTGGCTCGACGAAGCCGCAGCCCGGTATTCGTCCAGTGCGGAGGCAGCGTCGGCAACCGAGACGGGGACCATGCCCCAGCTGGCCAGTTGGGTATCGAGCACCAGGCGATTGGTTGCGTTGTCGTCCACTACCAAAACCCGGCGTCCGGCCAACGTGGCAGGCAAGGATTCCGTTTCAGTGGCGGCCGGGCCAAGAGGCAGTTCAAGATCAAACCAGAAGCGGCTGCCCACTCCAGGCTCACTGTCCAGGCCGATCCTGCCACCCATGACTTCCGTGAGGCGCCGTGAGATGGCCAGGCCCAGTCCCGTTCCTCCGTAGCGGCGTGTGGTGGAGGCGTCCGCTTGGGCGAAGGATTCGAAGAGCCTCTGATGGTTTTCGGCGCTGATGCCAATGCCGGTGTCCCTTACCTCGAAGCGCAGGGATGCCTTGTTCGGGTCGTGGGCAAGATTTGGGTCGTGGGCAAGAACGGAGACCTGGACTTCCACTTCACCGTCGGGAGTGAACTTGACCGCGTTGGAGGACAGGTTGAGCAGGATCTGCCGGATGCGCCCGGCGTCGCCCATCAGGCGAGCCGGAACGTCCGGGTGGCAGTAGGAAATGAGTTCCAGGTCCTTGCCCTGGGCAGCTTCCACAACCAGTCCTGCTACTTCTTCCACCAGCTCCCGGGGGTCGAAGGCGTTGATGTCCAGGTCCACTTTGCCGGCCTCAAGTTTGGAGAAGTCAAGGATGTCGTTGATCAGTGTCAGCAGGACCTCGCCCGCACCCTTCACTCCTTGCGCGTACTGCCTCTGGCCTTCGCTGAGGGGCGTGTCCATCATGAGCGAGGTCAGGCCGATCACGGCGTTGAGTGGAGTCCGGATCTCGTGGCTCATGGTGGCCAGGAACTCGGACTTGAGGCGGCTGGCCTCCAAAGCTGCTTCGCGGGCTGCGAGGAGTTCCTTCTCGGCGGCTTTGCGTTCGGTGATGTCTCGGGAGATGGTGGCGACGCCGCGGATGCCGGATTCGCCCCGGACGGGCGAGAGCGTCACGGACACGGGGATAACCTTGCCGTCGCCGCGTTGCCGCTGGCTTTCGTAGTTCTGCACGTGGCCGCTTTGGGCGGTGCTTTCCAACGCCCGGCGTTCGTTCTCCACCAAGTCCCGCGGAACGAAGAAGTCTCCCTGCCGGCCGATTGCTTCAGAAGCGGGGTAGCCGAAGATGCGCTCGGCGCCGGGGTTCCAGCTGGTGATCACGCCGTCGGGGGTTTCGCCGATGATGGCGTCGCCGGAGGAATTCACGATTGCCCCCAAACCCTCAAGCTCGGCGGTGCGTTGGGCCACCTTTGATTCGAGTTCGCGGGTCAGCGTCACATTTTCGACGACGATCAGCACCTGCCGCACGATCACGAAGACAATCACCACCAGCCCGGTGACCAGCAGGGTGCGGTCCTCCCCGATGGGACGGCTGCGCGAGAAGAACACGGCACTGAACACGGGCAGATAGGGAAGCAGCTCGAGGGCTGCGGCGTAGACCCGCCCGTCTTTTTGCGGGGTGCCTGATTCCGGGAGCAACGGACTGAGCCCCACCAACAGAAAGGCGAGCACCCACCCCAGCGCCAAAGGGGATCCCGTGACACCGGAGATGCCTTGGAGCGTGAAGCTCATATACGCCAGGTCTGTAATGGCGAGGACCCAGAAGCCAATTCCCAGGGTCAGCCAAGGAAGCCTGCGGCCCCGGGCTGCGCGCATGGTCAGGACGATCACCACGGAGACCATGAAGACGTCTGCGATGGGGTAAGCCATTTGCGTGGCCTGGGCAAAAGCGTCCTGGCCCGTGGCTCCGGCCAAGGGGCCCAGCACGGAGCTCCACGCAATGAAGAACGTGGAGCTAGCCACCACTCCCGCGTCCAGGATGGTGCGGCGCAGTGGAATGCGCCGCCCCTGGCCCCTTAACAGCAGCACCAGTCCGATGGACGTGGGCAGGGCGTACCAAACAAAGCCGATATCTGCGAAGGAGGGGAACGGGTACTGGTGGTTCAGGGTGATGCCATTGATGGTCCAGACCGTTTGCCCGGCGCTCCAGATGGCCAAGCCCGCAACGATGAACCAGCGGCCCGGGTTGTTGTCCTGGCGCTTCCGGGCAGCGAGGGTATGGGTGGTCAGCGCGGTGAGTGCAGCGAGAAGGATGGCCAGGTCGCCGGCCAGTTGCGCCGTCGTCGTGCCCGCTCCGCTTGCCAGACCGTACGCAAGCAGCACCAAACAGACGCCAACCGGCACCAGGAACAGCGGTAATTTCTGCTGCAACGACGAGCGCAAAGGAAGAACTCCGTGCTTCACTCCTGCCACTGAACCCCCGCCTTCAAAAGTGGCCCCACCAAAGCGAACAACGCGTCTATCCTGCGCTGAGGAGAGCATACGCCGAAAAAGCCCGGGTGAGCAGCAGATCAAGCAGTTTTAGCCCATGCCGCTTGGGGCGCCGGGCCGGAGTCCGGTTCGCTTCTATAGTTGCTGTTGTTCATGATTGCCCCGGCGCTGCCCTTGGATGGAAGCGCGGACGCATACCTGTGGCGTCCCAGGCGCCAGGAAAGGCCAGCGGTGCTTGACCGGAAGTACTCCACGTGGTGGCTCAAAGCGTTGTTCATCGCCTACCTCGTTTCGTTGGCCTTCGTTGTCTTTTTGCCCGCGCGTGAAGCAAGTACTGTCACAGGTTTCGTGGGGGTTATTGCCGGCTGGCTTTCGTTTCTGGGTCTCCCGCCGGATGCGGCCGGCATTGGAGTGGAGTTCGTCGCGAACATCGTCTTGTTCGTCCCGTTCGGGGCGTTCGTCCGTCTCTTGAGGCCTGTGCTGTGGAGTTGGTGGACGTTGGCCCTTCTCGCGGCTGCTTCCTCGGGGACTATTGAGGTTCTCCAATTGGCGATACCTGGCCGGGTGACCGCCCTGTCCGATGTCATCGCGAACACACTCGGGGCCCTGGCGGGCCTGGCAGTAGCGAAGAAGCTGGCGTAGCCCCCGGCGGTTGGTTGCCGGGAGGTGCTTCCCGGATCGCCTTTTCGAACTACGTCTGGAGAACGAATGTGAGCGTAGCCCTTCTGACTACGTCACCTGTTGCACTGCGTCCTGGGTGCCGTAACGTCGGCTCACTATGAGTATCCACCCGTGGGTGGTGTCTATTCCTCAAGGGCGGGAATTCGGAAGGCGCTGCGTTCCAACCGCTGGATTTCATTCCGAGCTGAAAGAAGAGCAATGAGCCACGAAGTTACCGTTTCCAAGTCGCATTCCCGCCGCACTGTAGTTAAAGGCGCTGCTTGGTCCATGCCGGTAATCGCTGCCGCAGTCGCCGCCCCTGCGGCCGTGGCTTCAGTGAGCACCTTGAGTCTTGCCTTCACGGCTTCGTCCACCTCGCTGCTCAGCCTCAGACTGCTGGACGGCACTAGCTTGCTCCAGGCCCAGTCACTCGTCACCGTTCCCACCATGCTTACTTTCACCAACGGTCCAGGTGCGGTGACGGAGGACGCTCTTGTGACGGTGTCCGTTGCCCGCCCTGCGGGCATCAGCATCCCCGTCGGCCGGGCTCGCGGCTTTGGCGTGTATTCCTTCGACGGGACAGCCACCACCGCCAGCCAGCGCACCACGGTGTACCAGACCGCACCGTTGGTGGGACAGTTCGGCTTCCCGTCCACCACGTGGACCAATAGTGTGCCCGTCACCGTCGCGAGCAACGGCACGCTGAATCTCCCGATTGTTTTCGGATTGGCGGGCACCAGTACGGGCGTGTCAGTCAGTCTGCTAGCTTCTTTCGCTGTCACAGTGACCGTGGTTATTGGCGGCCGCACCCTTGTAGCTACCAGCAGCATCTCCGTTCCTGTCGGTGCGGGCATCCTCTAAACGTTCTTCGCAAATGAGTTCCGAGTCAGCGAAAGGCGTCAGTCGCCGTCGGCTGCTTCGCTCACCATGGCTTCAGGTCGTGCTTGCGTTGATGGTTGTGTCCTTGGTCCAAGGTTTTGTTGTGAAGGTTTACTCCGTACCTTCAGGGTCCATGGAGCAGACACTCAATGTAGGGGACCGGGTGCTTGTGAACCGTACTGCCTACATCGGCTCCGCACCCGAGCGGGGTGAAGTTGTTGTCTTCAGCAAGCCAGCCGGATGGGGTGCTGCGCCCCAACGCGGTGCCCTGCGCACAGGCGTCGGCTGGTTTGGTGAGCTGACGGGGATCGGTCCCGCCAACACGGAGTACCTGGTCAAACGGGTGGTGGGGTTGCCGGGCGACACCGTGGAATGCTGCGATGTTGGCGGCCAAGTAACAGTCAATGGTGCGGCTGTTGCGGAACCATATATCTTCCAAGACCTCGGGTTCATCCGCGATGAGCTGGACTGTTCGACGGCGGCCAGGTCACCGCGATGCTTCGGTCCGATCGTTCTGGGTGAGGATCAGTACCTTTTCCTAGGCGACCACCGCTCCAATTCCGAGGATTCTGTCTCCGCATGCCGGAACGTGGGAGCGCCAGCCGGTTGCGTCAAGACAGCAAGCCGGGCGGACATCATTGGAAGGGTTGACGGTTTCCTGTTTCCGTTCACTAAGTGGGGAAGCGCCGACACCCTAAGCGCCAACACCCTCAGCGGCGCTGCTCATTAGCCGTCGCTGCTCAGTAGCCGCTGCCGCTCAGTAGCCGCTGCCGCTCAGAACCCTTTGTCGAGCGCGTGGGCCGTGATGTACGCATCCACTTGATCTTTGGCGAGTGCCGCTGTGACATCGGCGATCGCGGTGGTGTCAGCCAGGACGATCGACTGCCCGTCCGGCGATGTTCCCGTGCCAAGGGTCGGAAGGGTGAACATCACAGTGTCTTGCGCCCGGACGTCCTTCATGGACAAGGCAAGACTGCCGATTGCCGCGGCATCGAAGTCCTTGTCCACGCTGACGAACGGGGACACAGCGGAGACCATATTGCTGATGGTGACCGGGTTGGTCAGGGTTTCACGGGCAATGACCTTGCCGATGATGGCCTTGAGGTATGCCTGTTGGTTGCGAACGCGCTGGTAGTCGCCGTCGCTGAACGCTTTGCGCTCGCGGACAAAGGCGAGGGCTTCATCACCGTTGAGGGTCTGCTTGCCGGCGTCGTAGACTTGCCCTGCCTTGGGTCCTGAGCTTGGTGCGAACGGAATCCTGACGTCCACCTCAACCCCGCCAAGGGCATCGGTAAGACCCTTGAAGCCTTGGAAATCGATCATTGCTACGTGGTCGATGCGCTGCTGAAGGAGCGACTCGACCGTCTGAACCATCAGCGGGACGCCACCGTACGCAAGGGCGGCGTTGATTTTTGATTCTCCCACTCCGGGGATATCTATCCACAGGTCCCGCATCAGGGATATCGCGTAGGTCTTTTTCCTGTCGGCGGGAACGTGCACCAACATCAGGGTGTCCGCACGCTGATCTGTGGCCGTGTTGGCCTCCACATCCGCTTCTGATGAACCACGCGAGTCGCTGCCCAGGACAAGAATGTTCATTGCCGTGTTGCCTTCGGCCTTCTGGGGCCGGGTGGATTCTTCCGGGAAGGCATTGTGGATCTTGGTAGAGCCGGAGTTGAAGCTTTGCATCAGATTAAAGACATAAGAGCCCGCAACAAGGCCAAGCAAAAGAACTGCAGCTGCAAAACCAAGGAGCACATTCCGGGCGGTCTTCTTACCCTTCTTTGTGCGGTGTGATCCGTATTCCGCGGAGGGGTTTTGGGCATGGTTGGAGAGTGTCATGAATTCCTTGGTTGTTGCAGCCGCAGCGAGGGCTTGGGTTGGGCTCAACGTACTGTGACGGAGCCGGGGCAAGCCGATCGCTGATCCGTTTGGCCCATGCCCGAGGATCAGCTTTTCCCGCGAGTGCGACGGCGGCCTGCCGCCTCCGCGCCCGTCTTTAGTGCCGCCGTCGTACTGTCCGTGAACGTAACCACGCGCCGCGGCACCCAGCCCGCACCAAAAGCAAGTAGTCCATTTCTTGGAAACTGCGTAATACCCAAGTAACCGTTAAGGCCAAAAGCAGGAAAGTCGAGTAGTTCCTACTCGTGCGGCGGGCATGGCCCTTTCCTACTATTGAAATTCCTAGGGTTATTGCAATTCCGTTCCTCCGGCTCAGCGGTGGACCGCACCCCCCATCTATTTGTGGGTGGTGCTCCTCCCAATACGTTGCTGCGCTTCTCTCACGCGGGCCCACTGGGCCTGTCACGCGCGGTCCAGAGCCATGGAGTCCCGGGGTTTCCCATGAACATGAATGACTTAGATCTTCAGACGTCCCTGTCAACCAAGAGCAATGGCGATGTTCGGCGGCCGCAGTCCAGTAAATCCAAGCTGTTGATTGCCGGCGCAGTGCTCGCGATATTAGCGCTGATCCCGCTGTTTTTTGGCGTCGTCAACTGGGCGACGCAGCCTGCGGGTGAGCAAACTGTTTCAAATGAACAGGTGCCATTTACAAAAGACGACAATGCTAAAGCACCTGCGGCTTTGCCAGTCCAAGATGCCGAAGCGGAGGTAGCGCCGGAAGTACAAGCAGCTCCGGCGGCTGAAGTGCCAGCAGCTCCCGCTGCCGAAGCACCCGCCCCAGCTCCCGAACCAGCCGCACCAGCTCCCGCTCCTGTCGAGGCCGCCCCTGCTGCCCCGGCTGGTGACCCCAATCTCTACACGGTGGTATCCGGGGACACTGTTGGTGCCATAGCGTCGCGCTTCGGCGTGGATGTCACTGCGATGTTGGCTGCCAATGGCCTTAGCGCCTACTCGGTGATCGTGCCGGGACAGGTTTTGAAGCTCACCGGACCGCCCATTGCGGTGATCGCACCGGCGCCGGCTCCCGCAGCTCCCGCCGCCCAAGCTGCACCTGTTGTCCAAGCACCGGCCGCGGCCGCTCCCGCTGCTGCCGCCCCGGCTCCGGCACCCGCACCAGCACCCGCTCCCGCACCTGCTGTCAGGACCATCTACGTAGCAGGAGCCGGCGGACAATCAATGGTGGATGCCTGCATCGGGCCTATTCATTACACGCCAACCAACGCCTACGCCACGTTCATCACGGAGCATGATTTCTGCGGAGGTTGGGGACGGTTCTCCGGAATCGGCGTCGGCGAGACAGTTTCCATCCCGGGCTACGGAACCTTCACTGCCACCGGCAGGGGCCAGGTACCCAACCCGGGAAGCACCAACGATGTGGCAGCAGTCTTCGGTGGGTTCCCCGCAGTTGTCCTGCAGACCTGCATTCCGGGCACCAGCCAGATGCTGGTGATTGCCCTCAACTAGTGATGACCAATTAGGCCGGCGCCGTCAGGCGCGCGAACCGGAGGATGCCTAGGATGGCCGGGGCCAGCTCATCCTCCATCTGGTGGTAGACCTCTTCCGCTCGTCGGTAGGGGTCTACCACGTCGTTGTCTGCAGGATCGGGTGGCAACGCGAGGTGGCGGACCGAGGCCGCCCTGCTGGGAAGTGCACGCCAGAATTCCGTGATGTCGCTGGCCTGGGCAGTATCTCCGCGGTTCTCCAGCACAGCCAGCATCCGGGCAAATTCCCGGACGGTGAAGGTGCGCTTCAACAGGGACGCATCCAGCTGGAGAACTTCGCCGCGGTGCTTGGACGTCATGGCCAGCACCAGATCGGTTTCTTTGAGGATCCTGGGGGTCAGTTGCCTGGCGGCAAAACCGTCGGGGCTGCCGTGGAACGTGCTGATGATTTGGGCTGAGAGCGGCTGGATTGGCTCACCCACCATGGCCCGCGTTCCGGCGCTGCGGACCTCGAATGCTCCGGGGCTGACCTGGTTGAGCCCGGTCTGCAGCAGTCGTTCGGCCACGGGGGAGCGGCAGATGTTCCCGGTGCAGACGGTGAGAATCCTGAAGGGCTGGGGCGATTCCACGTAAGGCTCTTTTCTAGCGTTGGCTGGGGACAGCTGAGGTCCCACCCCAAGTTAACACGGCGGGCAGCGCGGATCTTGTCAACAACGCGGAGCCGCGGAATCAAGTCCAAACCCGGGAACGAACGCTTGACTGAAATCACCCGCTCCGCATATTCTGAACGAACGGTCGGTAATTTATTAGGAGCAACCATGGCATCGCAGAATCTGCAGTCAGTGCCCGCTGAGCTGTCCCCGGAAGAGCAGGAGCGGGAGGCAGCCGGACAGGCGTATTTTGATCGCATTATTTCGGAGGACTCGCGCATCGAACCGCGCGACTGGATGCCGGCGGCTTACCGCAAGACTTTGCTGCGCCAGATCTCGCAGCACGCACACTCGGAAATCATCGGCATGCAGCCGGAAGCCAACTGGATCACCAGGGCACCGAGCCTGAAGCGCAAGTCCATCCTCATGGCCAAGGTCCAGGACGAGGCCGGTCACGGCCTGTACCTCTACTCGGCCGCCGAAACCCTGGGCCAGTCCCGGGACCAGATGATGGAAGACCTGATCGCCGGCAAGGCCCGGTACTCGTCCATCTTCAACTACCCCACCATTTCCTGGGCGGACATGGGGGCTATCGGTTGGCTTGTGGATGGTGCCGCCATCTGCAACCAGGTGCCCCTGTGCCGTGCCTCGTATGGTCCTTATGGGCGCGCAATGGTGCGCATCTGCAAGGAAGAATCGTTCCACCAGCGCCAGGGTTTCGAGATCCTGCTGGAACTCGCCAACGGTACTCCTGCGCAGAAGCAGATGGCCCAGGACGCAGTAAACCGCTGGTACGCGCCGTCCCTGATGATGTTCGGTCCGCCGGATGACGATTCACCGAACTCCAAGCAATCCATGGCCTGGAACATTAAGCGCTTCAGCAATGACGAGCTGCGCAGCCGGTTCGTCGGCATGATGGTGGAGCAGGTCCGGGTCCTCGGCCTGACCCTGCCTGACAAGGACATCCGTTTCAACGAAGAAACCAAGAAGTGGGAGCACGGACCCTTGGACTGGAACGAGTTCAAGGAAGTCCTGGCCGGCCGCGGTCCCTGCAACTCGCAGCGCGTCGAGCGCCGCCGTGAGGCACACGAAAACGGTGCCTGGGTTCGCGAAGCCGCAGTGGCGTACGCCCGCAAGCAAGCACAGAAGGAACACGCAGCATGAGCCCCCACGGCAACCCGGAAGCACCGGCCAGCGCCGCCAGCGAAATCAACCGCGAAGCCCCCAAGGTTGCGGCCACCACTGAAGAGCACCAGGAATCCCCATGGTCCCTCTGGGAGGTTTTTGTGCGCTCCAGCCGCGGCCTGTCCCACGTGCATGCAGGTTCCTTGCACGCTCCGGATGCGGCCATGGCCCTCCGGAACGCCCGGGACCTGTACACCCGTCGCAATGAAGGCGTCTCCATTTGGGTTGTCCCGGCGGAGGCGATTTCCTCCAGCGATCCCGACTCCAAGGGTTCCTTCTTCGAGTCCCCGCAGGGCAAGGATTACCGCCACGCAACGTACTACACCAAGAGCGAAGGCGTGAAGCACCTGTGAGCACTAAAGATACTGACTTCGCCATCGAAGGCCACGGCGACATTTCCGTTGGCGTCCAGGGAGCCGGTGCTTCCGGCGACGGTTCGGCAAGCGCCACGCGCATCACGCCGGGCAACGCATTGCGCCCTGAGGATATCGCGCTGGAAATCAGCCGCGGACAGGTCAAGCCCAGCGAAGATGTTGCAGAGTTCGCGCTGCGCATCGGCGACGACGGCCTGATCCTCGCCCAGCGCCTGGGCCACTGGATTTCCCGTGCTCCCGAGCTCGAGGAAGACATCGCCCTCGGCAACATCGCGCTGGACCAGTTGGGCCACGCAAGGTCTTTCCTGACCTATGCCGGTGCTGCTTGGGGCAAGTCCGAGGACGACCTCGCGTACTTCCGCCGCGAGCACGAGTTCCGTTCCGCACACCTGTTTGAGCAGCCCAACGGCGACTTCGCGGTGACCATCGCCCGGCAGTTCATCGTGAGCTTCTACCAGTTCGAGCTCTACACCAAGCTCATGGAGTCCACGGACGCCACCCTTGCAGCCATCTCCGCGAAGGCCGTGAAGGAAGTGGATTACCACCGAGACCACAGCGCGCAGTGGGTGCTTCGCCTGGCCGGCGGCACGGACGAGTCCCGCGCACGAATCATCCAAGGCTTCAAGCTCGTATGGCCGTATGTGGACGAACTCTTCGAGGACGACGAGCTCACCACGCGCCTGGCCGAGGCCGGTGTCGCGGTTCAGCCCTCCAGCCTCCGCGCCGAATTCGATCGCCTTACCGGTGAGATCATGGCTGAGGCCGAGCTGGAAATCCCCGGCGTCCCGCAGTCGCTGGGCGGCGGCCGCAAGGGCAAGCATTCCGAGTTCCTGGGCTACATCCTTGCTGAAATGCAGGTCCTGGCCCGCGAGCATCCCGGCGCGAGCTGGTGATCAGCATGACTACCCTGTCAGGGACGCAGTCAAAGACCGCTGAGCAGCGGGCCTGGGACATCGCCTCCACGGTCTGCGATCCGGAGATCCCCGTCCTCACCATCGAGGACTTGGGGATCCTCCGCGGCGTGCGCGTCGTTGACTCGCCTGAGGCGGCCACCACTGGAAACCAGCACGACGGCGGTGCCTCACGTACCGCCGTCGAGGTCACCATCACGCCCACGTACTCGGGCTGCCCCGCGATGGACGCCATCGGTGACGACCTGCGGACAGCCTTCCAAAAGGAGGGCTACGCGAGCGTTCACGTGAACCTGGTTTTGTCGCCGGCGTGGACCACTGACTGGATGACCGAGTCCGGCAAGGCCAAGCTGGAGGAATACGGGATCGCTCCGCCCAGCGGCATGGCTGCCGCAGGTGGCCACTCCGGTCCTGTCCGCCTGAGCCTGGCCGTGAAATGCCCGCAGTGTTCGTCGTTGAACACCAAGGAACTCACCCGCTTTGGTTCCACGTCCTGCAAGGCGTTGTTCGTCTGCCAGGACTGCAAGGAACCGTTCGACTACTTCAAAGTCCTCTAAGGAATTCCATGACCACCGAAACCCAGACGGCCAGCCGCCGTCGTGCGTCTTTCCACAACCTGACCGTCTCGGAAGTCCGGCGCCTTACTGACGATGCCATTGAGGTCACGTTCGGGGTTCCCGCCGAGCTGGCGGGGCAGTACGACTACCTGCCCGGCCAGTACGTTGCATTGCGCACCACGCTGCCGGATGAGAGCGGCGAGCCGCACGAGGTCCGCCGCAGTTACTCGATTTGCGCAGAGCCGCGCAGCTTCGAGGACGGCAGCAGCGAAATTCGCGTGGCCATCAAGAAGGACCTGGGCGGCGTTTTCTCTACGTGGGCTAACGCCGAACTCAAGGCCGGCGACGTCCTGGACGTCATGAGCCCGCAGGGTGCGTTCATTTCGAGGCACGGCAAGGACGGCGCCTCGGTCCAGCACAACGTCATGAACTCCATGAACCACCCGGAGGAGCTGGCCGGGGAGCCTGGCAGCTTCGTGGCCATTGCCGCCGGTTCGGGCATCACGCCGGTGATCGCGATCGCGCGGACGCTCCTGGCAGCCAACCCGGAAACCACGTTCGACCTCGTTTACGCCAACAAAGCTGCCATGGATGTCATGTTCCTGGAGGAGCTGGCGGACCTGAAGGACAAGTACCCGTCGCGCCTGGCGCTGCATCACGTGTTGTCCCGCGAGCAGCGCATCGCACCGCTGATGACCGGCCGCATCGATTCCGAGAAGCTGCAGACGCTTCTTAGCAGCGCCATCCGTGCCGAGGACGTGGACGAGTGGTTCCTATGCGGGCCGTTCGAACTGGTCCAACTGTGCCGTGACACCCTCGCCTCCCGCGGCGTGGAGCCCGAGCACGTGCGCTTCGAATTGTTCACCACTGGCCGCCCGGACCGCCCCGAGGGCAACGCCGGCCGCCCGGTTGTGGAGGACGAGTCGCAGGACACGTACAAGATCACCTTCAAGCTCGATGGCCTGACCGGCGATGTCGCCAGCCCCACGCACGCCCGCGAATCCATCCTCAACGCCGCGCTGCGTGTCCGCCCCGACGTTCCGTTCGCGTGCGCCGGCGGTGTCTGCGGCACCTGCCGCGCCAAGCTGATCACCGGTACGGTGACCATGGATGAGAACTACGCCCTTGAACAGGACGAGCTGGACAAGGGCTACGTCCTCACCTGCCAGTCCCACCCCACCAGCGAAGAAGTTACCGTCGACTTCGACGTCTAAGGAGTCCCCATGATCGAGCTCTCCATTGCCAACGGTATTGCCGAAATCGTCCTCAACTACCCGGACAAGCTGAACTCGCTCAACGAGGACGCGCTTGCCCAACTGGACAAAGCGTACGACGACGCTGCTGCCGCCGCCTCACGCGGTGAGGTGCGGGCGCTGCTGCTTCGCGGAGAGGGCCGCGCCTTCTGTGCCGGCCGCGACATCTCAGGAGTGACACCGGAGACCGACGACGCCCAGGCGTACCTCGGCGGACTCGTGGAGCCACTGCTGAAGAAGATGGCCGCGTTCCCGGCGCCGACGTTTGCCGCTGCTCACGGTGCTTGCCTGGGGGTGGGGCTGGGACTGCTGCTCGCCACGGACGTTGTGTACGTGGCGGACAACGCCAAGTTCGGCTCACCCTTTGCAAAGCTCGGTGCCACGCTGGACTCGGGCGGGCATTGGTACTTCACGGAGCGCCTGGGCATGCACCGCACACTGGATCTGATCTACACCGCGGACCTTATCTCCGGCGCGGAAGCCGTGGAGCAGGGGATGTTCAGCCGCGCGATGCCGGCAGATTCATTGCTGCCCGTGACCCGGGAGATCGTGCAACGAGTTGCTCTTGGGGCTACATCGGCGTTCAACGCGTCGAAGGAACTCGTGGCCCACATCCGTGACCAGCGCCTGGGCCTCTGGGCTTCCATGGCGGAGGAGAACACGGAGCAGGCACGGCTGTGCAAGACCGACGACTACGCCGAAGGCTTCCGGGCGTTCCAAGAGAAGCGGGCGCCCGTTTTCAAGGGCTAGACGAATTCCTTGAGGAGCTTGTATCCGGCCACTTTTCCTTTCAAGGAGATGACCGCCATGTCACTGTCCACAGTGCTCACGTCGGTCAGGGCACCATAGGTCAGTGATGGAGCAGGGCTGCCGCTCTTGAGGCACGGAAAGGCTGTGCGCGAGCCGGCTGCGATCCCACCACCCGGCTGATCCTTATTGGGGCCATTAAGCGGCATGGTGTACGTGGTTTCCTCCCAGCAGACAAAACCGTCTTGGAAGCTTGCCCCACGGAATTTCCCGGTGCGGGTGTCCACCAGGGTTGAGTCCGCGTAGTGGCCCGTAATCACGAAGTCGCCATGGCTTGCTGACGGTATGAGGCCGGTGGTTTCCCAACTGTGTACCTCCACCGGCTTGGATTCCCATGCGGCCTTGCCGGTGAGGGGATCGTACCCCACCACTTTCGAGTGGCTGCCCCGGTATGTGCCGGCGGGAAATTCGATGTGACCGTCTACGTACTCGCACCGGACGGGATATCCATCCCCGCCGCCCAGTTTGGAAGCGGCAGTGCCCAGGGTTTTGGCGCACTCAAGCTGCGTGCCCTCAGCCGTCCACAAAACCCGCCCGCTGGAAGCCCGGAGTCCAACGGTTTTGGTAGTTTCACGCAGGTTCAGCGAGAAGCTTTGTTCCGTAAATTTGTCGGGAGAGAAGTTCGTAGGGTTGATGCCAACGGAGCCAACATAAAGATCCAGTTTTTCGGAGTAGTTGAAGTGCCAGCCCATGTCGGTGGTGGCGCCCTTCCCAAAAACGGTTTCTATCTCTACTTCCCACAGGACCTCGCCGAAAGAGACGTGGGCAAGCGTTTCAATGCCGTCAGCCACCACCGAGTACAGTTGCTTGCCGACGGGCCGAAAATTGCCGGGAAGCGGATTAATCTCGGCACCGGCCAGGTCCTCACCGGATTCAAGGTCCACCCAATGTTCTACAGACTGGGAGGTCTCGTCGTAGGCGATAAAGCACATTTCCTGGAGGTCGTCGCAGGCAAAGGGGCGCGTGCTGACCAGTTCTTCCCTTCCGCGGTAAAGTTCCTTGCCGGTTCGCAGGTCGAAGGCCACGGGGGAAGTCCACCACCCGACGCCGCCATCATCCGCGGGGGGAGCTGCTGCCTGCAGGAAGATCGCCGCGCTCCTTCCTCCGGCGGTTCTGGTGACAGCAGGTTCAAGGGGAACGCCGACTGCTTCGAGTCCCGGGTGAACAGGCTGGGTCCACAACTGTTTGCCATCCGCAACTGAGAACGCATGGGCATTCACACCGGTTGCAGTCTTCGCGTAAACCAGGGCGACGCCGTCGGCCACCACAGGCTGACCGATGGGATCGAGCGCAACTTCCCATGCCGCCGTCGCGGTTTCTGTATTTCGCGCTGCTGGAGCCGTGCTTGCAGGTGGCGTAGTTGCAATGGGTGCCGGCGGAAAAGGAATCATGGTGCACGCTGACAGCAATACCGCGGCACCGACGGCCGTGACCCCGAATCCCACTGACTTCAGTCGGCCAAAGAGCCGCGCGGATCGGGATCGATTCATGGTTCCCCCAGGAACATCAATGGTTCAGCACCTGCAGGGCGTAGTTCCAAACCTGAAAAGGCCATCAAGTGGTGGCTCAGAAAGAGAATACAGCTCCACTACCCGCCGGAAAGAGCCACGGCCTAAACTTAAACACACGTATGTAACGCGTCGTCTCGCGGGGCAGCGTGCTTCGAACGGAGAATGCCATGCTCCAGGCGATCATGTGCAAATTGAACCTCCACCACCGCTGGCACGTGGAATCCGCGGAGGATGGCAGCGGCCGGTACAGGCGCTGCACACGCTGCGGTAAGTACGACCGGGACTGGGACGGCAGCGGCTTCATGCATTGAGCACGGGCGAGGCCCGCCTGGACCCCGCCCATGTTCGCGTTACTGCCCGCCAGCCAGCACCTTTGTCAGTTCCTCGTTGGAGAGTTTCATCCACGCCGAATCTGTGGAGCCCTGCAACGCGGCTTCCGGGCTCTGAGTTTGAACCCACCACTTGGCCTCGAAGACGTGCTGGTCCAGCATTACCCGGTCGCCCTTGTTGTAGACGGTGCTGGATGACCACGCCGGGTACGTTCCGGCTGGAACTGTGATTTGAGGCTTGGGCCGGTCGCCGGGCAGGACGGGGCCGATCAGCTTCCATGGTGCCGCGGCCCGGTCCGGGATGGGGTCGTTGGGCACATCATCCTTGGTCCACCACTTGGCCTCGTAGACGTTCCCCTGCCAAACGATCCTGTCCGCTTGAACGTACGTGGCCACGGGAGACCAGACCGGGTAAGGGCTGGTGGCGGGGTCGTCCACTACGGCAGTGGCAGTGGTTGTGCCTGTCGGCAGCACCGGGCTGGGGGAGGCAGTTGCTTTGGAGTCAATGTCTGCGCCCAGCACGTCGGAGAAACGTGCGGCACCCTGCGGCACACCGCTGCAAGCGTCGGACACCACGGTCAGGGTGGGATAGTTGGGCCCGCATTCGGCATCCCGGTTCAAGGACCACATGGACATCCGCCCGATGCCTTTGCTCTGTGCGAAGTCGTGCAAACCTTGGGCGTCGGACAGAGTGAACACGTCAGCCACGATGTCGTTTTGGCCGATCATGGGGGTCAGGCCAATCTTGCGCCATAGGGTCTGCGCACCAAGGTTCTGCTGGGCTGCCGAGTAAACGTCACCCAACTGGGCGTGGGTTGCTTCGGCTGCCGCTATTGAGGCTTGCAGCATGGACTGTCCTGGCACTCGGCTTTCGCCGTAGTCCATGGTCATGATGTTCACACCGGCCAGTTCCACTCCGCCGGACAGCATCTGCTCGACGGCGGCTGTCCCGTCCGCGGTCAGCCCCGACGGAGCCACGGGTAACGTCAGCCACACGGATAGGCTCTTGCCCTCGGCCTGCCTGTCCTTCTGTACTGCAGTGATGGCTTTGGCTTGCCGTGCGATGGCTGCCTTGTCCGTCAGAGCCGTGCCCTCAATGTCCAGGTCAATGGTGTTGAGGTCGTATCGGTCAACCACGGTTGAGTAGGCCTGCTGGAGCCGGCCGTCGTCGGTGCATGCAGTGGCGAGTTCCTGGTTGGATAGCCCACCGAAGGAGACGGCGATATCGCCGCCGGTTTGGCGGAGCCGGGCGATACGCCGGTCCAAATCAAGGTCCGAGGCCGCTGCGTCCAGGCTGTAGAAGGTGCCCCAGGACGGCGTGCATCCATCCTTCGCGTCCGCCACGATGAACGATAAAACCACTGATTTTGTGTTGTCGCTGACCGGTTGCTCGAATGCGTAACGCGGTGTTGCCGTCACATCAACGTATCCCGCGAAGGACGAGGGTGACGCTGCCGCGGCACGGGTATCGGTGTAGTTACGCCAGGAAACGACGCCGGCCCCTACAACTGCCGCTATGACGGCCAGCAGCACGGAGAGCCGAATCCAGGACAGCTTTCGTCCAGGAAAGTGTTTCGACATGGTTCCCCCAAGATTGAGACCTGAATTTACAGCGAGCAGACGCCAAGCCATTGGATGAGGCCAAGAATCGTTCCATCAATTTCCGTAGACCACACCGGAATCGTAAGGCTGCTGTTATCGATTACTATAAGGGCAATCGGCGATGCTTTTGTTACAGAAGTCGGACGTTCAACCGGCTATCGAGCCGGAAGTCGCGGTTCACAGTCTGATGGGGAATTATGACGGACCAGTTGGTTGATTTATCCGATGTTGCGCGGGATTCCAAGGAGCTTCCCGCTGAGCGTATGGAAAACGCGGGGCGAAAGCGGCAATGGGGGTCGGAGCGGCGGTCTGAGCCGTTGGCCATTGTTCACCCAACCCCCACTTCACGAAAGATCGTGCTCGGCAGGCTTGCCATACTTGTGACGGTGGGGGCTTGGCTTTATTACGTGGTCTCCACCATCATCAGGCAGTTTGTTAATAATCCGAACCCGGGTTTCCGATTCGGATTTGAGTCGATCTCTTACCTGATTGTTGTCACGTTCCTGACGTTCTCTGCACTGATGTATCTCATGGCACGGCAAGGGGCACTGTACCGGTTCAAGGAACACCGCAGGGTACCTCGTGGGGAACTCGATAATCACTTCGCCAACTACAAAGAGGCAGTAACGGTATTGGTGCCGTCCTACGCCGAAGAACCCCAGGTGGTCAGGGGAACGCTGTGGTCAGCCGCCCTTCAGGAGTTCCCGGATCTGCGCGTGGTGTTGCTGCTGGACGATCCGCCACACCCTACCGAGCCGGAAAAGATTCACCGCCTTGAACAGACCCGGGCGCTGGCGGGTCAGATCTCAGCTGCGTTGTCGGCTCCGGCAGCACGCGCCAACGAGGCCCTTGCTACCTTCCGGGAGAGACACGCTTCGCCCCTTGCTGTGCATGCACCGGGTGCGGACAAAGCCGATGAACTCCAACTCCTGATCACGGAGTATGAGGCAGCAGTGGAGTGGCTGGAGGCGATGGCTGAGGCCGAAAACGTGGAAGACCATGTGGACGAGTTCTTCGTGGACTTGGTGATCATGGGATTGGCGCGTGAACTTCGCTTGGTGTTGTTGGCGCTGGAAGCCGCAAAGGCTCAAAACACGGCCCCCAACCCGGAGCGGATGGAACAGCTCTATCTGAGGCTCACGTGGATTTTCAACGTTCGAACTGAAACTTTTGAGCGTAAGCGGTACGCGAGCCTTTCCCACGAGGCCAACAAAGCCATGAACCTCAACGCTTACATTTCGCTGATGGGCAAGCGGTGGAGGCGGGAAGAAACCGCTGGAAGTGTGGTTCTTCGTCCGTCCTTGGTTCCGCGTGATGACGATCTGCTGGTCCCGGACAGTACCTATTTGCTGACTTTGGACGCCGATTCCCTCTTGCTGCGGGACTATTGCCTGCGGTTGGTTTATTTCCTGGAATCTGCAGGTAACGAGCGCGTGGCCGTGACCCAAACGCCCTATTCTTCGTTCCGTGGTGCTCCGACCCGTATTGAGAGGATCGCCGGTGCCACCACGGACATTCAGCACATTCTTCATCAAGGCATGACATTCTACGGAGCCACGTTCTGGGTGGGCGCCAATGCGATTATCCGCAAATGCGCCCTGGAGGACATCGTTGAAGTTGAGACGGTGGGCGGATTCGAAATTCGCACCTATATCCAGGACCGAACGGTCATCGAGGACACCGAATCCAGCATTGACCTCGGCACCCACGGATGGACCCTGGTCAATTATCCGGAGCGTTTGAGTTACAGCGCCACACCACCCGACTTCGGTTCACTGGTGGTGCAGCGTCGACGCTGGGCAAACGGCGGTCTGCTGATCCTGCCCAAGCTCTGGAACCAACTCTCGCAGCGGCGAAGTCAACGGCAGCGGATACTCTTCCGCGAGGTTCTCCTGCGTGTGAACTACATGGCGTCAATTACTTGGGCCAGCTTCGGGCTGCTCTTCCTGCTGGCATACCCCTATGACAGTAGGCTCCTTAGCCCCGCAGTCTTCATTGCAGCACTGCCGTACTTCCTGTGCATGGGCTCCGACCTTCGCGACTGCGGGCACCGCTTCAGCGACATCTTCCGCATTTACGGCTTTAACCTCATCCTGCTGCCGGTCAACCTCGCCGGCGTTTTGAAGTCGCTCCAGCAGGGCCTCACAGGCGACAAGATTCCCTTTGTCCGAACCCCCAAGGTCAAGGATCGGACAGCTGCCCCCGCCATCTACGTCCTGATTCCCTACGCCATCGTCGCGTTCTCTGTGCTGACGGTTTGGAGAGACGCCCAGCAGGGCAATTGGGGCAACGTCGCCTTCGCCTCACTGAATGCGGTGTTGGCCATGATGTGCATCCAGGCGTACATCGGCCTGTGGAACTCCGTGGTGGATGTTGTTTTGGGGGCGGTCAACTGGCTTTATGTCGCACCCAAGCCCAAGCCCAAGGCGAAACCTGAGTCGTTGGTGGTTCCCAAGACTGCCGAAGAAGTGGATTGGGAATCCATCCTCTACCACGGCGACCGCAGGCTGAACCGGGACCTTCGCGGCGGCACCGACCGCCGTCGTCGAATTTCACTGCGTTGACCTAAAACACTGCGCTGACTATAAAAACAGGGCCCTCCGCCATTATGACGGAGGGCCCTGTTTCTGCTCTAAGCGCTAGTCAGACCAGATACCTCCGTCGAGCAGCGCAACTGCGCTGTCGAGGATGCCGTCGCTGGTGTCCGCAACAGCAATTTCCACGGTGACAGGGACGCCTGGTTGCACAGGAACGGAGCACGTGAGGGCGGTGGTCATTCCGTCCATGGCGGTGTTGAATCCGCTTGCTCCGGCGGTGTTGTCGAGGTAATAGTTTTGGTTCGTGTGATCGTTGACGTTGTTTACGCTGATCGGGGTTTGTGTCCCCGGTACCAAAGCGCAGTTGGTGCCGTTGACAAAAACGCCCATGACGTCGTTGTAATTGCTGCCTACATACTCCGGGTATTCTTCGCTGGCGAAGAAATACCGAACGTGGAGGGTGTCACCGGACGGAACAACTTTTGCCCAATACGAGGCTGCATCGAACGTGGGCAGACCTCCAATGAATTCGGACAATGTCGTGTTACCAGGGGTTCCCAAATCGCTGGATGCCTCCTGTCCAGGTGTTCCCACAGAGTTCTGCATGTTGCCTGTTGACAGGATCCACGCAGCTCCACCGGGGCCGTAGTCAGTGGCCCGGCCCCACTGGGATGAGTCTCCGGCTCCGCCGTCTTCCTGTACGGCGATGCCGTCGCCAAAGACTTCCTCGGTGACGTCGTCCACAGGCGGGGTGACGGGCTTGCAGAGGTCGCCTTGCCATAGGACAAGGTTCTTGGTGAGTTCCTTCTTCCACTCGTCTGTCAGCTTCATGCCAAAGACCTCTACGCCGGCAATCACGCCTATCCGCCCTGCCAGTCCCACCTCGTGGGCGCACGTTTCAGGCCCGGTGGCATACTTTGCATAAGCGTCGAAGCCACCCGTGAGGCCCGCAATTCCGTACAACTTGGCAGTCAGTGTGGGGCCGATGGTTACAGAAGACTCGCTGGTCAACTGCGGTCCTTGGAACGTTGCCTCAGCGTTGCCGCCGTACTCAGCTACAGGCTGGAAGTTGCCGTCCTTATAGGACATACCAACCGTGGTGGTCGCAGATGCCGCCGCCGTGACGAACGTATCTGCCGTCCATTCGCTCTTGGCCTTGAGATCAATGGAGGAAATGAACTGGATTTCCACAGGTACAGGTCCCACTTGGACGTGAGCCCAGGTGTTGACGGTTCCCAGGTTCTTCTCGGCCGTTCCGGTCAAAGTACCCGTTGCCCTGGCTGTCGTTTCAGCGGACAAGCCCGTGTCCAGTGTGAACTTAGCCTGCTTAAGTGAGGCCCAGTGGATATCTACTTCCGCGTTGACATCGGAACTGACGCCGAATTCGCTGCTGAGTGCCAGCGTGCCGGTGCCCTCTACATCCACCGTCTTCCACGCTGTACCGGTTACGGATTTACTCAGGGTGTCGGAGAACTTGAAGGTCTTTTCGAAAATGGGCAGGGACACATCACTGGCTGTGGCCAGTTCATCTGCCGGGATTCGCCCGCCATTGCGGTTGAAAGGAGCAGCGGATGCCTGGGCGTTGTCGATCACTTCGACGCCGTCGGCGGGAAGGAACTCTTGCTTAACGATGGTGGTGGTTGGCGTCACCAGGCCGTTGGTGTCGTAGATGGCGTCAGGCAGAGTGGCCTGCTGAACAACGGCTGATTGTTTGCCGTCGGGGGCATTAGTCACCTGCTGGACCCGAACCAGCATCCCGTCAGGGGTGAATTCAGAGAATCCGGATACAAGTACGTTTCCGGGATCGATATCCGGGGCACCCGCTCCTACGGAGTTGAAAGTGATGGTGGTATCGCCCTGAACGTACTTCTGTGCCAACGCGGCGCTGTCAATGATGAGCGTATCCGGCGAAGTGACCACGCCATCCTCGGCTGGTGGCAAAGACAAACGGTAAAGATAGGCCGCCATGGCATCACGATTGATGGGCGAAAGGGGACGGTAGGAAGCAGTACCGTCTCCGTTGTCCCAACCCGTGGCGATTCCCTTCGCATGGAGCCAGGAAATCTCAGTGTAGAACTGAGTGGTGCTGCTGATGTCAGAGAACGGAGGCGTTATTGGCGCTTGGAAATCAGGCTTATTTTCAAAGCGATAGAGGAAGGCCGCCATCGCATCCCGGTTAATCGCGGATGTGGGCCGGTACTCCCGTTTGCCGTTTCCCACGTCCCAGCCAGTGGAGATTTGTTGCTGATGCAGCCAAGCCATTTCCTTGTAATGCTGCTGGCCCGGACTGACGTCTTGGAACGGAGAGGTGCCGGGAGCCGTGAACTCAGGGCTGCCTGCAAGCCGGTAGAGGAATGCCGCCATGGCGTCACGGTTGATGGCAGTGAGGGGGCGGTATGTTCCATCGGACCAGCCGGTGGAGATTCCCTCATTTGCCAGCCACGACATTTCTTTGGCAAACATCATGCCTGCGGGTACATCGGTGAAAGTAACGGCCTTTTCGGTTTCACCAGCGGCGGTAGCTGCTGTCTGGCCCGTGAGGACCAACGAAGCACAGAAAAAACCAACCATAACGGTACGGCTGGATCGGGAAAAGCGTTGCCTTTTTTGATACCCCGCAGGGGGTATGGGCATGGTGGGGTCAGGCGATCTGCTCAAGGGGCGCTCTCTCATAAAACGTCATGTGCCCGTCACCAATTGCCTCACTGGTGATGGACCTGGGTGCGAACGGAAATTTATGTGTTGCTTTAGTTGCAATACTGAGCTATTGCGGTGGGTTGGAATCAGCGTCTTTTCACGGGATGTGTAAATCTGCTGGTGCGGTGATCATAAAGGCTTTTTAGTAAATAAGTCCATCAGTTCGGCGGATGTGAATTTCCAGCAGCCGGCAAGGTGGCGGGTCAGCCCGGGCATGCCCTGCGTCCGTTTCCGCTACGCGGCTTGAGTCACGGAAGCTTGAACCCGGAGAGGACGCCCTCCTGGGCGAGGACGGCAACGCCGTCGTCCGCCGTGGGGATGTCGCGGAGTGTGCCCGTGGTCAGCGCTGGGACGGCCTTTGCATTCCTATCGCAGGGAAACAGCATTGACCCCCCGGTCCCCAGGTTTCCTTCGGGTTGAACGGGGAAAGGTGCGTCGGCTGGCAGAGGGTACTTGGCCGCTTCCGAGCAAAGGAACACGTCATCGCTCGTCGCCGCCCGGCTCGCTCCGCTGAGGGTGTCCACCATGGTCATGCCATCAGGGCCGCCGGTCAGCACCACGTCTCCCCGGCTCGGTGAAGGAAGCAACAAATCTGCTGCTGCCTTGATGGGCGTGGATGTGGTCTGCCACTTTGCCTCGCCTGAGACCGGGTCATAGCCCACGAGCTTGCCTTCAGCATTTTGGTAAGTTCCGCCTGGCACAGCCATGGTTCCTTGGTTGTATTCGCAGCGAACGGGGAACGCATTGCCATCCATAAGCTTGGTTTCGGTCTTTCCCACACCGCTGGAACACCATTTTTCGGAACCCTCAACTGTCCAAAGTTTCTCCCCGGTAGAGGCACGGAAACCTACAGTCTTAAGTTTGGTCAGGTCTACAGTAAAGGTTTGTTCCATGAGTCTGACGTAGTCAGTTTCCGTGGTGGGATTGATGCCTACAGAACCGATGTAGAGGTCTAGTTTTTTGGAGTATTCAAAAGACCATCCGAGGTTGGTAGTTGCTCCTGGTCCGAAGAGGGGCTCAACGTCAGCCTCCCAAAGCTTGTTGCCGGCGGATACTCTGGCGAGCCGTTCTTTGCCGCCTTCCACCACGGAATAAAGTCCGTCGCCCACCAATCTGAAATTGCCGGTAAGGGGATTCACCTCCGGACCCGTCGAATCCGCGCCCGTACTCAAGTTAACTCTGTGCTGTGTTGTCAGGCGGGTTTGGGCGTTCAACGACGTGAAGCACATGTCCTTCTCATCGTCGCAGGCGGCCGGACGGGACTCGACCAGCTGCGGGTCTCCCCGGTAAAGCTCTTTGCCGCTTTTCAAGTCGACGGCCACCGGAGCGGTCCACCACGACGTGCCGCCGCTAGTGCTTGGGGCAGCGGACTCCTGCAAGAACACTGCGACGCTTTCGCCTGTGGAGGTCTTGGTTACGGCAGGAGCCAGACTAACGCCGGGGGCTCCAACGCCGGGATGAACCGCTTGGGTCCATAATTCCTTCCCGTCAGTGACGGAGACGGCGTGGGCAGTCACACCGCTGGCAGTCTTTGCGTAGACCAGCGCGACGCCCTCGGTCACTTCTGGTTGGGCGATAGGGCTGAGGGCTACTTCCCAGATCGCAGCGGCGCTTGTAGTGCTCCGGTCCAGCACATTGGTGGACGGAGAAGGAGTCCCGCTAGAGGCAGGAACAGTGCATGCCCCCAGGGTTAGTGACACCCCGACGGCTACGACGGCGAGTGCAGCAGATTTTTGGCGCGTAGGCCCATTCACGGCAGACGTCCGTGAGTACATTGATTCCCCCAAGATGCGTTTACGTCCAATACGGTCAGTTAGCGGCCGTCAAAGCAAGAATACTCGTAAGCATGCTTCCTTCCGATATATTAAATTTGTTGCGGCTCCGTTGCCGTGCTTTGTAAAAATGGGGATTTCATGAAAACAGTTTTCCGTCATAGCCGCGGGGTAACCAAGCGGGCTCTGACAGCCGTAGTCGTTCTGAGTTTCGGGCTTTTACTCGGCGTGCTCCACGCGCCAACGCAAGCGAGCGCTTCTTCCACTGCTAATGCCGTTACAGATCTAAACCTGCTTTACTCGAACCGCCCATCGGTTAGGGCAATGTTTGATGGCATCAACAAGTACCGCAAAGCAAATGGTCTGAGCCCGGCTGTGCTGACGCTTGCCGGGACGGATCAGTCACAGGGATGGACAAATGATTGGCAGCGTCAGGGGATCCGGCCTGCTGACACAACGGATGATTTGCCGGGCCTCCGCTGGGCAGGCTACTTGTCGTATGCCTGCATGAGCGGTCAAGAGTCCGAGGCCGTTAAAGCCTGGATTGAGTACAACGGTGACTCCATGAAAGGGGCATCGCCCGAGTCCGCTTACGCTTTGGGGGTAGGGGTGGCCCCCGGTTTGCATGGAAGCCTCAGGATGCAGGTGGTTGGTTACGAATTCACCGGTTCTGCTCCGTCAACGGTCTTCACCACAGTGGATGAGTATTTCGCCTATGTCGATGCCGCCAATGCATTCACTGCGCCCGCTGCTTCCCCGTTTCAGGACATCAAAACCGACCAGCAATTTTACAAAGAAATGACATGGCTTTCCGCAAAGAGTATCTCGGCGGGCTGGAAGGAGAACGACGGATCTTCCACGTATCGACCGCTCACGTCGGTCAGCCGTGAGGCAATGGCTGCGTTTATCTACCGGATGGCCGGCTCACCTCCATGGACACCACCTCAGACTTCCGCCTATGTGGACGTTCCGACCAGCCACCCGTTCTACAAGGAGATTGCGTGGCTTGCCATGTCCGGCATTTCAACCGGATGGGAGAATCAGGACGGCAGCAGCAGCTTCCGGCCAGGCCTACCTATTTCCCGTGACGCGATGGCTGCGTTCCTTTACCGGGCATCAGGCTATCCGGCCTACACTCCGCCGGCCGTGTCCCCTTTCCAAGACGTAGCCCCGCAACAACAGTTCTACAAGGAGATGGCTTGGCTGTCCGCACGCGGCATTTCGACGGGTTGGACGGAAAACACCGGGCAGCGGACATATCGTCCCCTGACTTTGATCACGCGTGATGCAATGGCGGCGTTTCTTTATCGAATCGCGGACAAGGCCCGCTAAGGCGTCGCAGCCGTCTGTCACGCAGCCCAAGTCGTCGTGTCCTGCCCTGAAGCAGTGGTGCCGGGGCCATAATCTGAAGCAGTGGGTGACTTCGGAGGAGGCGCTGTGAGTAAACGATCAGTTGTGCGGGGGTCGGGCGGCACCAAGGTCGGGGGTATTTGCTTGGCTGTCGCAGCTCTTTTGACATCATGTACACCAGGCCCGGCTCCCTCAGCTCAGGAATCCACGAAGGCAGCATTGGTTGCTCCGAGCACAACAGCAACCACGGAACCTAAGAGCGCCACTACCAAACCTAGCGTGCCCAGTGCCACCTACAGCGGCGTTGCATGGGATGTGGCTTTCTCCTTCGACTACCCGGCTGCGTGGACAGTGACAGACTCCGGGGCGGCGAAAAAGCTCCAAGGCGGACCCTTCGTCATCTCAGATGAGGCAGGAGTGGAGGTCGCCTCGCTCGCAGTCTTGCCGGTTCTATCGGTTGATCCATGCACGGGGGTTTGCGGTGATGTGGCGGTTTCATACCTTGCGGAAGTCCCTGGGCAAGGATCACTGAACGGTACGTCGTATTCTGTTCAGACCAAGGCGATGGACCTCACAACCCGCAAGGATCTTCAGCAGGCCAACCGCTGGAGGGACAATGTCCGGCTGATTACTGGGGTTGCGGGCAAGCCCGCAACGCAGGCTGAGGAGGATCCCTTTCACTTCACAACCTGGGCCGGCATTCAGACCACGTCAGCCAGCGACTCAACCCGTCCGATAATCTTCGGCGCCTACCGATATTTCGGAACGCTGACCGAGGCGAAGGCCTACACCGCGTCAAGGGAGCACTTGCAATTGCAAAACATGATGAGTTCACTTCAGGCCAAACCGGCTACTTGACCTGAACACGAAAAGCGGGTCCGGCTCATAATGAGCCGGACCCGCCGTCGTCCTTCCGCTACGGGTGACCCGGGCGGGTCTCGCAGGCGATGCGGTCGCCGTCGCTGTCAAGACCTGCCACGTCGCCGTACCACGGGAAGTAGTAGTTGAACCAGTCCTGGGCCTGACGCCAGGTGGCAAAGTCCGTGCAGTTCTTGGTGTTACCCGGATTTGCCGGTGGCTGCGGTGTTACTGGCGGCGGAGGCGTAACCGGGGGCTGCGGCGTCACAGGTGGCGGGGGAGGCGAACAGTTGCTGCCCGTGATCCCGCCGGTTCCGCCATTGACGAACCGGTACATGAAAGCGGCCATGGCATCACGTGCCACTGGCTGGACCGGGTTGTAGGCGCGGCAGCCATAGCCGATGTCCCAACCTGTGGAGATGCCCTTGGATGCCAGCCAGGTGATCTGTTGGTAGAACTGGCTTCCAACCTGGACGTCCACGAACGGCGAGGTGCCCGGTGCCGAGAACGCGGGATTGCCGCCGAACCGGTAGAGGAAGGCAGCCATGGCGTCACGATTGACTGCGCTGAGCGGACGGTAGGTCTTGGTACCGTCCTGCTCCGTCCACCCCGTGGAGATGCCGCTTGCTGCCAGCCAGGTGATTTCCTTATAGAACTGGCTTGATGGGGTGATGTCGGAGAAGGGGGATGTTGCCGGGGGAGTGAAGGCCGGCTTGCCGGCGAGGCGATACAGGAAAGCGGCCATGGCATCGCGATTCACGGCGTTCAGCGGCCGATAAGTCCGGCTACCGTCCGATTCCACCCAACCGGTGGAGATGCCCTGCGAAGCAAGCCAGGAGATTTCCACGTTGAATTGCGTTGATCCATTGACGTCGCTGAAGGTGATGGGGCCCGGATCAACGGGGGTGGGTTCAACAGCGATGGTTGGTATGGGGACCAAGCTGGTCCCGCAGCCACCCTGCAGCGTGGACGAAATCGCCGCGGATTCAGCCGGATCAACGGCCAACTGCCAGCGGTACTTCACCAGCACCCAGTCCGTGATGTATTCGCACGCGGTTCCGGTCAGGGGAGGCATCCATTCGGCGGGATCGCGGTCGCTCTTGGACTGGTTGACGTTGTCCGTCACGGCCTCCAGGGCTACGTCCAACGTGAGGTCGTTGGCGTAGTTGCGCCGCTGTTCAGCGGTCCAGGCGCTAGCGCCGGAACCCCAGGCTTCGGCGAGTGGGACCAGATGGTCTATGTCGACGTCGGACGCGTTTGTCCAGGTGCCGCCGTCGTACCAGGAGTTCCACTGGCCCGTGGCTACGGTGCAGCCCGAGCCGAAGGTCACAGGCGTCAGCGACTCCTGCTGCAGCACCTCCGAGCGTGTGTCGCAGCCGTCGCTGTCGGCATCTATCCAATGCTGAAAGAGCTCGCGGTCGTAGCCGGTGTTCGTTTCAGAGGTGACAGTCAATGACGAGAAGAGAGTTGAAACGCTGGCCGTCTCTGAGGCCATCGCGGTTTGCGGCGTGAAGACAGCCGCCGACGCGGTCAGCGAAAGAATCGCCAACCACGAAAGTGCCTTGGGCATCTGGGTTCCCCATATTCGATTTTGTGCGCTCTGAGCAGCGCATTCTCTGGGATGCTACCTGCGGAAACGGACAATGAGGTGACCTTATGACCGTGGCGGGCGCATAGTTTCCCTAAAAGTGATAACGGTCAGCTGCTCCCGAATTTGGTGTTGTAGCGGAACATGAACGCTGCCATTGCGTCTCGGTTTACGGGCAGCAATGGTTTGAAGGATTTGGTGTTGCCTGCTTCGGCCCAACCTGTGGAGATGCCTTGAGCTGCGAGCCACGTGATTTCCTTATAGAACTTCGCACCCACCGGCACGTCAACAAATGGCGAAACCTCTGGTGCCGTAAAGTCCGGCTCGCCCGCCAAGCGGTACATGAAGGCAGCCATGGCATCACGGTTCACGGGCTGTAGTGGCCGGTAGGTCTTGGTCTTGTCCGCCTCGTCCCAACCTGTAGAGATGCCCTTGTCAGCGAGCCAAGTGATCTCCTTGTAGAACTGTGCTCCAACTGGTAGGTCCTTGAACGGGGAAGCGCCGGGCGCGGCGAAGTCAGGTTTCCCTGAAAGCCGGTACATGAAGGCAGCCATGGCGTCGCGATTTACGGGGCTTAAGGGTTTGTAGGTTCTGGTCCCGTTCGCTTCCCAGCCTGTGGAGATACCTTTGCTTGCGAGCCAGAGGATTTCCTTCTCGAACTGGGCATTCAGCGGGACGTCGTCGAATGCTTGCGTGCCTTGGGTGGCAGTTGCGTAGCTGAGCGTCCCGACGTCGGTGTTCCGGCCTGGTGTTGTGGAAACAGACCTGGCGTTGGTTTCGGAGAGCACATTGCCGGAGAAGACTGGGCCAGTGCCACCTTCAGGTGCAGCCGAAACGAAGTAGTTGCCTGTGCTCAGGCCGGTGACTTTGAAGGTTCCGTCACCCTGGGTGTTGGCTTGGCGGGTCACCAGTGTGCCGTCTTTCGTGTACACACGGATCGGTGTGTTGGTCAGCGGGGCGCCGCCGGGCCCGAGGATCTTGCCCGAGAGGGTTCCACCCACCCGTGACGTTGGGTTGATGTTGTTGAGGGTCTGCCCTCCCGCTACTGTCACCGACGTCGCGCTTCCCAAGCCGGAGCTCTCTGGAAGATTGTTGTAATACTGCCCTTCCTGAGCAGTAGCAAAGCCGCTGGAGCGGTTGAACTGGACTTTGTAGGTTCCCGGGAAAAGGTTGGCCACCATAAACGTTTGGGGCCCTGTGGAGAAACCGCCTTGGACAATGGTCCCATCGGCCGTGACGACCTGAACGTCCGTGTTGGATGCCCCGGAAGCATGGGAACCTGTGATCGTGGCTGCCGGAACTGCCGTGTCCGTCGGACCGGTTAGACGTTCGCCTGCGGCCACTGTGATGGTGGGCGACGCCGCTGCAGTGGGCAGCCCGCCGTGCCACATGGAGGCAATCTTGATATCGCTGGCATGGAAGAACAGTTTGTATGTTCCGGCCTCAAGTCCGCCTATGCTGTAGACCCCGTTTTCAACGTACACCGCGGAAACTACTTGGAGATCATAGCTCGACTTCGCCTCCGCGAATATGGAAAAAGGTACTGCATCAGCGGGGAGTGCGAGGCGACCGGATATTATCGCGGCCGGCTGCAGAATTTGGTTGATCCCTGTGACGATGTCTCCTTGGGCCACGGAGATCTTCTGCGCTTGCTCGTGGTCCTTAACTCCTGGGTAGTAGGCCTGAAGCACCGGGATCGGTTGAACCGACGTGCTGAAGTTCAGCGTGTAGTCGCCGGGGGTCAACGGGCCCACATCGTAGGAACCGTCCGGAGAAACAGCCACGCCCTCGTGATACGAGTCTGAGCTAACACCCACGTACATGTCAGAAGCCTTGGTTCCAGCGGGAACCGAGACTTTGCCTTGAATACGCGCACCCGTGAACATTTGCTGGTCGATACTCGTAACGGCCGTACCCGCGGCGACGACAACCGGCGTCGATTCCGCATAGACGGCAGAGCCGTAGTACGTGCTGTATACGTGTCTAGGGCTTGCATCCTCGTAGAAATACACGCTGTATTCACCGGCTTGGAGCCCTACAATCGTGAACTGCCCGCTGGGATTCACTTGAATGGTTCGGTAGGTTGGTCCACCGGCGGTTACAAGGATGTTATTCACGTCCACACCTGCCGGGACCGTGACTGTTCCTGAGATGCTCCCGGTGGCTGCCGCGAAAGCGGGGGGTGCGAACCCGCCGGGCAGTGTGGCCAGAAGAATGCTTGCCACCAGTATTAGAGCGAGCCTGATACGGCCTCGCGATTTTGCCCTCATGGGTCCCCATTTTCCGTGCGATTGAAGGGCCTCGACACATCGGGCCCGAGGTGATCATAAGGGAACTGCATGGAGTTATCCGAACGCCTTCCGCCACACTCCAACGGCAGTTCCCAGGTGATTCGCGGAAAATTCTACTTGTTGGCTAAACTCTAGCTGGCCGTTGACTCGCGGCCCTATTTCCGCGCTCTCTGGGGGCGTTTGAGCAGAGGGCGATCGTAGTGAAAAACCAGCCAAGAGCAAGTGCGCGCTCCCGTCTGATGTTTGCCGGCATTATCGCAATGGTGGGTGCGTCCATGCCAGCGATTCCCGCCGTCGCTGATGACGCTCAGCTACGCGGTGCTGCACCTCTGGCGATGTCTGCTGGGTCTGAACCAATTCCCACCGACCAGTTCATAGTGAAGTTCAAGGAACGCGCCGGGATTCAGTCTCTGGACCGTCAATCCGCGCTGGGCCGTGCCAGCAACGCTTTGGGCGTGGCGGTCACGGCGCTGCGGACAACTGCCACCGGCCAGGAGGTCCTCAAGACCAGCAGGAGGCTTGACGCAGACGAGAGTACGGAACTGGTCGCAGCCCTGGCCTCGGACCCGAACGTGGAGTATGCCGAGCCGGACGCCATCATGCGCCCTTTCGCAGTAGCGCCGGATGACAAGTTCTACAACCTTCAATGGCCGCACATCCCGCAGACCGGCGGCATGAATGTACTCAAGGCATGGGACGTCAGCCAAGGTGAAGGATCAGTAGTTGCCGTCATCGACTCGGGGATCATTAGCCACTCGGACCTGAACGCGAACATCTTGCCGGGCTATGACATGTTGAGTTTCCCGGCGATGGCTAAGGACGGGGACGGGCGGGATCCAAACCCTCGCGATGAAGGCGATGCCAACAGTTACGGCCAATGTGGCGCGGGCACGCCTGCGGCGGGCGACTCCTGGCACGGTACGCACACCGCTGGGATCATCTCCGCAGTGGCCGGGAACGGAATAGGCGTAGCCGGCGTGGCTCCAAAGGCCAAGGTAGTCCCCATCCGGGCTCTGGGCGTGTGTGGTGGATATTCGTCAGACGTTGCCGACGCCGTCATCTGGGCCGCAGGCGGAGCCGTTCCCGGCGTACCCACTAACGCTAATCCTGCACGGGCCATCAACATCAGCCTTGGTGGCCGCGGACAGTGCACCTCTCTTTATCAGGACGCTTTCGACTTCGCCCGGAGCAAGGGAGTGTCTGTTGTCATCTCAGCGGGCAACGAGAGGATCAACGCCTCGGAGGTCCAGCCGGCAAACTGCAAGAGTGTCCTCGTTGTTGGTGCCAGCACACGCAATGGAAGCAAAGCCTGGTACTCCAACTTCGGGGTAAACGTTGACGTCGTTGCGCCCGGGGGATACATGTTCGGTCAGGCACTCAATGGTGTGGTGTCCACGCAGCACTCAAACGATTACTTCTTCAAGCAGGGAACCTCAATGTCTGCCCCGCATGTAGCTGCGGTGGCAGCGATGATGTACTCCAAGCTGCCCGCTTTGACTCCTGACGAGGTGGAACAGAAGTTGAAGGCAACGGCGCGGCCTGTGAGCGATTGCCCGGGCGGATGCGGCGGAGGCTTGGTGGACGCCGGGGCGGCCCTTGCCAACGTGGCAGCGGACGCAGCCCCGATGGTCCCGGGCACGCCAACGATTTCCGGCGAGGCGGCAGTCGGCGGAACTCTGACCATGTCGCCCGGAACATGGGGGCCAGCTGGTTACGTCGTCACCGAACAGCGGTGGAATCGAAATGACGTTGCCACCAATTTCACCGGTACGCAGTACGTCCTGGGACCCGAAGACCTGGGTACCACCATCACGGTGACGGTGACGGGCAAGAAGGCAAAGCAACCCAACGTTTCGGTGACCTCGGCGCCTACCCAGCCCGTGGCGATAGGGAAACTGACGGCTGATGAGCCCGTCATCGAGGGCACCCCATATGTCGGGGGCGTGCTGACGGCAGACACGGGCGCATGGGCGCCCGCACCGGTGGAGCTCGCTGTGGAGTGGCTACGCGACGGAGCACCCATTCAGGGCGCTACCGGCCAGACGCACACAGCCACTGAATCGGACCTGGGCAAGGCGATCACCCTCAGGGTTTCCGGCTCAAAGCCTGGCTACCAGCCGCAGTCACTGGTCAGTAAGCCTACTGGCCTGGTGGTGGCTGCGGACAAGGCAGTGACTCCGGAGCCTGTGGTCTTTACGGACGCTCCGTACACGGAAGACGACACTTACGTCATTCCTGACGTGGTCGGCATTAACTACGTTGTCGACGGCGGGACGGTTGCCTCCGGGAATCATCCGGCCACCGGGCGGGTCACGGTCACGGCGGTTGCCAAGGACGGCTACGTGCTGCTTCCGGGTGCCACAGCCTGGACGGAACGGTTCAGCGCCAAGGGCCCGGACTTCGTGCCGCCCACTGAGTCACCGTTCAAGGACGTGCTGACCACCCAGCAGTTCTACAGGGAAATGGCGTGGCTGGCGGATAAGCGCATATCCACAGGTTGGGTAGAGGCGGACAAAACGCTCACCTATAGGCCGTTGACGCCCATCAACCGTGATGCCATGGCTGCATTCCTGTATCGCCTGTCGGGTTCGCCGGCGTACACCCCGCCGGCCAACTCGCCGTTCAAGGATGTCCTGACCACCCAGCAGTTCTATAAGGAAATGGCGTGGCTGGCAGACCAGAAGATTTCCTCCGGCTGGACGGAAAGCGATGGGTCTCGGACCTACAGGCCTCTAACGCCGATTAACCGCGATGCCATGGCTGCGTTCCTTTACCGCTTGTCGGGATCGCCTCAGATAGACAACATGGACCTGATGCCCTTCAAGGACGTGGTCCCGGGCCAGCAGTTCTCTTATGAAATGGCATGGATGTCAGAGATGGAAATCTCGTCGGGCTGGATTGACACGGATGGAAGCCGGGTCTACAAGCCAATCACGCCCATCAACCGCGACGCGATGGCGGCTTTCCTTTACCGCATGCCCTAGTTAAATACGGGGGAGTGTGGAGTAGGGGCGACTCGGAAGGTGTCCTGCAACCCACGGGCGGACGGATGGTTCCAGCGGGATTTGGCCTCGGCCGTCGCGGATCACCAAAACCACTGTGCTTATCGCAGCGGTCACGGAAATTAAGCCCATAAGGACCAGGGCAATAACCAAAGCCAGAGACATCGCCATACCTCTAGCTCTAATTTTACTGCTCTGGCCCGGATCGGGGGCTAGCCCAGCTTCGACCAAGTTCCGCAATTACTGGATTTGAAGCCTTCCCCGGCTGAAACTAGCACCGTTACGCCGTCGGGAGCGAAATCGACGAAGTCGTTAGCAATGATGTCGCCTCCACCGGAGTTGCGGGACCAATAGCACCCTTTGACGCCAGGATTTGTTTTCCAGGTTCCGGGCTCCATGGTCTGGCCGACGGTCCAGGTTCCGTCGACGATCCTGGGGTTGCTGACTGTGCTGCGCAGGGCTGGCGCGTGCGGGGCATCGGGGCAGATGGTTAGGGCCACCTCGGCTTCAGCCTGACTCTCTACAGTGGTTGCCTGGTTGGTGTAGGCGCTGTCGAGCTTTGCGCAAAGGTTCATGATCCTTTCGAGCGTGGAGCCCGGGTTCAGGATGGTCACCCCTTTGGCCGCAACAGTGTCCACGAGTTTAAGTTCGGTTGGCAACAGATCGGTCTCGCTCGATGGTGAGATCCCGAGAATCTTTATGGTGCATGCGGTCCCCCCGTCCTTGTAATTGATGCCAACCCAAACATCCTTGAACGTCTTGTATTCGCGGCTTTGGCCTACTCCACCGCACGTGTACGTGTAGCGTGTGGCAATTTTTGCCTCGGCGTCAGCGACTTCAGCGGCCGCTGTCCTCGCCTTCGCGCCTGCAAGGAAGTCCTTTTCCGTGGTGTTGACTCTGACGTCGACGTATTCATTGCCTGAGAAGCTGCCCGCAGCGGGTGAGGTGGAAATTGTGAGTACGCCTTCATCCGGAACAGTCTCCCGTTGCCACGGAATCCCCTCGGAATCGACGATGCGCGCTCGGTAGTCGAGCTTTTCCAGCTCGGACTCAGCTTCCAAATACGTCTTCCCGACGAGGTTGGGGACGATCGCCCGGTGCGTTGCCGTGGGTGATGATTTTGCTGACGCTACAGCCGAGGATGATTGCGTCTCACCTTCTCCACAACCGGTGAGTGCGACCACTAATACTGCCAAGAGGGCAGGGATACGGAGCTTCATGTCCCCCAAGTTTCGTTCAAGGTGCGGTGATAATGCCCGCTTATTCTGGGCGGGCAGGTAATGGCACAACCATAACGGCCGAGCCCCTCTGCCGGGAATTGACGCACCGAAACGGATATAAGCGGGTCTACCAGGTCGAATAGGCAAAGTAGCGGCACTAGCAGGGCAAGGCGACGGGTTACGTCCGGGAGCGCCAACGCATGATGTCGTGTCGTGTCGGCGTCGTCGAAGTCGGAGGAAAAGCCTCTGTCTACGCCATATTTTCGAGAGCTACTCGGACTCTTCTCTTTATCAACGAAGGGTCTTTCTGAAGGAACTCTCGATCTACGGGTGGCCACCCAGCTGGCAGCTCCCAATCACCATTGCCAGCGATATTGACGGCAGCCTTCCATATAACTGGCTGAGTAAGAACGAGTTGTGTAACCCCACCACCAACTGGATATTGCTCATTGGGTGGCATCTTTGTGTCATGATCGATCGCAGGAACTATTTTCGTAGCCCGATCCGTACCTCTCAACTGGATCAGGTCGACGGCGTTACTGAGTGCATCAAAATCTGACCATGCTTTACCCTTTGCAATCACCTGGGGACTGATCCTATATCGGTCAAACTCAGCGTGTCTGGCTGCTCTTCTCTCAGCAGAGACGAATGGGCGCATCCGGTCCTCTGCTTCGGTCGACGCGGGCGGGCCCACCCTGCCCCCAGAATTCAGCGTAGTGCCGGCCAGCACCACATCGCCGACAGCCGGCATTTCTTGAAGAAACATCACGGTAAATCCGTCTGCTAACCGTCCAGGATGAAAGCCGAGCCAACTTTCAAGTTTGGCGTTGTCACCTCCGATGATGGGAATCGCCAAACTATTAAAAGTGGTGAAGAATCCACCAAGACTATCCCTGTCTCCGACATTGTATTTGAACATTTCGACTGCTTCCTGTGTTGAAACTCTTTGGAGAAGTATAAGCGGCATGCGGCGGTAAGGGTTGATGCTTGTACTTGTCATTAATTTGTGTTGTAAAATTCATCAACTTCGGAATGAACAGCATGTTTTTTTAGTGATAGTTCCACATCAGGAATTGAGCCGCGGTTGCCGCACGCTGCCGGCCTTCCGGGACCAGATGAGGAGGACGGCCGAGCCAACCGGGGCGAGGAAAGCGGACATCGCAACCAACTGGAGGCCGACTACGGATGCTGCAAGCCCCATCAAAGCGACCACGGCGATTCGGCCAAAACGACCGGCCACCACCAGTCGTCCCAACGGAAGTGCGATGGCGAAACCCATGAGCGTTGCTGCAACAAGGATGGCATTCCACTGCGAAGCGTGGCCCGCCCCGAGGAACTGCGCGAACCCCTGTACCGCCATGGATGCGCATCCAAGAAGGACGGCCCACGGCGTGGTTGACCCTAGCCGTGGTGCCAGCACCCGCCCGGCAAGTATTAGCAGGGGGATGCTTGCGAATGCACCGTAGGCCAGTCCAAGGTTCATGGCGTGGGTGGAGTCAGTGACCATGGGCGCCCACGTACTTCCCGTGACGGCAAAGACGGCGCACGCCAGCCCGACTACGAGCAACGCCAGCGCCGCACCGCCCACAGCACGAGGGCTGGGTGCGACTACTTGACGGCGGATCACGTGCGTTGGCGCCGCAGCTACTGCTGCGGCCGGACGTCGCTGCCGTAGGGCCACAATAAGCAGCACGACGGCGCCCAACGTGCCCATCATGGGTGGCATCAGCATGAGTGCCCCCAGAGCAAGCGCCATAGGTGCGGCCAGGAGAACGGCTAGCGTGACGCGGATGGGAAGCGACCGCCGGCTGGCCAGCAGGGCGTCTAACGGAACTGCCAGGCACGCGGTCCCGGCAATCCAGCCCAGGATCATGAACAGCAGCGTCGAGGATCCGAACCAGCTAAAGCCCTGATTCATGTCAGCTTCGTCGAAGCCCACAGACCAACTCGCTGCGGCGGTCACAGCCAGAGCCCAGGCCGGCACCGCACTTATCGCAGTGAAGCGGGCGACGCCGGCGGGCAGGCGACCGTTCAGTCGCAGAAGCACGACGGCGGCAAGGCTCGCCGTGAGCGGGCCGATGAAGCCCGTCAGTACGAGGTGGGCAGATCCTGTCCACGGGAGATGGAAAGTGTTACTGAAAAAGAGGACCATGCCGCCCAAGAACGCGAGCAAAGATGCAGCTGCGCACCCAACGGCCCAACCTCTGGTTGCTGAAAATCGGCGCGCTTGCGCAATTGAACCCACATATCGCCTAACTTTTTGGCGGAAACCGCCCCCAATTGATCTCCTGCCAAAAGGCAGTGATTCACATGCTAGCCGGAAAGCGAGGTAGGAGCCTTTGTGCTCTAACGGCTTAGCGGCACACAGCCGGAATTTCATCCAGCGAGCGAATTTCGGCATTGCCTCTGCCGCCGGGTTGATATTCGCACCACTCCTCAGTGAAAGCTTGAGCATGCCTACGGTCAGTTGCGCGTTAGATAGGGGATCCCATACCGGGCATGTCGAACCTCCCTGAACAATGGAGCTTGGGGGTCAGGACTTGCTTACCTGTTTTAGGCGGTGGGCGGTAATACGGCGGCGGTTCAACCGTCCTCTGACCGCGCTGTCCTCTTCAGCTCAGCGATCCGCAGCCGTAAGAAGATGATGGCCAAGACCAAGGCATAGACAGCCAGGCCGGCCACCGCGATCGTGAAAACAGCGTACAGAATCCCCATGATTCCGAAGGCCGGACTTAAATTCATTGGTCCCCCCAAGAGTCGTTGGGTCCCTATGCTACGCAACAACGGGCCATTCTCTAGGACGCGGGAAGTGTGCCGGATTCGTTGATGAGCGCGCCAAACGACTCCGTGCTCATCTGTTCCGCGACCAAGACGTCCATCTCGGCTTGAGCTCGGGGAGTAGCGCACGAAGGTCCCGCAACGGATGTCATCGTCATTTCGCCCCGGCAACGGCATCTATATCCTTGATAGATGAGTGAAGTTGCGCATTCCACCGTCGCCTTTGAAGGGCATTTCGCCAGGGAGCTCCCGGAGCTGGCTATTCCTTGGCGGGCGGAGGAAGCTCCTGGTCCGCAGCTTTTGACGCTCAACCAGCCACTCGCCGTCGAACTTGGTTTTGATCCTGATTTTCTCCGGAGCCCGGAGGGCGTGCGGCTGCTGGTCGGCAATGCCTTGCCGGAAGAGGCAACTCCGGTAGCCCAGGGCTACTCCGGTCACCAGTTCGGCTGGTACTCACCGCGGTTGGGGGATGGGCGCGCCCTTCTGCTGGGTGAGATCGCCGGCGCTGACGGGAAGCTTCGCGACGTTCATCTCAAGGGATCGGGGCGGACGCCTTTTGCCAGGAACGGTGACGGTCTGGCGGCGGTTGGTCCCATGATGCGGGAGTACATCGTGAGTGAGTCGATGCATGCCCTGAACATTTCCACCACCAGGTCGCTCGCGGTTGTGGCCACCGGGCGTCAGGTTCAGCGGGAGACCCTCCTGCCGGGGGCCGTTCTGACCCGGGTTGCCGGCAGTCATCTGCGGGTGGGCAGCTTCCAGTACGCCAGGGCTTCCAACGACATGGACCTGCTTCGTCGGCTTGCTGACCATGCGATCGAACGCCACCACCCGTCGTCGGCCGGTGAAAGCAACCGCTACCTTGCGCTCCTCAAGGGCGTCATCTCAGTCCAGGCGAAACTTGTGGCGCAGTGGATGCTGGTGGGCTTCGTGCACGGTGTCATGAATACGGACAATATGACGGTGTCCGGCGAAACCATCGACTACGGTCCGTGCGCTTTCATGGAGGGTTTCGATCCGGGAGCCGTGTACAGCTCCATTGATGAAATGGGACGTTACGCCTACCGTAGCCAGCCTGTGGTTGCGGAGTGGAACCTTGCCCGTTTCGCCGAATCAATTGCCGCTTTGATCCACGAGGATGAGGAGCAGGCGGTGGCCCTGGCTGTTGAGGCGCTCAATGGATTCCGCCAGGAGTACAGCGCCGCGTGGTTCAGCGGCATGCAAGCCAAGCTTGGGCTGCCTGAGGGAATTGACGACGGCGTTGCCTCGCCTTTGGTGGATGACCTCCTGCAGCTGGTTCAGGAGACGCGCGCGGACTACACCTCGTTTTTCCGAAGCCTCGGAAAAGCGGCCCGCGGGGAGGTCGAACCCGCGCGCAGCCAAATCCTGGATCTGGCCGCGTTCGATTCGTGGTTGGAACGCTGGCAGGCACTTAATCCGGATGCCGATGCCATGGACCAGGTCAACCCGATCTATGTTCCACGGAACCACTTGGTGGAGGAAGCCCTTGCTTCCGCAACTGAAGGGGACATAGGTCCGGCTGAGCGGTTGCTGGCCGCTGTATCCGACCCGTACAGCGAACGTCCTGGCTTGGAAAAGTATGCCGAGCCTGCGCCGGAGAGCTTCGGACCCTACCGGACCTTCTGCGGCACGTAAAGCTGCTGGCGGGTAAAGCCGCCGGCCAGCGAGCCAGCCGTGCCGGGCTGGTCGCCGGCCGGTTGGCCTAGCTCCAGACGGCCCGAACAACCATGTCCGCACCTGCAGACAAATGATTTCCTGTGTGTCCTGCATCCAGTACGCACAAGTCTTCTGTGCCGGAGGTGCTTGTTGATATGAGGCATTCTGCTGCCTTGAAACTTAGGAGTTCCACTGGCAGGCTGTCGCCTATTTTGAGTTCACTCATGATGCCCTTTTGCTGGTCCGGGTATCTTCTAAAGTGTCTCTAGCCCGGTTGGTGGGGGAGAGAACTTTCCCCTTGGAACGCCGGACTTCATCAGCGGATAACACCATACTGCCCTGATGGGCGGACATTCGTCTACGCGGGATGAGTCACGATCAGTTGAACTTTGTGTGGCGCACGATTGCCAGCAGCGCTTCCCGGAGGTCCTCCGAGTCGAGATCGATGGCCGACAGCACGGTGTTCTCTTGGCGGTGGGATTGCTCCAGCAGCGTCAGACCCACGTCGGTAATGAATATCAGCTGGCTTCGTCGGTCGAATCGATTGGGCTGACGGCGGATGTAACCCCGCGATTCCAGCCTGGTGAGCAGCGGGCCCATGGTTTGGGCTTGGACGCGGACGCTCCGGGCAAGTTCCCCGGGCGTGATGGGCCCTGCCGCTGCCAAGGCGTCAAGGGTGAGTACCGCCGGATAGGTCAACCCCAGAGGGCGTAGTTTGTCGTTCCACGCCAGCTCCACGAGCCGCGCAGCTGTGGACAGCAGCCGGCTGGTTGGCCATCGCTCCATATCAGGCATTCTGGCACCCCCATGCTTTCCGAAATAGTCAGCTTCCTTACTAAGGCTACATCAGCTGCTCTTCGGTGACGCTTGGGGCACTGCACTGGCCGGTTTCGCAGTAAGGCGGAGTCGCCGGACATAGTGCGATGATCTCAGCGTCCCGCGCCTTACGTTTTAGATGAGACTGCTGAAGATGTCCCATCCGTTGCCGATCTGGCCTTGCTTGAACAGCGAGTAGCGTCCGTCAATGCCGATGTTGTCGTAGCGAAAGAGATCTCCGTCGTGGGTATAGGCGATGAGCTCACTGCTGGAAATGTTGTACGACTTCTCGGAGGGGCCGGCGCTGCTGATCTCGGCCATTTCGTCCCAACCGTGGCCTACCAACGATGGTCCGGCCCAACCGCCATATCCGTCAGAGGGGTACTGGTAGAGGAAGCCACTGCGATCGCGGGCGAAAATGTCCGCTGTCCCATCACCGGTGGAATCGCCGGCTGCAATGATTTTGTCGAAGACTTGCCAGCCGGCTCCTACTTGTGAATGCGCGAGCCAGCCGCCGTCGCCGCTACCCGGGTAAAGATGCAGGTTTCCCGAACGGTCACGCGCTAGGACGTCGTTGAGGCCGTCACCGTCCAAATCCCCAGGCCCAACGATCGAATCGAAGATGCCCCAGCCGGAACCAACCTGTTTGGGTGGGAGCCAGCCTCCCTCACCGTCGCCGGGGTAGAGATGTAGGTTACCGGCGCTGTCCCGTCCCAATATGTCGTTATGCCCGTCTCCATCAAAGTCACCGGGGGAGAAGACGATATCGAAGATGTTCCACCCCGTTCCTACCACCCTGGGTTCATCCCAGGAGCTGGGGAACTGGAGGAGCTCCATGCCAGGCCCCCAGTAAACCCAGTGCGGCTCGTACGTCCGGGGGTAGAGGACAAGGTCCCCGCCGTCGGTTCGGCCCAGCAGTTCAAAGTTCCCCCGGCCTGTCCAGCCCATGGCCCGGCTGGATGCTTCGATGGGACGCGTCACTCTGCTGTAGAAGACCTGTGGTACCGCACATTGGGTGTGGACGTTCATGGAGATACGCTTACCCCGGTCCTCGGGGATGAGTTTCAGGAATTCCCCTTGCCGCTCGGCTGGTAGGGGAACGCCATTACTGAGCCATTCAAGAACAAACCCGTTCGGGGCTTCCTCAGTTTTGCACTTCTGAAACTGTGTTATCCCCAAGGTCAGCTCGGACCCCACAAAGGGCAAGCCCACTATGGGCGGTATGTACGACGATGCCTGTGGCGCGGACTCGACGCCGTCTTTAGCTACGGCCGGCGGTAACCCAGCCACCGTTGAACTCAACAACACCGCGGCAAGAACAGCCGATTTCACTGCAAGTGCACGAAAAGTTCCCATGATCCCCCAAGCCCCACCCATTTCAAGCGCTAATTTGAGCCGAGCCTAGCATTCATGTTGGGCAGATTTTGATGCCTCGGTTCCACGAAAAACGGGTCGTGAGGGATTGTCAGGAGAGCTCAAACGCAGGACGACCGCCGCCCCGCTCGGCGCTGTGCACATGCAGGGCGTGGCGCATGGCTTGGCGGTTGTCTTCGGCGAATTGAGGGTGGCCGGCCACACGGTAGAGGTCCGCTGCCCACTGAAATTCATCCGCGGCGGCACGGAAACGGGCTTCGTCGAAAAGCCGCCGCCCGATGTGGTGGCGAACGTAGGCCTCCTCTTCCGGTGACTGGACTGTTCGGAGTGCTTTTTCGTGGAGAACTGCGGCGTCGTGCCAGCGGTATTGGCGTTGATTGATCTGGGCCAGGACCAGCAACAGCTCTCGGCGGTCAGGTGTATGAGGCAGCAACTTGAAGCCTTCGTCCAGGGCTTCAGTGTCCCGGCCAAGTAGCGCTAGATACCTGACGCGCTCCACCGGAGGGCACTCGCCTGCCAACGCAGCTTCCAGGGCTTTGCGGTTGATCACCACGTCGCGGAACGTCGCAGGATCAGTACGCCAAAGACTTGCAGTATCTTCCACCGTGATGTGCCCCCCATAGGCTTGTTATGGAGCCAACTGAGTCGCAGCACTGCCAATCGCAGGCTGCCGGAACTTCCATAATCTCATGAACGCTTGGGCCCGCAAGCTCGCTCCGCTGGGGCTGGCATCAGTGAAGCTGGCTGTCGGCTGGCGTAGCCCGCCAGGAGTGAAAAGGGACGGTCAACCCTGCACGTGTTGGCGCGCAGGTGAACGGCCCGGCGACGGTCACCAGGTCAGGTGCCAAGGGCACAACACGTACTAGCCGGAGTTCGTCGCTGCCCGATGCGGCCCTTATGGTGAGGGCGTCGCCGGAACGGCTGACCCTCATGCGGACCCGCCCGCCGTTCCAATCCGGAACAGGGGCCAAGGACCAGTCCGAGAAGCGGTTGGTGACCACCGCGCCCACTTGAGCGGCGCCGTCGGCGAATTCGACGCCCGCCTTGATCCAGTGCTCGGCGCTGATGCGGACAAAGATGCCCGCTTGGTCGAACTGTTGGGAAAACGCGGCGGTGAACTCAACCTCCATCGCGCTGTCCTGCGGGAAGGGGGCGAGCAGCGCGTGCTCGGTGTCGTGGATGAATCCGTAGGACGTGACGCGCCAAGCGTCACTGCTTTCGGCTGCAGTCACCAGGAGGTCACCTGCCTGCTCGACGACGGCGGCCGGCTGGTTTGTCCACTCGCCGCGGTTCCAGGGGATATCGGTAATCACAGGACTCCTCAAATGTTTCGGTATGCATGCAGCTGCGTTGTTTCAGGCATCCGGTGTTTGGATCAGGGTAATCGACTATGGCGTTGTAGCCCTTGAACAGCGGGACTTCGATGCGCGTTTGATGTGGCCCGTGGGGACCGTCTTACGGGCGCGAAAATGCGGATGCCCCTGACGAGGTTCTCGTAACCCTCCAATCCGGGGACCACTTGGAGATTCACCGCTGATCAGGGCGGCAGATAAATGACATGGAGTCCGGCCAGCTGTCCCGGTCGCATACAATGCTGACAAATATCGAACTCATGGGGGAACAATTGAATAAGTTTTTTCCGGCCACCATCACTGTCGCCGTCCTAGCATTGACCGGTTGTGGCGGCGGAGGCTCCGAGGCCCCAGCGGAACCCACTCCAGAAACCACCAGGGCTGTCTTTTCGGCCGATCAGACCTGCGACCAGCTCTTCGACAAGGGTGACGAAGGTCGAATGTTCGGAGCGGTAGCCTTCTTGCAAAACCTACCTGACCCTGTCACTGAGAACGACCAAACCAAGGCAAAAACTATTGTCGCTGACCTTGAGTACGTGGCTGGCACCGCCAACGATGAGATGAAACCTCTCATCATTGACATGGCTAAAACGCTGGACGGCTTTGCCTCAGCTGAGGGCGCCAAAGTGCACGTCAACGTTGATTCCTTCAAATCGGCCGGAAGCAAACTTATCGACCTGTGCCCAACTCAGGCGGAAGCCTATGGGGATGAAAAATTGAAGAAAGAAGCTGCGGTCAAAGCAAAGGCCGACGCAGATGCAGCGGCCAAGACCAAAGCTGAAGCCGACGCCGCGGCCAAGGCCAAAGCGGCCGCCGATGCCGCAGCCGCTAAAGCTGCCGCCGATGCTGAAGCCGCTGCCAAGGCTGGAACGGTCAGCCAGCAGAACGCTCGGGGGAAAGCTGCAAGCTACCTCAAGTTCTCTGCATTCTCGCGCACCGGCCTCATCGGACAACTGGAGTACAACAAGTTCTCAACTGCAGATGCAACGTGGGCGGTTGACACCATGAAAGTCGACTGGAACGAGCAAGCAGCCAAGAAAGCCGCGAGCTACCTGAAATTCAGCTCCTTCTCGCGTTCCGGGCTTGTCGACCAGCTAATCTACAACGGCTTCACTCCTGAGCAAGCCGAGTACGGCGTGAGCACTACCGGGCTTTAGCGATACGACCCAGTTGTGGCTGTGCCGGCCGATGCTGGAACTGGGCCAACCGAAGTAGCGATGTTCGAAACTGTTCCCCAGCACGCTAAGGGATAACCGGGTTCTGTGGGGCGTCCTGCGGGGGACCGGCCTACGCGCAACGTAAAGGCTTATGGCTGCGAAGATCGACACATGGATTACGTGATCACCGCTGAGATACCCACCGCTGACGAGCTCATCGAGTTGTATGGCTCGGTGGAATGGACCGCCTATACCGACGACCATGCAGCTCTTGTCGCCGCCGTTGATGGTTCGTTCTGCGTCCTAACAGCGAGAAACGCAGTAGGTAAGTTGGTCGGGCTAGCGCGGACAGTTTCTGATGGTTACACGATCGCCTATATCCAGGACATCCTGGTGTCGGCAGAGCACCAACGACTGGGAATCGGCGGAGCACTGCTGGACGAATTGCTGCACCGAACCGAGCGGATCAGACAGGTAGTCCTGCTCACGGATGCTGAGCACGCACAGCGCGCCTTTTACGAGTCCCGAAAATTTACAGAGGCACACGACTTTGCCCCGCACCAGCTTCGGTCTTTTGTTCGTTTTCGTTGATCTCTTAGCGGATTACAGCGTGCCGACATTGGGTGTTCTAGTTCCAAGAAAATGGGACGTCAGGTTGTGTTTGGGACTGGCATCGGCGCCGTATCGAAGCGAGGGTCTGGCGGGCTCAGGTCCGACAACCCGCCACGCCCAAGCCATCAAATTGGGGTGCTTCCTTTTGAAGACGTCCCTGATCTTTTCGTCGGCCGGCTATGCCCAGGATTGATCCCGGTTGATGCATGCGCCTTCGATGTAAATTGAGGTCACCCGGTTCTTCATGCCCATTGAAGCCAAGTTGACGCGTTCTCCACCGTAGGTAGCCCATGCCTCGCCCGTGCAGTTGGGTCCGTCGTAGATGTTGGCTCCGCCTGGGGTGTTGTTGATGAGTGACGCTGCGTTGTTGTTGACTTGGACTCCCCAGCCGTTCGCGCCGGCGGGGCCATCGGTGAAGAGCTCGTTGCTCAGGCCGGCATCACTGTATGCGAAGTCAGCCCGTGCTCCTTCAAAGTTACTGTTGAAGTACAGGCACACACGGTTTGCCGGGCAGGCTTTGCCCGTACCCGAGGCATTAGCCGCAGGTACCCCCGCTAGCAGGGACGTTGCAGCGAGTCCTAGCAGAGCGCCGGCGCTTGCGATCTTTGAGGCGAGTTTCATGGTTCTTGCTCCTTATCGGGAATGTAGGTGGCCGTCCGGTTTCGCGGAAGCGTGTCTGCGTATCTTCGCGCACGGCTGAGGTGTTCGCGATGGGGTGAACTACCCACGATGTCTGCTCAGCGCTGATGAGTATGGGGCCAACAAGTCCGGGGGGGTAAGTGCGGCTGTAATAGGATCGGCCTTGCGGCGAAAGGGAGACCACATGACAGCGGGTTCCATCCTCGAGTACATCGAGCAGTACGACGGTGAGGTACGGGAACGGCTGATGAGCGTGTACAAACTGATCCGGTCGGCGGTACCCGATGAAGCTGAAGAATCGATCAGTTGGCGCATGCCGACGTTCAAGCTCGGGACCGAGCCTTTGTTCTTCTTCACAGCAACAAAGAAACACATCGGTTTCTACCCGACCCCGGACGCGATGGAGCACTTCTCGACAGAGTTGGCTGGCTACGGAACCACTGACCACCTTGTTCAACTGCGCCACGACGCCCCGCTGCCCCTCGAGCTCATCCGCGAGATGATCGCGTGGCGGCTGCAGCAGCTGCCTTCTGACGCGGTCTAGATACCCGGCAAACCCTGTACGGGTCTGCCGGGCATCGTGCCTGGGCGGCTACTCCGCATACTGGATGCTGGTCAGGAGGGCCTTAAGGTTCCTGTATTGCTCGGTTTCCATCCACGCTTCAGCATCTTCCGCGGACATTGATACGTCGATGTGTGCAGTCGCAGAGGCTGCTCCGTTGCCCATGATGAGGAAGCTGGAGGCTGAGGTGCTGTCGGGGCCTTCAGTCATGAGAGGCTCTGCCACTACACCCATGAAGTACCGGGTCTCTGTGGTGTCGAAGGGGTATTCATCCCTGAAGAAGGCGAAGTGGGAGGCTCCGTATCGGCTGTCGAAGGCGGTGAGCTTCTGTGAGTCGAGGATGGTGCGGTTCACCGGTCCGCCCACCACACCACCGCCTGCACCGCTGTAGATGCGCGCTACATTGTCGCCGGTCTCGTCGTAGACCTGGGCTACGACAAAGTGATCATCGTCAGCGTAGTGGTCCTCTCCGAATACGGGTTCTTCTTCAGTTTGTGCCGTCCAACCTGCCGGCAGCAGGAAGGAAATGTGCCCGTCGGGGAACGTGAACAAGCCGATCTGCGGGTAGCTTGGCGAGACGTGCGGCGTTGAAGGTTCGGCGGGGGTGATCGGTGTTATCTCAGGTGCGGTGGGGGTGCTTACCGGCGGAACGCTCGACGGCGGAATGGTTGCGGGCGGTGGCGAAGCGAGGGGCGGAGCGGGAACAACAGGGTCGATCGCCACGGCAGGCGCAGTAGGTGCTGCCGGAGCCGGAGCGGTTTCTTCCTGCACGGGAATGGGAGCAACCGGTGCCGCCACAACGGGTACCGAAACATTGACCAATGCCGGTTCACTTAGCTGTGGCGGAGTGCCTTGTTCAGAAGCCGGGGCAGCGAGTGTTTCTTCCAATGGTGCTGCGGGGGACAGGGCAAGGGTGTTGGCTTCTTCTGTTGCAGATGTGAATGAACTACTGGCTACCGGGGTGGATGATGCGCAGGCGGCGAGTGTGAGTGCCAGGGTCAGCGTTACCAGGGTGGCGTACTTGGCATTTCCGGATCGGCGGTACTTCATTTTGGGTTCCTTCCCCCACGGAGTTATTGAGCAGAACTGGGTGCTCATACATGTTGTTTCCGGCAAGGGACCATTGATTACACGCGAGGCCAAGAATCTTTGGGAAGAGCGTGCTTCCCTTCTCACGGGGCCTATGCGGCGACGGCGCGGGCGGCGCAATGGGCACAACTGCCCTCACGGTAAGTTCACTGCCCAGGCACGAGGATGATTTACTGACATGACCGTCACATACTCCTGGGGGATAGGTATGAAGGCCTTGGCTGCCACTTTTTTACTCACGTCGCTGGCGCTCACAGGCTGTGCTGTCACTGTTCCCGGCGGCCCTCCAACAGCGACAATTGCGCCATCACCACCATCTGGTGCAAAGATCTACGCAGGTCTTGATCCGGCGGGTATTGAACAGATCAAGACGTCCAGGACGGCAATTTTCGACATGAAGTTCGGGACGCTCACCAAAGAGAGTGTCGGCCTGGAAGACGGCACCAACCAGGCCCCGGATGTCTTGATGTCCGATGGCGTGATGGAACTGAAAATCGAAGCGCCTACAGGTCTGATAAGAGCCGAGACGGATCGGCTCCGGCTCAACGGCATGAATAGCGGCCCGGAATTTCGTGAAATCACGTACTTCCTTAAGACCGAATCCTTGAAGGACTTCATTGCTCTGATCCGCGACGGCGTGGACCGCTACGGAATTCCGAGCGAATCAGCAGAGGACTGGATCGAATCTGTGTCCAGCCGGCCGGAGGACAAGAGTGACTTTGCCCTGGCGCCGGGCACTTCCACAGGCCTTCGGGTCCAGTATGACCTCCGCTACGACGGTTCAAAGGACGTGCAAGTGATCATTGTGCACGTTCACCCCGTCTAGCCCGTACCTGTCCCTCGCCAAGATTTTCACCAGGAAGAGAGCACCGTGGAACCCCACAGCCCGTACCCGCCGAATTATTTCCCGCACCAGCCCGGACAGGTCCAAGTTCCGCCGTTGCCGGCATGGGCAAGGACGTTTCGGACAATCCTGCTAATCCTCGCCGGCGTTCTGGTGGTCCTGCTGCTGCTTCTCATTGCTGTGGGCACCGGATCTATCGATATGTATACCGAGGACGGCCTTGGCGCTTTACAGGCTGTCATTTGGCTTTGCCTGGGAATGCTCCTGCTGGCAATCCCCTACGTGATCGCCAGCGTCATCTACGCTGCTCTGTGGGCCACCAAGCTGCGCGGCCGAGGTTACCGCCGGTACCCGGCGACTACCTGGATCTTGGTTGCAGGCCCCATTCTTGCTGCGTTGCCGGCATTGGCCCTCATCGGGCTGATCACGGCTGACCCCAGCATGTTGTGAAACTCTAATTAGCTGACAGTAAAGGAAGAACGGACCATGACTTCGGACCGCGAGCGGCACAACGATGCCGTATACGCCGAGCACAAGGCGGCAGTCGCAGCCGGGGAAAAGCGGGTACTCCGCAACACCAGCACCGGCGAGTTGCACAGCTACCCGGCCGACGAGATTGGCTTTACTCCAGGCAGCGGTCAAGCTCAGGTCAGCACTTGGTGGGGAATGGGGATCCTCGCGGTCTTCGCCGCCCTGCTGACTGTCCTATCGGTGGTGCTCTTGCTGGCCCCGCTGAAACAGGGCCAGGGTCCGATGTGGGGCGCGCTGTTCTTGACTGCTCTGGCTGGTGCCTTCACGTTCTATGCATTCACGCTGGCCCGCCAGGAATACCGGGCGACGCAGCTCCGAAAGCTGCGCGGGTCACCGAAGCCGGGCTCATCCGGCAGGGTAGACATACCCTCGAATCATTAAACGTGCCTTGGGGGACACCGGAATGCGACGTGGAACAAAAATAGGCCTAGCCGTGCTGGCATTGCTTACGCTCACTGCAGCGAGCTGCGATGACAGGCCATTCACCCGCGACTATGCCCGGTCCATTCCAAACTCTGCTATTCAGGTGGGCGAGTACACGGACAGGACCTGGGAGTACGTGGATGGGGCTGGCACCACGAGGGAACTCGATAAGTGCGAGGACTTGAGCCCGTGGAATGTCGCCTACAGTTGCGCCTCACCTGACGGATCGGTTGTGCTGACTTTCAATGAATCCAAATATGGCATAAAGAAGCCCACCCTCCTCATTGGCGACGAGGAGGTGCCTCTTTACTGCACCAACAACGGCTTTGCGGGTGACAGGCTGCGATTCTGCATACCGGTCTCGGACCCTGCCGTTCCGCCTCAGCCGGTCCCTCGCCGGGATAAGTCATAACCGCGCGTACGGCACTGCGAATCAGGAGCGGTACGCGTACGACGGCGTTGCTGCGCCGATGGCGCCAAGAACACGGAGTGCAGCGGCGTAGAAGTCTGGGACGGCCAGATCGTTTCCGCCAGCGCCGACAAACCAGCTACGGAACAAACCTGTAGCCCATGCCCGGCTCGGTGATCAGATGCCGGGGGTTGCCCGGCTCTGTCTCGAGCTTGCGCCTGAGCTGCGCCATGTAAACGCGGAGATAGTTTGCTTCCTTGGCGTAGGCGGGCCCCCACACCTCTGTGAGGAGCTGCTGCTGGGTAATGAGCTTGTCCGGATTCCTGAGCAGGATGTCCAGAATGTTCCACTCCGTTGGGGTCATCCGAACATCCGCGCCCGACTTGGTGATTTGTCTCTTGTCCAGGTCCACGGTGAAGGAGCTGGTTGTCACCAGGGTCACTTCCTCGCTGGAATCGTCCCTGCGACGCAGCAACGCCCGGAGTCGCGCCAAGAGTTCATCCAGTCCAAAGGGCTTGGTGATGTAGTCGTCAGCTCCAGCGTCCAAGGCCTCTACTTTGTCGCTGGATCCATGTCTGGCTGATAAGACAAGAATGGGTACGGAGCTCCACTCCCGCACGGCCGAAATGACAGCTTTGCCGTCCATATCCGGTAGCCCCAGGTCCAGGATCATCACCGAAACGGGCCGTTGCGCCGCTGAGTGAAGTGCCGATTGCCCGTCAGTTGCAGTGACCACCGTGTACCCCTGGCCCTTCAACGTGATGGCGAGCGCCCTGACAATGTGGGGGTCATCGTCCACTATAAGGATGGTGTTCACTCAAGGCCTTTCGGGGCGGGCAGGGCAGTATGTCCAGGGGCTGTGAAGCGGTGCGGCACATCAAGAGAGGGACCCGTTGAAAGGGGCAGCCTGATCAGCATAGTCAGCCCGCCGCCAGGCGTTTCTTCGGCGGTGAGGGTCCCGCCCATGGCTTCAGTAAAGCCCTGTGCCACAGCGAGTCCTAAACCTACGCCCGTGGCTGCAGGCACGTCGTCGAGCCTTTGGAAGGGTTGAAACATTTTGAGCACATTGGCTGCGGGTACACCTTGGCCGTGATCGATGATCCGGAGTTCGCTGGCTGGCCTGCCGGCCAGAGTGGTAGTGCTGAGACCACCGGCGGCACCCACAATCACGATGTCGGAGTCGGGGGCGTACTTCACCGCGTTTTCCGCAATGTTGGCAATGACTCGTTCCAGCATGCCGGCGTCGGCGTCCACGGCGGGCATGTTCGGTGGCAGGTCCACCCTGACCCTGCCGGGCGTGATGCCGTGCAGGGCAGCCGGAATCACGTCGTACCAGCGGATGGGTTTGATGAGGGCATTCACGGAGTCTGAGGTGATGCGGGACATGTCCAGCAGATTGCCTACCAGCCCGTCCAAGCGATCCGAGCATTCATCAATGGTGGCCAGCAGCTCCTCTTCTTCCTGTTCGGTGTACTGAACACCTGGTTGGCGAAGGCCTCCCACTGCGAGTTTGATGCCGGCCAGCGGAGTTCGCAGATCGTGGGACACTGCGCGCAGGATGGATGTCCGCATGGTGTTGCTCTCGGCCAGGCGCATCACTTCACGGCGGGTGGCTGCGAGTTGTCGGCGTTCAAGCAGCGCTGAGAGGTGCGCCCCGAAAGCGCCCAGCAGCCGGCGGTCACTGGCGGGAAGGACTCTGCCGGTGAGGACAAGGCGGGTGTTGCCGTCAACCTGCTCTATGTTCTCGGGGTCATCGGGATCGTCGGGGTCAGCCTGTGGGTTGCCTGCCGATGCCACGAGCTGCCAAGTGCCGCCGCTGGTGGAGGAAGAGGAGGAAGACTGGGTCCGCTCCGCAGCAACGTACAGAGCAGCGGTCCGTACTTGGAAAACGTCCAAGGCCTGTTCCAAGAGACCTTGGACGGGGTCTTCCGCGGTGGACGCTCCGCGGGTGAGATCCCCGAGTGTGGCCGCTTCGGACCGGGCTCGTGCAGCTTCCTTCGATCGCCGGGCGGAGAGGTCCACCACCACGGCCACAGCGGAGGAGACTCCGGCAAACACCAGGAGGGCCAGAAGATTTTGGGGATCGCTGATGGTCAAGGTGCCCAGCGGCGGAATGGAGAAGAAGTTCACCAGGAAGCTGCTCCAGAGTGCACCCAGCAGCGCGGGCCAAAGGCCGCCGATCAAGGCGACGGCAACGGAACCGGTGAGCTGTATGAGCACCGCCGTGGCAATGTTGTGGGACGGTGCCACTGCCAGCAACAGTTGCAGCAGCACCGGCACCACAAGGGCCATGGCGAATCCCACCGCTACCCGCACTCGGCCAAGGTCGCGCTTCCGGGTGCGTTCTATCCCGCGGCCTCCCAGTGGATGGGAAACCATGTGCACATCAATGTCGCCGGAGCCCCTGACCACGCGGCTCCCAACGCCACCTTTCAGGAAACTGGTCAGAAGCTTGTGGCGTGACACTCCCACCACAATCTGGGTGGCATTCACACTGCGGGCAAAGTCGAGCAACGCCTTGGCAGGGTCCTCACCGGACACTGTGTGGTAACTGCCGCCGAGGTCCTTGACCAAGGTTCGTTGGGCTTCCAGATCATGGGGGGATTCGGCAGCCACACCATCGGCAGCGCGGACGTGGACGGCCAGAAGGTCCCCGCCGTTTACCCGCTTGAGGATCCGGGCCGCCCGTCTGATAAGCACTTCGCCCTCGGCGCCGCCGGTGAGCCCAATGACAATGCGTTCCCGGGCGGGCCAGCTTTCCTCAATTTGGTTCTCGGCCCGGTATCGCGTGAGTCCTTCATCCACGCGGTCTGCGAGCCACAGCAAGGCCAGTTCGCGCAGTGCCGTCAGATTGCCCACGCGGAAGTAGTTGGACAGGGCGGCATCGATCTTCTCGGCTGCGTAGATCTTGCCGTCACCCAGTCTCTGCCGCAGCAGTTCCGGTGAGATGTCCACCAAGTGGATCTGGTCGGCGAGGCGCACGACCTCGTCGGGGACTGTTTCGGCCTGTTTTACTTCGGTAATCGCGCTGACGACGTCGCCCAAAGATGCGAGGTGCTGCACGTTCACCGTTGACAGGACGTTGATGCCTGCCCCCAACAGTTCTTCAATATCCTGCCAGCGTTTTTCGTTGCGGCTGCCCGGAATGTTCGTGTGGGCATATTCATCCACGATCGCTGTGTGGGGGCGCCGGGCCAAGACAGCGTCGAGGTCCATTTCCTCAAAAGCGCTTCCTCGGTACTCGATGACCCGTGGTGGCAGGGTTTCCAGCCCGTTCGTGAGGGCCAGGGTGTCGGCGCGGCCGTGGTGCATGGCGAATGCCACCACCACGTCCTCGCCCCGGCCCAGCAATCTGTGGGCTTCTTCGAGCATGGCGTAGGTTTTGCCGACACCCGGTGCAGCCCCCAGAAAAATCCTCAGTGTTGCCCGCGCCATGTCCTCATTCTTCCACTGTGAAAAGGTTGCTAGTTCCGGTGTGCGGCCAGGTTGGCGATATCCAGATTCAGCAAGGTTACGTTGACTGATGGCTGGCTGAGGAATGCCTCAAGACCGCTGGTGGTTTGCTTGTCTACCAGCTCCTGGACGTCCTGTGGTTCCAGCCCATTGGCCCGGGCAACCCGCGGTACTTGGATGGCGGCGTAATCCTTGGATATGTGCGGGTCCAGTCCTGAGCCGCTGGAGGTTACGGCATCGGCCGGAACCTCCTCAGGGCTGACGCCCTCCGATGCCGCAACTGCTGCGCGGTTGGTTGTCACGGTCTCCAGGAGCTTGGCATCGTTGGGTCCCAGGTTGCTGGTCGAGGACGTTGCCGGGTCCCAACCCACCGCGGAGGGCCTGAGGTGAAACCACTGCGGGTCCTGCGTTCCTGCGTTATCCGCTGCGGCTTGAGCGATGAGCGCGGACGCCGCAGCCTGACCGGAGGAGTCCTTCTCGATGGAACCGTTGGCTTGGAACGGCGCCGCGAGCTGTCCTGCGCCGAAGACTGCGAGGGGGTAAAGCAACCCCAACACGATAGTTGCCAGCAACAGGAACCTGATGGCCGTGCCCGCTTGGCGGAGGTATCCGGAAATGATGTTCATGAGTAGCTCCTAGCCGATGCCTGGGATGAGGGAGATGACCAGGTCTATGAGTTTGATGCCGAGGAACGGGGCTACCAGCCCGCCCAGTCCGTAGAGCAGCAGGTTCCTGCCCAATGCTTGGTTGGCGGTGACTGCCCGGTACTTCACGCCTCGGAGCGCCAAGGGAACCAGGGCGATGATGATGAGGGCGTTGAAGATCACCGCAGACAGAATGGCCGACGCCGGGCTGGCCAACCCCATGATGTTCAGCAGCCCAAGCCCAGGAAATGCGGCGGTGAACAGGGCAGGGACTATTGCGAAGTACTTGGCTACATCGTTGGCGACGGAGAACGTGGTCAGCGCACCACGCGTGATCAGAAGCTGCTTCCCGATGCCCACAATGTTGATCAGCTTGGTAGGGTCCGAGTCGAGGTCCACCATGTTGGCTGCTTCCTTCGCGGCCGGTGTCCCTGAATTCATGGCCACCCCTACGTCCGCTGCCGCCAAGGCTGGGGCATCATTGGTGCCGTCACCTGTCATAGCCACCAAACGCCCTTCACCTTGTTCACGGCGGATGACGTCCAGTTTGTCCTCGGGCGTGGCTTCGGCCACGAAGTCGTCGACGCCGGCCTCGGCCGCTATCGCTTTGGCCGTCACCGGGTTGTCACCGGTGATCATCACCGTGCGGATACCCATTCTGCGCAGCTCGGCGAAACGGTCCTTCATGCCAGGCTTGACCACATCCGCCAGGTGCACGGTTCCCAAAACCCGGGCGCCGCCGTCGTGCGTGTTCTCGGCTACCAGCAACGGCGTGCCACCTTGGGCAGAAATCTCTTGAACACGTCGCTGGACTTCCGCTGGAAGGCGTCCTCCGGCGTCGGTGACAAAATTCCCGACGGCGGATGCCGCCCCCTTGCGGATGAGGCGCCCGTCCAGATCCAGTCCGCTCATGCGTGTGCTGGCCGTGAACTCCACAATCGTGATCTCTGAGTAGCTGTTACGAAGAGCCGCCAAGTCGGGGCCGTCTGTGCCTTTGGTGGTGGCGAGCTCCACAATTGAGCGGCCCTCCGGGGTTTCGTCCGCGAGGCTGGAGAGCCTGGCGGCGGTGACGAGTTCCGTCATCTCCACACCGTTGGCCGGGAAAAAGTTGACGGCCCGGCGGTTGCCGTAGGTGATGGTGCCGGTCTTGTCCAACAAAAGTGTGGTGATGTCGCCGGCTGTTTCCACCGCTCGTCCCGAGGTGGCCAGGACGTTGTGCTGCACCAGCCGATCCATGCCTGCTATGCCGATGGCCGGAACCAAGGCCCCGATGGTGGTGGGAATCAGGCAGACCAGCAGCGCCACCAGGACGATCGGAGACGGGGTAGCGTCCGCCAAGGACGCGAAGGGTGCCAAAGCCATGGTGACCACCAGGAACACGATGCTCAGCGAGACGAGGAGGACATGCAACGCGATCTCGTTGGGGGTCTTTTGCCGGACGGCGCCCTCAACCAGCTTGATCATCCTGTCGATGAACGTGGCTCCGGGCTCAGCAGTAATGCGCACCACGATCCTGTCAGAGAGGACCTTGGTGCCGCCGGTGACGGAGGACCGGTCTCCACCGGACTCCCTGATCACGGGCGCTGATTCGCCGGTGATGGTGGACTCGTCCACGCTTGCCAGGCCCTCAATGATTTCTCCGTCGGAGGGGATCACATCCCCGGCCTCACAGATAACCACGTCATTTAGCTTCAGATCTGTGCCGGCAACTTCTTTGGTGGTTCCATCTTCCAGGCGGAGCCGGGCCATCACGCCCTGACGGCTCGCCCGGAGGCTGTCCGCCTGCGCCTTCCCTCGCCCTTCGGCGATGGCCTCGGCGAGGGTGCCGAACAGGACCGTCAGCCAAAGCCATACGGTCACCGCGATGCCAAAAACGTCAGGCTTCAGGAAGCAGATCACCGTGCAGGCCGCTGCACCCACCAGCACCACAAACATCACGGGGGAGTGGATCATTTGCCGCGGATCCAATTTGCTGAAAGCCAGGGGAAGCGCTGCCAGAAGGGTGGACGCGTTGAGTTTCGCCGGAGCCTTGCTGTGGTGGTGGCCGGGCTGACCTGGGGTAGGAGTGCCGCTGGCGTTGAGGGGTGATGGGGTCTCCGCGGCCGGAGCCGTGCTGGAGCTGGTCATTGAATAAGTCCTTCTGCGAGGGGGCCCAGTGCCAGGGCCGGAAAGTAACTCAAAGCGGTCAGGATCACGGTTACGCCCAGCAGCAAGGAGCCGAACAGCGGGCCATGGGTTGGAACCGTTCCGGATGAAGCCGGGATCTTTCTTTGCCGCGCCAGCGAGCCAGCCAGTGCAAGGACCAACGCGATGGGCAGGAACCGGCCCAACAGCATGGCCAACCCAAGCAGCGTGGACAGGTAGGGGCCGGAGCTGGTGATGCCGCCGAAAGCTGAGCCGTTGTTGTTGGCACCGGAGGTGAACGCATAGAGCAGTTCGCTGAATTGATGCGGCCCTGATGCCGGAGCGTTTGCCATCACCTCCGGGAGGAGGGCTGAGATCCCGGCGAGCACCAGCACCAAGGTGGGGGTGACCAGGATGTAGAGGGCCGCGAGCTTCATTTCGCGGGGGCCGATCTTCTTTCCCAGGAATTCCGGGGTACGCCCCACCATCAGCCCGGCAATGAACACCGCAATGATGGCCAGGACCAACATTCCGTAGAGTCCGGATCCGGTTCCGCCCGGAGCCACCTCGCCGAGCATCATGTTCAGCATCGCGATGCCGCCAGCCAGGGGAGGCAGGGAATCGTGGGCAACGTTGACGGCACCGGTGGACGTGAGGGTGGTGGAGGCCGCGAAGATGGAGCTCGCTGCCGGCCCAAGGCGCTGTTCGAAACCTTCTCCCAAGCCTCCGGCTGCCGCCGTTGCGGTTCCCTGACCGGAAGAAACCGCCCAGGCCATCAACACAGTGGAGGTCAGCCACAGCGTTCCCATGACAGCAGCCACGGTGTAGCCCTGGCGTTGGTCACGCACCATCCGCCCGTACATGTAGGGCAGCGCTGAGGGGATCAGGAGGATAAGGAACACCTGGAACAAACTGGTGAAGACGCTCGGGTTTTCAAAGGGGTGGGCAGAGTTGGCGTTGAAGTATCCGCCACCATTGGTTCCCAGAACCTTAATCGCTTCCTGCGAAGCGACGGGCCCACCGGGAATCAACTGGCTGGCGCCGGTGGCAGGGTTGGTTACCTCTGTGGACCAGAAGTTCTGTACGACGCCGCCAATCACCAGGGCGATTGCCGCCACCGTGGCGATGGGCAACAGGATGCGGAACGAGGCACGGGCGAGGTCCACCCAGAAGTTGCCCAAGCGATCAGTTGTGGTCCGCACCATGCCCCTGATCAGGGCAACCACCACCACAATACCGACGGCGGCGGACAGGAAATTCTGTACGGCCAGCAGGCACATCTGGACGAAGATGCCCACAGTGGCCTCAGGCACATATGTTTGCCAGTTGGTGTTGGTGACAAAGGAGATGGCTGTGTTCATGGCAACCCAAGGGTCCACGCCGGGCAGGGAATTGCTGCCCGGCAACACGGCCTGCAGGCGCTGAAGAGCGAAGATCACCAGGATGGATATCAACGAGAAGAGCAGAACGCTGCGCAGATACACAGACCAGCTCTGTTCAGTCCCTGAATCCACGCCGACCAGGCGGTAGATGGCCCTTTCAGCTTTAGCGTGTTTGGTACTTGAGAAGACCCGCGCCATATACAAACCCAAAGGCTTGTGCAGCAGTGCCAGGACGAGTACCAACACGGCTATCTGGGTAATGAAGGATGCAGTACCGAAGACCACCCGCCGTCACCACTTTTCCGGGTTGAGCAACACCGCAAGCAAGTACCCGGCAACGGCCAAGCCAAGGATGAACAAGCTAACCCACATGATGGCATCCACGTTCATTGCCCGCTCACCGGGCCATCGCCGTCCACCATCTTGCCCAAAAGGTGGGCCACCCACATCACGATTCCCATGCTCACCACAAGAATCACCACAACAGCCACGTTGGCCACTGGAACGTCCTTTCATCAGAGCCCCTTTTGCAGGGCTGATGTCAGTCAACTCTTGGAAAAGTGGCGAAAAGGCGTTCCTTACGAATCCTTAATGCGGACGCCTGAAATCTTGACGTGGTCTTAACGGCCCGGCGTTAAGGATTCGTCAAGAAATGTCAGTTTCCGGCCAGCGGGTCCCTCATCGGTGCTAATTTCGGCACGTGTTGGATGCTAATGAGCTGTGCGAATGGGGATCTGTGAGCGGACATCCTTGGGTGCATGCCGCATGACTCGCGCCCCTGAAAGACTGCCTTCGTCTGAACGCCCCGTGATCCGCCGCAACCCGGTTCTGCAGGACCTCGGCCACGAGGGGGATCGACTGAAGGCAGCGCTGCTGCACCCAGTCCGTTTAGTGCCCTTGGCATTCCTGGCCGTGATCATCCTCGGCGCCGGAATACTGATGCTGCCAATATCCCGGACCGGCGGCGGCGAAGAGATCGTCACGACGGCCTTCTTTACTGCAGTATCGGCTGTCTGTGTCACCGGTCTTGTCACTGTGGATACAGCTACCTACTGGACCCCGTTCGGGCATGCCGTGATCATGGTTCTCATCCAAGTGGGAGGCTTCGGGATCATGTCCTTGGCAACCCTGCTGGCTCTGTTCGTCCGGAAGACCATCGGCTTGCGAGGCCAGCTCGTGGCCCAGTCCGAAACCCACACGCTGAACTTCGGTGACGTCAAGTCTGTTCTTTTCAGGGTGGTGAAGATTATGGCTGTCTTTGAGGCGATCACGGCCCTCATCCTGACAGCACGCTTTTGGGTGGCGTATGACGACAACCCCGGTACGGCTCTATGGCACGGCGTTTTCCACGCCGTCTCCGCATTCAACAACGCAGGCTTTGCCCTGTACAGCGATAATCTCATCGGCTTCGCGGAAGACCCTTGGATCATCGTCCCCATCTGCGCCGCCATCATTGCCGGAGGACTCGGTTTCCCGGTAATCATCCAATTGTTTAGGAACCGCCCCAAGTTTAAGAACTGGACCATTCACCTCCGGTTGACCATTTTTGGTTCATTGCTTCTGCTGACAGTGGGCATAGTTCTCTTTGCTGCCTTTGAGTGGAACCGGGCAGAGACACTTGGGCCGCTGAGCTTTGGCGGGAAGATATTGGGCTCGTTGGCGGGCGGCGTGTTCCCGCGGACGGCAGGTTTCAACAGCATCGATTACGGGGTGGCAACCCCGGAGACGCTGATGATCACCAACGTGCTGATGTTCATCGGCGGCGGAAGCGCAGGAACGGCCGGCGGTATCAAGATCACCACTTTTTTGGTTCTGGGCTTCGCAATTTGGAACGAAGTCCGTGGCCGCGAGCAAGTCACCATCGCACACCGTTCCATCAGTTCTTCCACTCAACGCCAGGCTCTCACCGTCGCCCTGCTGGGGGTCGGGGCGGTCATCCTGGGGACGCTGCTGCTCCTCATGTCCACCGACTACAGCCTGGAGAAAGTACTCTTCGAATCAATTTCTGCCTTCGGAACGGTTGGCTTGAGCACGGGAATCACGTACAACCTGCCACCCACTGCCGAGTGGGTACTCATGGCACTGATGTTCGCCGGCCGAATTGGAACGGTCACGGTTGCTTCAGCCATAGCCCTGGCCTCCCGGCCCCGGCTGTTCATGCTGCCCGAAGAACGGCCCATCATCGGCTGATAACTTCAGCCGAACTGTCCGGGGGGTGTAGCGATCCGCATTGAGTTTCAGCGGCTGGATTTCAAGGAAAATGGGCTCCAGCAGCAAGTAGCCGGCTCTCGGATGGCACGAGAAGACGAGTACCGACTACTCGTGTCCCGGCAGTGTCCAAGGGTCTTTACTGAACACAGCGGTTCGGGAAGTGCCACCAATAAACCCCCAATATTTGGTGGTTGCACGATCCGCAGGCCGGGGCCGGACACGGTACCCAAATACAGTTGTCCGGCCCCTCGCCCAACCGCTGACCGGCTACGGTTCATGACTTGATTCTGCGGTTAATGTTTCGTAAGGTCCGGCCCCAAAGAATCAGGACGGGCACACCCATGCTAGGTTTTCTCCATCGTTTGCATTTGGGGGTGCATCTGTAGCTCCCTCCCCGGAAGACAGAGGCTCGGGCATGGGATCTAAGAAATCGCGTCGTTTGGCGGCAACCGTTGTAGCAACTTGTTTTGTGACCGGGCTACTGCAGGGGCCGGCTTCGGCAACAGTACCTACTTCCGTGTCGTTTGAACTCAAAGATGTTTCACCTTCAGCAGTGAGTGGTTCGGGGCAGCAGTTCACTGACGTACCCACAACGGCTCAGTTCTTCAACGAAATCCAATGGATGGGCTCGAAGGGTATTTCTACAGGGTGGGCCCAGGCAGACGGTACTCGTCTGTACCAGCCGCTCCTTTCCGTTAATCGGGACGCGATGGCAGCTTTCATGTACCGGCTGGCGGGATCCCCGGCGTTCACGGCTCCCGCTATCTCCCCATTTGCCGATGTTCCTCCCGCAGCGCAGTTCTACAAGGAAATCACCTGGCTGGCAGCGCAGGGCGTCTCCACGGGATGGGTCGAATCAGACGGCTCCAAGACCTACCGCCCTCTTCAGCCGGTGAACCGGGACGCGATGGCAGCTTTCATGTACCGTTTGGCGGGATCTCCTGCCTTCACAGCTCCCACGGTGTCTCCGTTCGCCGATGTTCCTCCCACAGCGCAGTTCTACAAGGAGATCACCTGGTTGGCGTCCACCCGTATCACCACAGGTTGGTCGGAAGCTGATGGCTCCAAGACCTATAGGGCGCTATCGCCTGTGGCCAGGGATGCCATGGCGGCCTTCATGTATCGGTACGACGAGATGAAGAACCCGCCGCAAACAACTCCCCTGGAGCTTGGATCAAGCTGGCCGTGGGCTGGCGTGGGGGAGCCATACTATGGCTCGTTATCGGCTTCGGGTGGGACATATCCATACACGTTCTCCATCTCGGGGGCGGTCCCAGCCGGCCTTACTTTCAACACGTCCATCGGGCAGCTTAAGGGAACACCGTCCGCGGCAGGAACCTCGGCTCTGAAGGTCACCGTCACAGATGCCAAAGGCGTCAAAAAGACGGTTGACACCCTCTTCGGTGTTTCTCCCTCGCCTCTGGCGAACATCAAGTCGGTGACTACAGGAAATAGCTCCGTCTTTGCTGTCGGGCAGGACGGCCGCGTCTGGGCTTGGGGTTTGAACTACGAGGAGAGATTGGGCTTGTCCACGCTGGCTACAAACACGGCGGTTGTTTCGGCTCCTTTCCAGATTCCTGGTCTGACCGACGTGCAGAGTGTCACCGTGAACAGGGGTGGCACCTCTACCACTGTCTTTGCTGTGAAGAACGATGGCTCCGTCTGGGCTTGGGGCAGCAACAAAGAGGGTCTGTTCGCTGACGGCACCACCAAAGATGCCACAACCCCGGTACGGATTCCCAACCTCACAGGGGTCAAGAGCATCGCCACGGCCATACCTCCATCCGGAGTCGGCAGCACCGTGTACGCCACCAAAATCGATGGAACAGTGTGGGCGTGGGGTGCAAACGGTTACGGCCAGCTGGGTAACGGCACAACGACACCCAGCACAACGCCGGTGCAGGTAAAAGGCCTTTCAGGAGTCCAAAGCATTTCAATTCCCCGCGGAACCGTCTATGCCCTGAAGACCGACGGAAGCGTTTGGGCGTGGGGCGACAACCATGGCGCAGGCCTCGGGTCAATCCAGGTGGACAACATGGGAATGAACCTGTCCTATTCGCCAACCCCGGTTCAGGTGACGGCGTTAGCGGGGGTCAACTCGCTAGCCATGATCGACGATAATATTGTCTTCGCTTTGCAGAACGACGGCACCGTTTGGGCATGGGGCTATGGGTATAGCGGAGAACTTGGGAATGGGACCAAGGACTACACGCCCAAACCGGTGAAGGTCCAAGGCCTGACCAACGTCAAGGCAATTTCCGCGAGTACGTCATGGCTCGGGGGCGGAGGTGCGGGCCACGCCCTCAAATCCGATGGCACTGTATGGTCGTGGGGTTCGAATGAGGATGGCCAATTAGGCAACGGCGTCGCAGGCGATTCGGCGGTTCCCGTTCTGACGGCAGGGCTCTCGGATGTACGTGAGTTCGCATCGTCCACGTACGGGGCAGCAACGTTTGCGATCACTACGGGCGGGGCAGTCTGGTCGTGGGGCGGCAACTCGTCCGGTCAGCTGGGTGACGGTACAACCACTCCGCATGGTTCATCCGACCCATCACTCTTGCCCAAGCTAATCGCTGGCTTGCCCCCAGTACAGAGCATCAGCTTCAACGGCGGTTCCGTATTCGCGCTCACCGTTGATGGTCCTGTATGGGCTTGGGGACAGAACGGCTTTAGCCAGCTCGGGACCCGCGACCATACTGAAGTACTTGGCCCGGTTCAGGTTGGCTGGTAAACCCGGCGCACTGTTTCATCGTGGGGACGATTTCGCACACCTCAAAATTACTTAGAAAGTAGTACTCAAGTGAACCCCTGGGGGTGACGCGCACGGCGCCCGTGACAGGCGAGGCTGGATGCCAGGGGTACACGGTGTGCCCTGGGAGAGGCACGGTTGAAGAGGTCTGTTAGGAAGTTCCTCGTGGGGGTCACCGCGGTTGGTGCGGTATTGGCGGTCGGCTTGGCGACCACCACCGTGGTGAATATGGTGGCGAGCGAGGGGGAGAGCCACCGGATCGAGTCGTACGGGCAGAGGGTGTCGGTGGACGGTGGCGAGATGAACGTCCTTGTCACCGGTGCCGGGCAGGAGAACGTGGTGCTCTTGCCGGGGTTCGGCACGTCGTCGCCTGTCCTGGATTTCGGGCCGCTGGTCAAGGACCTTTCCCCGGACCATCGGGTGATTGTGGTGGAGCCGTTCGGTTACGGACTAAGCGATGGCACGGACAAAGACCGGACCACGGAGAACATCGTGCAAGAGGTTCACGGGGCGCTCGAGGCTCTGGGCATTGACCGCTACACGCTGATGGGGCACTCCATCGCAGGCATCTACGGCATCGAATACGCTGCCCGCTACCCGGACGAGGTGATGGCATTCGTGGGCATCGATACGAGCGTCCCCGGACAGCCGGGCATGGACACGCAGTTCCCCACGGGCCTGATGTCCGCGGCGAAGAACCTCGGCCTGCTCCGCATCATGACCGCTGCCGCCTACGCCAACGACACCTCCGGGAACTACACCGACCACGCCCGTGAGCAGATGCAGATGCTCACCAACCGGAATTCCCTCTCACCCACGTACCTGAACGAGATGGGCCACATCCAGGGCAACTTCGAGCGAGCGCTGGGTATGGGCTTCCCGAAGGAGCTGCCGTTGCTGCTGTTCGTGGTCGCGGAGAACAAGCAGACCCCGGAGTGGCTCGAGCTGCACCACCGCCAAGCCGCGAGCGTCACCGATGGCACCGTGGTGCCCCTCCCCGGCGAGCACTACCTCCATCACACGCACGCGGGAGAGATCGCTGACGGAGTGAGGGAGTGGGAGGCGGGGCGGGGGTAGGACTCACCACGCCGGTGCTGCCGCGCCGTTGTTCCCTGAGGCCCTACTCGTGCGCACGCCGCCGGTGTTGGTGCTCGTTTTTAGGGAAGTGGAACTCTACCCTTCTGGGTCGCCGGGCGGGGTTTGCATGAAATCCCGGGAGAGTATTACTCTCTTGCTACTGAAACCGGCATGGGCTGCAGGGCCCGGGGAGGAGGAGCGCATCACCGCTGACCAATCCAAGCACTATGTCCCGTTTCCGTTGAAAGCCCCTCCCGAGGGGCTTTCCCTTTGTCCGGTAGTACTGCACTGGCAAGAGATGTTGTAAGTATGCTTATGATATTTTGCTAGTACGGAAATTCCGCTTCATACGGTCACAGTCCTCGTTCTCCCTCGTTGTGAAGAGTAGTGCATGTTCAGTTTTCGGCCGCTGGCCCGTATCGCCTCTGTTTTGACCACTCCGCTCGCCCCGGAAGATGTGATGGCGCTGTTCAATCCGGTCTATTCGTCTCGCCAGTTGCGTGCAGTGGTCACGAGGGTGGTCCCGGAGACTGCTCAGTCGGCAACTATTTTTTTCCGGCCCGGCAGGGGCTGGCATGCCCACCTTGCTGGTCAGTGGGCCAGGGTCGGGGTGGAGCTCAATGGGGTGCGTCAGTGGCGTTCCTATTCCCTGAGTGCGCCGGCGGGCGAAGACCCGGCCATAACAGTTACCGATGTTGGTTCCGTGTCCGGAGCCCTGGTCCGTGAGACAAAGGTCGGTGACGTTCTCTTCCTGGCCCCGCCTCAGGGCGACTTTGTCCTGCCGGAGCACCCCCGGTCCCTTCTGATGCTCACTGCGGGAAGCGGCATCACTCCGGTCATGTCAATGATCCGAACACTTGTTCCGAGCCGTCCCGACGCGGACGTTGTACTCATCCATTCCTCGCGTGGGGAAGGTGACAGTATCTTCCGCGAGGAAGTGGCTGAACTTGCTGATCAGTTTCCCAATTTCCGCCAGGTGCAATGGCACACTCACGGTCGTGGACGCATGGACTTTACATCTACAGCCGATCTCGAAGAATTATGCCCGGACTGGCGGGACAGGGCCGCATATGCCTGCGGCCCGGAGACTTTCCTGGATGATGCTGAGGCTCTGTGGAAGCAGGCAGCGGCGGCTGAGGCCATCACCGCGGGAGGGAAGTCAGACAGCGGAGCGGGGCAGGGATCGCTCACCATTGAGCGGTTCAGTACCGAGTTCAAGGGAGGAAGCGGCGGCGAAGGTGGCTTGGTTACCTTTGAAGCTTCCGATCGTGAGGTCCTGGCCGACGGCGGCGTCCCCCTCCTCGACGTCGGCGAGGACGCTGGTGTCCTCATGCCCAGTGGCTGCCGCATGGGCATCTGTCACAGCTGCCTGACTCCGCTGCTGTCAGGTAGCGTCCGGGACCTGCGCACTGGTGAAGTGCATGGCGCACCCGGCGAACTCATCCAAACGTGTGTTTCGGCAGCCGCCGGGCCCGTCAACCTCGAAATCTGAGGAGTACAACCGCATGTCAGTAGTTTCAGCCAAAAGCCCAGCCACCGCCGTCGGGCTCAAGACGCGGCCCGGAGCTCTTGCCGAGGACGGCAGGCCAACGGTGCGTCCACCGGCAGCCGCGCACCTGAGTGACGAGCAAGTGGCTGAACTGGGCCGCGAGCTCGATGCCATCCGTGACGACATCCTGGGCAAGCGCGGCTCCACCGATGCCGCGTACATCAGGCGGATGATCAAGATTCAACGGGCGCTGGAAGTCTCTGGACGTGCCGCGCTGCTGGTCAGCAAGAATAAGGCCGCCTGGATCACCGGCACAGCGCTCCTGAGCGTCGCCAAGATCCTGGAGAACATGGAACTGGGCCACAACATCCTCCACGGCCAGTGGGACTGGATGCGCGATCCGGACATCCACTCCACTACCTGGGAATGGGACTTCGTTACTCCGTCACGTTCATGGCAACACACGCACAACGACCTTCACCACCGCTGGACCAACGTCGTCGGCAAAGACCGCGACGTCGGATACAACCTTCTGCGCATGGATCCCGATCAGGAATGGAAGCCCTTCAACCTGGGCAACCCCCTCTACAACGCCCTGCTCGCGCCCGTCTTCGAATGGGGCATAGCCATCTACGACCTGGAGATCCCCGAATATAAAGAGGGCCTGAAATCCAAGGAGGCCATGAACAAAGACCTCAAAGCGCTGGGGCGTAAGGCTGCTAAACAGTTCGCCAAAGACTACGCAGCCACTCCCGCGTTGGCCATGCTCACAGGCTCCGGAAAACAAGCGCTCTACGGCACACTAGCCGCCAATGCCATCCGTAACGTCTGGGCCCACGCCGTCATTTTCTGCGGCCACTTCCCCGAAGGAACGGACACGTTCACCGAGGAAATGGTGGAAGGCGAAACCCGCGGCGACTGGTACGTACGTCAGATGATCGGATCCGCCAACATCTCAGGGCCCCGATTTATGCACCTCATGACCGGAAACCTGTCGCATCAGATCGAGCACCACCTCTTCCCGGACCTTCCGTCCAACCGCTACGCGGAGATCGCCCCGAGGGTCCGAGACATCTGCCAACGCTACGACCTGAAGTACACCACAGGGCCCCTGCTGAAACAGGTCGGCTCCGCGTGGGCCAAAGTCTTCAAGCTCGCGCTACCACCACGGCGGTAGGGAGGCACCCTCCGTCCACTTGGCGCTGCAAAAGCCCTCGAAACCCGGGGGTGGACACCCTGGGGCATTGCATCTGTGAATTGGTGACGTAGTTCAGGCCATATTGAAGGTCCGCCCCGTTGGCCTCGTATTCCGGCCCTGACCACTTCTACGATGGATGGATGTCCACTGAAGCCAAGAAGCACCGGTTCCTGACTATTGAGCAGGTTGCCGACGAACTGAACGTGTCCGTGAGCCAGATCCGGGCGTTGTTGAAGTCCGGCGAACTCCGTGGGATCCAGGTAGGTGGCCGGAGTGTGTGGCGTATTGCTAGCAGCGATGTTGAGGACTACATCACTGAGGCCTATCGACTCACTGCGGAGCGGATCATTGCGGGGGAGCTGCCCGAGTAAATCACCGGTGCTACACCGAACACCCTCCGCCCATCGCTGCCGGCGGACCAGCGCCGCAGTCAAACTCATCGCGGCGTACTACCGCGCCCATGGAACCTGCCTACCGTGGCAGCAGCAGCGGACAGCGAAGAAGCCGAGCTGTACCGGTCCCTGAAGAGGCTCCGTCTGCAAGCGGACCCCGGAGTGGCTCGAGATGCTCCACCGCCAAGCCGCGAGCGTCACTGACGGCACCGTGGTGCCCCTCCCAGGCCGTAAGGGAGTGAGAGACGGGGGCAGTAGGTGCACACCCTCCTATCAGCGGCGGGGCGAGCGTACGCTGGGGCCATGGAGTCCGAAGTCAGGACCGTCTCTTTGAACACGGGGATCAGAGTGCCCTGTTTCGTGCAAGGGAATCTTGAGCAAACAGCCGACGACGGCGACTCACCGCTGCTGCTATTGCATGCGTGGAGTGAATCCTGGCGGAGTTTCGGACGGCTGATTGCCTCGCTTCCCGACCTCACTATCGTGGCACCGGACCTTCGCGGCCACGGCGGCGCCGATAAACCCAGCGGCGGGTACACGCTGTCCGAGGTAGCAGAGGATATTGCCGCAGTGCTGGAGGCTCTGGGCATAGCACGCGCCAATGTACTGGGTTCCTCCAGCGGGGGCTACGTGGCTCAGCAACTGGCGGTCATGCGTCCGGATCTGCTGGCCTCGCTGGTCCTGGTAGGAAATCCACTGAGCCTCCATACGAGACCGCCGTTTGCGGATGAGGTGGATGCACTGACCGATCCAATCTCAGAGGACTGGGTTCGGGATTCTTTGTCCTGGTACCGATTGCTGCACACAGTGCCTGCAGCCTACATAGAGGAGCGGGTACGGGACGGTCTGTCCATGCCTGCGTCCATCTGGAAAGAATCCCTGCGTGGCTACTACCAAGCCCTCCCGCCGACGGAAGCAAGCAACATTTCAGTCCCCACACTCATACTCTGGGGCGCCCACGATCACCTTGTGCCGCGACAGCATCAAGAAACCCTGGCTGTCCGAATCAAGGGCGCACGATTGAAGATCTACGAGGACACCGGTCACCTCGTGCTGTGGGAGTGCCCGGAGCGAGTGGCAGAGGATGTGAGGAGCTTTCTTGGAGAGCTACTCAAAGGCGGGTAACTTCGCGGATCTTTTGGACGTCCGCTCTCTTTGCATTACCTTCTGGCAATACCAGCCGTTGTGCGTAGATTCCGTCTTCTCGCCCAGCATTAGCTGTCCTAGACATTGTCCAGCAAAGCCAAGTCCGCATCGGCGGGATGATGACGCATCTAGTTGTTGTGAGCGCCGCCGAGCTTGTTAACTACAACGGATGGCGTGATGCGTGCGCAGCCGTGCAACGAAACGGCCTACGGTGAGAGCCAGTCACAAGAAACGACAAGACGAGTTGCATATCCTCGATGGCAAGAACCGCTGGGGCCTGGTGGACCACTACACCGCGTTCTGGAAGGGCCCTCGCGGCCTTGCCGTGGTTATCAGTCCGGACGGGCTGCACTGCCGCAGGAAGGCTATGCACTCGGCGGGCAGACCGTGGCCCGGCTGGCGGGAATCGTTAGCTAGCTGCTGCGAAGGCGTCCAGGGTCTCTTTGATCTTGGACGCCAAGTAGGCATGCCCGGCGGTGTTGACGTGCCATCCGTCAGTGAATGCGTAGCCGGGGCTGTTCTCGGTTGTCATCCAGCCGTCCCCAAGAGGATTGATGAAGAAGGCGCCTACATCAGCTGCCGCCAGATAGGCCACTTGGTTGACGTTCTTCAGGCTGGCACCATTCGGCATCGGCGCGGCTGGCCCGATGATGACGATCTGGGCATCCGGCCAGTACTGCTTGACGGATGCTACGGTCTCTCGAATTTTCGTTCCGAGTTCAATAGACGTTGCAGGGTAGTCGTTCTGGCTGCCCTGGAACACAACGAGGGACGGCGTCACAGTTCCTGCTGCCCCGAGCCTATCTACCCGCTCTTTGTAGGTGTTCTTGTCCGTGCGGTCAACTCCACCACCTGACCAGAACCCGGTACGTCCAACAGCATCAACAGTGACGTTCCAGCCGTAAGACTGCCCCAGCATGTAGGCGTACCCCTGTGTCTTCATGTCATCAGCACCGTACCCCTGCACGTATGAGTCGCCCATGATCAGCACGGAAGAACCAGCAGGAACCGGAGCGAAAACCGGGGCCGTAGCGGCGACTGCCGTCGGCTGGTTCGAATAGTACGACGCGACTGTGTCTGATACGGGCGGTGGAGGCGAAGCCTGCGCTGTTGCCAATATAACTGCTGCTCCTACGGCCACAGCTGCGACTACGGTCGCTACCGAGCCGACCAGCAGCCGGCGCTTAGTCCTACGACGCAATCTGTCCCCCAAGTATTTTCATATGGTTTGACCCCAATTCTGTGGCCTCCTCAGGAATGCAACATAGACCGGAAATCTGAGGCTCTCTGTCCCGGCAGGCGCCGTCCGGCATCGCGAAATTGGTTTGTGGTTGCCTAATCCTGCTCAATGCTTGGCCGTATCAGCCAAAGCCTCGGCGAACTGTGGCGTCAGGGCTCGACTGGCATCCACGGTGATGTGAAGGGGGTCCTGGTAGAGCAAGACGCCGCCTTTGTTCATGGAGCATTTAGTCTCATCGCAGAACAAGTCGCTCAAGTCAAGGACAGACGCTCCCGTCGCGGACGCAACTTCCTCAATTGCAGTCCGTGCCGGCTGCTGCACCGCGTTTATCTCTGCCCGAGGTACCGTGAGGCTACAGCTGCTAGTCGCCAAAGCGATCACGGAGCAGTGTCCCGGAACGTCTTTATACCCGGCGAACGTGGGATGCGGAAGCGCTTGAACTAGGACGACCTGATGCCCGGCTTCTCGGAGGGCCGATACCGTCCTGCCCAGGCCATTCTCCAAGGCTTCGGACCTGCCTGCGGGTGACGCTTGTACGGAGTTGAGATTGGCACCGATTGCCATGTTTCTCTCGAACCAGTATCCCTCCGTGCTGGCTATGACGACAGTCCCATCTTCCTCTGCTTTCAGCCACGCCAGCGTGGACTCATAGTAGTCCCGGCACAGCTGATCAGGGCCATCGAACGTGTCCCCCACTTGTCGGAATACGTCGAGAAATGGGCATCCTCCGGCCGTTCGCATCGAGAACGGGCGATCTGCTTCCTTTGACGCCTGTATCAGGGGGCCGCTGAACTGGCTGGCATTCGAGTCTCCGACGAGATACACCGCCTGTCCATTCGTGGCATCATTCCACCGGCAGTCGCTGTAGCCTGGGTTTCCTGCAGGACCGTTGGGCATGGTCGCAAACGACATGCATTTCGACCAGCCGGGGTGCAGCGCTTGAATTGCTTGCACCTTTTCGAGGCCCCACCCTTTGGCGGACCCTACGAGCACCAGCCCAGAAAGCAGGATGGCAGGGGCGACCACAAGTGCGGCTACTCGGATGAAGCCCACCTTGGACAGGCCATTCATATCGCGAATCGGCTGCTCTACATAACGGTAGGAAATTATCGCCGGTAAGAGGGCTAATAAAGCTGCACCCGCTTTAGCGAGGAAGCTTCCGGGAAAAATGATTGACGCGAAGACGATCATGGGCCAGTGCCATAGATACCAAGAATAAGACAGGTCGCCCACCCAGACGAAAGGACGGGCGCTCAAGCCTTGGCTAAGCGGGTTCAGTGCGTTGGCGCCACCGTGGAGGAGCAGAGCAGTCCCAAGGACGGGGAGTAGCGTAGCTGGCCCCGGAAAGGGTGTGGAGTCGCTGATCACGTACATGGAGGCCGCGAGTAGGCCCAGCCCGACGATAGACGCGGCTATTGCCGTGTTCCTCGAACGCGGCTCCCGGAGGGCGGGGATGATCGCGACGAGAACACCCGCGCCAAACTCCCATGCACGAGTCAGCGGGCTGTAGTAGCTAGTCAAGAACGGGTGCAGTGGGGGCTCCCAGCCAGCTGCCACAGCCATGGCGAGGCCTGCAGAGAGTGCGGTAATAGCGGCGACACCAGCAATGGGAAGCCCGCGTCCCCATCTAAGCCGGCGGCCAAGGACCAACACGCCTAGGAGGAAGAATGGAAAGACCACGTAGAACTGTTCTTCCACGGATAAGGACCAGATGTGCAGCAGCGGATTCATTTCTGCTGCCGGTTCGAAATAGCCGCCGGTAGCCCTAAAAATGACAGCATTCGCGGCTAGGGCGATCCCTCCGAGCGCTGTAGCGGCCGTGGTCTTCTGTTCTCCCAAAGGAGACTGAAGTAGAGCGGAAGCAATAAGTGTCACGAAAAGAACGAGTGCCAGTGCAGGAGTAAGGCGCCTGAAACGCTTGCCGAAAAACCTTCGAAAGTGGATGCTGCCAGTTGATTGGAATTCGCGCAGCAGCATGCGCGAAATGACGAATCCGGAAATAACAAAGAAGACGTCGACGCCGACGAAACCTCCCGGGATCGTGAGCCCTGCATGGAACAAGACAACGACGGTAACTGCGATAGCGCGCAAGCCCTGAATGTCGGCCCTTCGTCTGCCCGAACCTAGGGCTGCCGCTGCTCGAAGTGATCGTCTAGTAGTCAGCGTCGACTGCGCCATTGTTCCCCCATTTGAGCCTGATACTGCGGCCGATTCTACCCGTTTTCGATTGCACTCCCGACCTTGCAACCAAATGGTGACAACATCTGCCCTCCATTCAGAGGCGGGCGCTGCCGCGAGTAACTCGGGGTCTTCCGATACGGTCTATGAGACCGACTATGTGCCCTCACAAGGCGACCATTGTTGCGTGAGATGCTCAGACTCGCTATGGCAGGAGTTTTCAGGCTCACCGAGCGGCTTAACCCCACCGTCGCTACATGTCCGGATACTCCCTGCCAGGGCCTGACTCGTGCACCCTTGTAGCCAGCGGTTGGGCGCGCTGCTAAAGAGTCGTCGCCCTGTCAGTGCGGGCCAGTAGGCCCTCAGCAGGCTGGACTCGTAGTTGATTTCCGCGGCGAAGAACCTCGGACTGCTCCGCATCATGACCGCCCGACACCTCCGACACTTACACCGACCACGCCCGTGAGCAAATGCAGATGCTCACCAACCGGAACTCCCTCACACCCACCTACTTGAACGAGATGGGCCACATCCAGAGCAACTTCGAACGCGCCCTAGGTACGGGCTTCCCGAAAGAGCTGCCGCTGCTGCTGTTCGTGGTCGCGGAGAACAAGCAGACACCGGAGTGGCTCGAGCTGCACCACCGCCAAGCCGCGAGCGTCACAGACGGCACCGTGTTGCCCCTCCCTGGCGAGCACTACCTCCACCACACGCACGCGAAGGAGATCGCTGAAGGGGTGAGGGCGTGAGAGACGGGCGGGTTTAATGGCCTGTTAGAGCAAGAGTAACGATTGCGATGGTTGCTACGAGAAGTATCGCAAGCCCCACGTACGCGGGCCATTTGGGTCCTGTTTTGTGTGGGTTGATGTCTACGTATGGCAAGAGGTTTCGTGTCCCTTCAAAGAGCAACATTGCTAATTGGTGCGATGATTTTTTTGGAGTCTGCACAAGTGCACAGCCCTGGGGTTAGTGGCAGCGGCACGCCTCTGTTTGGGCAACATTTGATTTGAGGCGTGCCGCCTGCATTATCATAAGGCTACTTTCCAAGATTCCTATATGTTTCGGGGAGATCCCAAAGGCCACCCGAACTTCCTAATGTCGTGGATCGGCAGGCTCGTGGGGGAGTGACTTTGCACTCGTTCCCTTGGGTCATGAAGTCCGAGGTTAGGACTGTCACCCTGCGTACAGGAATTAGCGTGCCCTGCCTCGTCCAGGGACACCTTGAGCAAAGAGTCGACGACGGCGGCGCGCCACTACTGCTGTTGCACGCCTGGAGTGAATCCTGGCGAAAGTTTTGATCGATTGCTTGCCTCGGTGCCGTCGCAGTTTCTGATTGCACCTGACCTGCGCGGACATGGTCATGCGGACAAGCCCGAGATGGGGTACTCACTCGTCGAAGTGGTGGCGGACGTGGTTGCGCTGCTGGGTGGTTTGGAGATTACGCGGGTACAGGTCCTGGGTTCCTCCAGCGGAGGATACCTGCGCAGCAGCTGGTCGTTCCGCATCGGCGCTTGTGGCATCACTGATCCTGGTGGGAGCACCACTGAACATGCGCGGGAAACCGCCCTTTGTGGACGAAGTGGAATCGTTGATAGATCCGATTTCCGAGAGCTGGGGTGCGAGAGTCTATGTCCTGGCACCGCCTGCTGCACTCAGTGCCCGTTTCCTACATCGAAGACCGTGTGCAGCTCGGCCGCGGCGTGCCGGCGGCTACTTGGAAAGCGTAGCTTCGAGGATTCTACGAGGCCGTTCCGCCCATTGAATCGGGCGCCGTTTCAGTTCCTACGCTTATCCTATGGGGCGCCCATGATTACTTGGTTCCGCGACACCATCAAAAGACCGTCGCCGAGGGCATCCCCGGTTCACAGTTGAAGGTGTATGAAAAGACCGGCCGTTTAGTGCTTTGGGAATGCCCGGAGCGGGTGGCGGAAACGTGACTGCGTTTCTTAAGGAATTCCTCCAAGCTGCGTGACCTCGCGGATTGTCTGCACTTGTTCCTTTAGTCGCGTCTCCTGCGCGCGTCTGCCAGCATCGTAGAACCACCACTGAATGTTGCCTTCTGCCGCGCTAGCGGCCTCGATGACTTCTTCGGTGTCTTGACCCTCATTGATTACGTACCTCGGCATGCTTCCCCCATTTGTAAGCGCAACCACCAATGTCCTCATTGTCTAGGTCTTCAGTGGAAACGAGCGGCTCCGTCAATCAAGTGTAAACACCTGCCCGCACTGAGCTAGGGCAAGGACTTGAGGTGGGCAGTGTCGCCCCTATAATAGGTCCACTAATTAGGCCTTCGGCAATAGTTCGCCCTCAACTTCGCAATTCAACGGCAAATTTATGAGGTTTTTTCATGACTAAATGGGGGACGCTGTGCGAAAAGCTGTCATTGCTGCTGCCGAGTTGGGGCCTCGTTTCCTGCCTGCAACGAAGGCGATGCCGAAAGAGATGTTACCGGTTGTACACGTGCCGGCCATCCAGTAGGTCGTTGAGGAGGAGGTCAACGCCGGGCTTACAGATGGTCTTAGGATTACCGGACGCAGCAAGCGGACGTTGGAAGATCATTTTGACCGTGCCCCAGATCTTGAGCGGACCTTGAAACTAAGGGCGACAATCAGGATTGGGTGCTGTCCAGCACGCCTCGGACTTGGGCCCGGTACCAACGTAAGGCAAAGCGAGCCAAAGGGGCTAGCCACGCAGTTCTTTGCGGCCGACGGCATGTAGGGGACGAACCATTTGCCCTTCTCTTGGGAGATGACCTGATCGACGAACGGGATGAGCTCCTAACCACGATGATGGTTGTTCAAGGCAAAACCGGTGCTTCGGTCGTTGCACAAATCGAGGTGGAGTCGTCGCAAATCAGCACTTATGGTTGCATGGGTATCTTCGTGAAGAGGGAGAACAGTACGTTCGCGTGAATAAACTCGTTGAGAAGCCCAACGTTGAAGATGCCCCATCTAACTTGGCAGTCATCGGGCGTTAATCGTGCACCCAGCGGTCTTTGATGTATTGGATACGACGGAGCGTGGGCGTGGAGGCGAGATTCAATTAACAGATGCCCTTCAAACTCTGGCGACAACTGACGGCGAGGGCTCAGGCGTCTTCGGCGTGGTATTCCCCGGTCGGTTCGGTAGGACTTGAAGGCCTGGATGAAGGGCTTTTATTGCCTAGGGACCGCGATACAGCGGAAAGGTCACTGATGCCTGGGCCTAGGCTTCCGCCAGTCTCGGTGCACCGATTCGAGCAAGCAGGCGTGCTGAAACTATTCCAATGACCGCCCCACAAGTATTTGTGACAACATCTGCGACACTCGCATAGCGAGCAGAGATAAATAGCAACTGCCCGAACTCCATGCACAGCGAAGCTGCCAGCCCGATGGCGGCTAGGTGCCACCAAGATTTTTTGGAAAGCGCCATGGCGGCAAGAAAGCCGAGTGGAATGAACATCACAACGTTGGCAAAAGACTCAACAAAATGATAGTCAATCCAGCGGGGTGCACCGAGTCCATGAAGATACTTTAGGACTATAGTAAGTGTGCCTAGAATCGGTTTGTCTACGGGTGCAGGCCAAAAACCGACCAGCGCAAGGCTTGCCAAATATGCCGTCAGGGCTATTCGCCATGGAAATGGGTTTTTCAAGCGCGCCCTCAAGAAGTTCGAATAATTGCCCAGGCACTGACGCTGATGGCCGCTACAGCCAGTAGTCCAAGCAGTGCGTATTGCGGGAATTCCGTGGGCAACTGATGGCTCCGCATCCTGGGGATGCACAGTTCAAAATGCCACCTTCGCCTTCTCCAATGTCGCCCCATGCTTCCTATGGATACCACAGGCGACTTGTTTGGGGAAATAAAACCAAAAAATGAGGGTGGTTTGCCAACAAGAATATTGTTGGCAAACCACCCTCACGTGGTCCAGTCCTATTAGGCAGAAACCTCGGTGCTCTTCGCGCGACGGCGAGCTACCACGACGGATGCCGTGCCGGCTGCCAGCGCGCCTGCGCCCACGAGGGACCACAGGACGAGGCTGGAATCAGCACCGGTGTTAGCCAGCGGAACGCCGCCTGTGTTTGCCAGGTTAGTTCCAGTTCCGGTGGTGCTGCCCGTGTTTGACAGGGCCGCGCCGCCAACAACTACCGTCACGGGTCCGACAGTTACGCCAGAGGTGTTGCCGGTAGCGGTCAGAGCATACGCTCCGGGTTCGTTGATGACGATTGAAGCGGAGAAGGCGCCATTCCCATCAGCTACAGCAGGAATAGTGGAAGGTGCCAGCGGAATGCGTCCGGCGACCGCGAGACTGCCTGCGGAAACGCTGCCGCCACTGGCGGCAGGCGTTCCTGTCGGCGTTACCGTGATGGTGATGCCTTCGCCCGGCGTAAAGCCGGTGCCGCTGAAGATGAATGCTTCGCCCGGTGCCACGGAAGCATCGGAAACTGCGACGCTGGTGTTCGGAGCCGGGTAGTTGGCGTTGTTTGCTACGGCCGGTACTGCGCCGAGAAGTGCGATGGAACCTGCGAGCGTGAGTGCTGCAAGAGATTTCCTCATGTGTGTCCCCCCTGAGACCTTTTGGTACGACGTGGTGTGTGGAGATTTCCGAGACCCTACGAGACCGTAAGAGAAACCTCATGTGCTGCCCACATAGAACTTACCATTCAATGCTCGCAAGCAGCAAAGAAAATCCAGAGCCGTTACAAAGGATTAACGTGTAAGTCTTCTCCTATTCACAGGAACTGGCACCCGGTGTCTTGATGACGTCCTTGACAAGCTGAGTCGTTGGTGTGACAACCAACTGAGGCTCAGAATGTTGAACGATGTGACCGAAATTGAAGATTAGCGTAGTACTTTCACCTGGTGCCAGCTTGATGGTTGATGTGCCGACGGCTCGCTGCCCGTGCCGTTGCGCTGCAAACGGTATTTGTAGTCCGTCCTTGACAACAGTGTCAACATTCGCTTGGGCCGGTCCGTACGCGACGATGTTCGTCTGTACCGTGCCCGCCGGAACCCCGAATACACCACCTCCAGTGACGTATTCCGGGAGGGAGACTGCAGCATCCTCTGGGGCCGTGTTGGTGCTCGTGACGCTCAATGCGACTTCACGGTAGCCGTCGCGGGTGCAGTCTCTGACGACCTGAACGTTCCGCTTAATCCAATAGTCCATTTTGGCCCCGGTGCCATCATTGAAGTACACGCCGAACTGGGTGGGCACAACGCTTGAACCCGAGACGAGTCCACCAATTGAATACTTGCCGATAGTGGCTTGTTCGTCCTTGGATCCGGACCATAGCAGGATTCGCCGCTCGTCGATTCCCTTAGAAATCGCCTCCATGAGATTCTTTGGGTCGCTCCTTCCATCCGAGATAGCTGCGAATATTTCTGCGGCCGCTCCAGCGAAGTAGACGTCTTGGAGGTTTGGATTCTGGATTTTGGCGTAGGCATCAGACAACAGCGTTGGAACAACATTCTTACTTGTGAGTTCAGACGGGAGATCATCACCAAACTGCTGAGTAAGCGCCTGCGTTAGCTCAACCGGCCCCGTCGCGTCGAGGATGAAACTCAGCGCGACAGGATCGATGGAGAGGACACCGTCAAGGCGTTCCCCATTTTTCTTCTCCCACATGGTCTGAGCTGTGCTCGCTGTCGTTGCGAAATCGGGTGTCAGGTTGACGTCCTGCATAAATTTGCCCATACGCGCGGAATAGATGGCCTGCTGTTCCCCGTCAACGGAGATCGGCGGAAGGAAGGCGCCAAGCTGGCCGGCTGTCGTTTGAGACCCCAGAGAGAGTTTTCCTTTATCAACGCTGAGAACGGCGAGAGCGCCGGGTATACCCCCCGTAGCCCTGGACTCCGCGTTGTTTTGAAAAAGTAGTAGATAGCGCCGAGGGGTGTCTGCTCCCATCATTGCTGGGGCTAAATTGGCGGCGTCCGAGGCAGAATCAAGCCCCTTGCTCAGCCCTGTAAGTTCGTTCCGCGCAGAGACGAGCGGATCGGAGATCTGAGGTAGGAGTGTTGACTCATCGATGCGGTTTAGACGCTGGGCAGACTCCCTGACTGCGTGTGCGGCTGACTGCACGCTAGGTGCGGCGGCTTTGAGAGGAGCGAGGTCGATTCCGGCGGAGCTAGGAGTCAATGTGTTCCAATCCAGTGATCGGAACACCTTCACAAGCGGGGCCGCCCCCAGCCGCGCTACATCGTCCGCAGCGGACGAGACTTCGCTGGCCGCTTGTAGGTTTGGTCCTATCCAAGGAAGAACTGCAGCCACTTTCCACAGTGGATCCCCTGCGGCGCTTCTGGCCGACCCAGTGTGGGCCGTAAGTGCTTCAACCGTCCTGGACGCACCTTCAGCGTCAGCGGAAGCGATCTGGGTCTTGAGCGTAGGGAGCAGCTTTGTGGCTGCTGTTAGCTCAGACTTAATCAACTCCGCTCTCGATCCCAGCCAGGCAGCAGCGGAAACGGCTGCGATCAGGATGAACGCCGTCAATCCCCCAGCGATTGCAAAACGCCGACGGCGTCGCGTCTTAGCACGTGCTGATTTGGCACTTGCGGTCTTTGTGGACTCCGGCTTTTTCCCGCTCCTGGCGCTCATGCCTACGGCCGTCCGAGGCCACGGTATTGCCAGCCCGCCGAACGCCACTTAGCTGGATCAAGCACGTTACGGCCATCCAGAATGCGAGGGATTGCCACCGTTTCCTTAAGAACGTGCGGATCAAGTTCCCGGTATTCCTGCCACTCAGTGAGAAGCAGCACAGCGTCTGCGTTTTGTGTGGCGGCGTCCAAGTCCTGCTCATATTGGAGTTCAGGAAACCGCCGAGACGCATTGGATAGCGCCTTTGGATCAGTGACCGTCACTACCGCGCCTTGCAGTTGGAGCTGCGCAGCGATGCTCAACGCCGGAGAATCTCTTACGTCGTCGCTTTCGGGCTTGAATGCGGCGCCGAGTACTGTAATGCGCTTTCCAAGGAGACCGCCCCCGCATAGTTCACGTGTCAACTCCACCACTCGGCTTCGGCGACGCATGTTGATCGCGTCCACTTCGCGTAAGAAAGTCAGGGCTTGATCAGCTCCGAGCTCCCCAGCGCGTGCCATGAATGCGCGGATGTCTTTAGGCAGGCAGCCACCTCCGAAACCGATACCAGCTTGAAGGAACTTCCGACCGATTCTGTCGTCCATACCAATGGCATCAGCGAGCCGAGTCACATCAGCCCCGGCGGCCTCGCATAGCTCAGCCATTGCATTGATAAAAGAAATCTTCGTTGCGAGGAAAGAGTTTGCAGCTGTCTTCACCAGCTCGGCGGTTGGCAGATCCGTGACGAGTCTCGGCGTACCGTTGGAGAGAGGCGTGGCATAGAGCTCATCCAGGACGAGGACGGCCGGATGCTCCTCGGAACCGTCTGCAACGCCGTAAACGAATCGGTCGGGCAGCAGCGTGTCAGATACGGCGTGTCCTTCTCGGAGGAACTCAGGATTCCAAACTAAGTGTGCTTCCGGCTGACGTGCCTCAACTAAGGACGAAAGTCGGGCGGCCGTCCCGACGGGGACCGTAGACTTGCCGACGACGACATCCCCTGGTGCCAGATAGGGGAGAAGGCCTATGGTCGCCGCATCAACAAAAGTGAGGTCTGCTCCATTTTCCCCCTTCTTTTGAGGGGTTCCCACGCAGATGAAATGAACGTCCCGCCCACCTGCAGCCGCCATGTCTGTGGTGAATGTCAGTCTTCCGGTTTCTTGGACCTCTTCAAGAAGGGCTTCGAGACCCGGCTCGTAAAATGGCGCCCTGGCAGCTGAAAGCTCGGCGATTTTCCGTTCGTCAACGTCGATGCCTACCACGTCATGACCCAGCTTCGCCATGCAGGCCGCGTGAACGGCGCCGAGGTAGCCGCAGCCTATAACTGATATACGCATAAGTGGTTCCTTCCAAAGTTTCAGCCCTGTTGGGCTAGTAAGCACCAGTGCCGTGGAATACTGCGCGAGCGGTGCGGAGAATAATGACTAAGTCGCCGGCAAGGGACCAATTCTCAACGTAGTAGAGGTCCAGCCTCACTGAATCCTGCCAAGACAAGTTAGATCTTCCGCTGACTTGCCAAAGTCCAGTTAGTCCTGGCTTGACCAACAAACGCCGGCGGACATCGTGTTCGTAAGCCGCAACCTCTCGAGGAAGAGGAGGTCGGGGACCAACCAAGCTCATTGAGCCCATGAAGATATTGAAAAGTTGCGGTAATTCATCAAGGCTATATTTCCGTAGGATGCGACCAACCCGAGTAATTCGCGGATCATCCTTAATCTTAAAGAGCAAGCCGCTTCCCTCGTTCTGACCTTGAAGTTCCGCTAAGCGAGCCTCCGCATCGACAACCATCGACCGGAATTTGAGCATTTGAAAATGCCGTCCCTCGATGCCAACCCGATCTTGCTTGAATAGAACGGGACCTTTGCTTTCGATCTTTACGAGAGTCGCGATCGCCAACATAAGTGGCGTGGTGAAAGCAATCAGAAGACCCGAAACCAAGATGTCAAACAGCCGCTTGGCTACGCGCTGCCCACCTTCCAATGATGGTGTCGTGACATGGATCAACGGCAAGCCAGCGACTTGCTGGGTGTGGATTCTTGGGCCCGCAATGTCGGTAAGAGCGGGGGCCATGATAAGTCCAACGTTCCTAGCTGCCAGTTCCCACCCAAGATGTCTTATTGTTTGGGGATGCAGCTGCACGCCAGCAGATACGGCAACAGCGTCCGCCTGGCAGCTGTCGATCGCGGCCAGGACAGACTCAGTGTCGGTTCCGTTTCCTAGAACCGGGAGCCCCGAATCCTGCTCAATGCCTGTCCGAGCTGCTGCCCCAGGCGTGTAGGCGGCGACAGGCAGGTATCCGGAATGTTTAGCACTGTGTAGCGACGCTGCGAGATGGGCAACAGCACTGGGGCCGCCCAGAAGCAGGAGTCGGGACATGCTTTTGCCCTTTTGCCTCGCTACGCTGAGGTGCTGGCGAAGAAGCCACCGTGCAAGGAGTAAGCCGGCCAACCCCACTGGTAGTGCAATTCCTACATAACCTCGAGCAGGCTCAATTCTCAGAACATAGGAGAAAATTGCAATAAGTCCGAATAACCAGAGAGAAGCGGCGGCCACCCTCTTGTACTCGTCTGGACCGGCACCAAGGATGCGACTTTGCCGGCTGTTCCACGCCCCAAGCATGAACCACCAAACGATGGCAATTGCGGCTGAAATCCAAATATAATTTGGCTCTTCGCCGGAAATGACGAAATTAGGATCTACCCCGAAGCGAATTACGTAAGCGCCTACAACAGCCCATATGATGACGAAAGCATCTACAATCCGAAGTCTCCGGGATGCCTCAAGCTGCCAATCCTTTTCCCGACTCAAAGAGCCCCCATTCCCTTCCGGAACTGCGAACTAACCAATGGCTACGTACGGACGTTCTCAAGATTTGAGCGATACCATTCAACCGTTGACTGTATTCCGGCTTCCAAGTCGATGGATGAAGTCCAGCCTGCATCTGTAAGACGCGAAACATCCAGGAGTTTTCGAGGCGTACCGTCAGGCTTGGACGTGTCCCATTCAATTTCACCTGAATAGCCGACAGCTCGCGCAACAGTCTGGGCCAACTCCTTGATAGTCACGTCCGTCCCTGTGCCGACGTTGACCTGCTCGGGGCCGTCATAGTTTTCGAGAAGGTGCAGGCATGCTGACGCCATGTCATCAACATGGAGAAACTCCCGGCGCGGTGAGCCAGATCCCCAGTTAGTTACCAATGTGGCTCCAGACGAGGCTGCTTCATCGTAGCGCCGGATGAGTGCTGGCAGCACGTGGGAGCCTGTCGGTGAAAAGTTGTCGCCGGGGCCGTACAGATTCGTAGGCATGGCTGATATCCATGGCAATCCGTATTGGCGGCGGATTGCTTGCACATGCATAATTCCCGCAATTTTTGCAATGGCATACGCATCGTTTGTGGGTTCGAGATGGCCTGTCAGCAGCGAGTCCTCTCGGATTGGCTGTGCGGCAAACTTCGGGTAGATACATGAAGAGCCAAGGAACAGTAGACGTTCTGTTCCGTGTTCGAGAGCGGCATCCAAGACGTTGACTTGAATCCTCAAGTTGTCACTCAGGAAGTCCACTGGGTGGGTTTGGTTCGCGAGAATGCCCCCCACTTTTGCCGCTGCCAGTACGACATAACGCGGCTTGACCTGAGAGAAAAACTCGAACACAGCATCGCGATTCTTAAGATCGAGCTCCGAGGAACTTCGACCCACCAAATTCGTGAAACCCTCAGATGACAGGTGTCGCCAGATGGCCGACCCCACCAAGCCACCGTGGCCGGCGACGTAGAAGGTGCCGTCCCTGTCGAGGACGCCCGGCTCAAACGCAGACGATTCGGACATCAAATCTTCCAGCTTTCAAGGTCGACGGTGTCGATCCAGTGATTTCCCGCATGATTAAGTGCCTCGATGTCAGCATCGACCATGATTCGTGCGAGTTCCGGCGTCTGAACCGTGGCTTTCCATCCGAGCTTCTCGTGCGCCTTTGAAGCATCTCCGACAAGGGCGTCGACCTCGGTGGGACGCAGGTAGCGTTCGTCGAAACGTACGTACTTTTCCCAGTCCAGGCCCGCATGGTCAAATGAAATCTGCAAGAAGTCCTGCACGGTGTAGTTTCCGCCGGTAGCGAGAACAAAGTCCTCCGGTTCGTCGGCTTGCAACATTCTCCACATGCCCTCCACGTACTCGGCTGCGTAGCCCCAGTCACGTACGGCATCGAGGTTGCCCATATACAGAAGGTCCTGTCGACCAGCCTTAATGGCCGCAACCGCTCGCGTGATCTTGCGTGTTACGAATGTTTCGCCGCGCCGAGGAGACTCATGATTGAAGAGAATGCCGTTCACCGCGAACATGCCGTATGCCTCACGGTAGTTCTTGGTTACCCAGTAGCTGTAAACCTTGGCTGCGCCATATGGCGACCTGGGATAGAACGGAGTGTCTTCATCCTGGGGTGGAGGAGTGGCCCCGAACATTTCTGAAGACGAAGCCTGGTAGAACCTCGTTTCGATACCAGACATACGAACCGCCTCAAGGAGACGAATCGAGCCGATTCCTGTGGTGTCACCAGTGTGTTCCGGCTCGTCGAAAGAGACTCGGACATGTGACTGGGCTGCCAGGTTGTAAACCTCATCCGGCTGAATTTCGGCCATCAAAGTCACAAGGCGTGCCCCATCACTAAGATCACCGTAGTGAAGGAACAGCTTTGCCCGCGGGTCGTGGGGATCTACTTAAAGGTGATCAATGCGAGCCGTGTTGAAGGTGGAAGCACGGCGGATGAGACCGTGAACTTCGTATCCTTTCGCGAGGAGCAGTTCCGCAAGGTAGGAGCCGTCCTGACCTGTGATACCGGTGATGAAGGCACGTTTAGTCAACGCAGTTCCCCCTGAGTCTGTGTCATGAGTCCAAAATGTTTAGCGGCCTCTGGACGCCACGCTGGTTGTGGCGTCCGATCATTGGGTGGCCGAACGCCGTCAGCATACCGGTTTTCGACAGCCACTGCGTTACGGTCACGTTTCGTTGCGACGTCTTATACCAACAAATCATGACAAGGCTAGTCAATTGATACACTTGTCCTACGCGGGAGATGACTCAGCACTCCCGCAAGTCTCGATGTGTTTCCATGCATCGGCCGGGGTAATCATTGCAGGGGGTCCAATGGAAAAGGTCAAGTTTGCAGGCGTGCCGTTCGCGACTTCCACGCCAGACCAAGCGGTCGACGTAATAATCAGTAAGGTCAAGGCCGGAGGCACAGCCCTTGATATCCACTTTCTGAACGCGTACAGCATTGCTCTCGCCGAAACAGATAGTGGATTCAGGAAATGTGTCTCCGAGGCTGCACTGAACTTCCCTGACGGGAAACCGATCTCAGTATTACAGCGAAGACTCCACCAGGTTCGAGGCCCAGGGCTCTTCGAGGCAGTCATGGATCGCGGACGAGAAGTAGGGCTTCGCCACTACTTGCTTGGGTCCACTGACGAAACGTTGCTAAAGCTCCAACGCAGTCTCGAGTCTCGTTACCCGGGCGTGGAAATTGTGGGAAGCTTCAGTCCTCCATTTCGGAAGCTCACCCCTGAGGAACTGCAGGCACAGGATGACCAGATCAGGGCCTCGGGGGCGGAGATAGTCTGGGTCGGGTTGGGAACGCCTAAGCAAGACTACGAGGCTGCGAGACTTGCCTCTGTCGGTATTATGTGTGCCGCCGTCGGTGCGGCATTCGATTTCTCTGCTGGAACAAAAGCCGTATCACCTAAGTGGGTTACAGCCATTGGGCTGGAATGGGTCCATCGTCTTCTTTCGGAACCTAGACGCTTGTGGAAGCGCTATGCGTGGGGTAACGCCGTGTTCTTGTATGCGGCCACGAGAAGCAGCCTGACACGGTGAAGATTGCCGTCGTCCACAGTTTTTACTCTGGCGCTGTTCCGAGCGGTGAAAATAATGTAGTCGAGATGCAAGTGGAAGCACTTCGTTCCAGCGGGCACGAAGTTGAACTTGTAGATGTGCGAACCGACCAGTTGTCAGATAAGCCACTATACAAACTCAGGACCGCCGTTAATATCATTAGCGGCGGTGGTGAAAGCCCACTCGAACGACTGAACAACTTTTCCCCGGATGTTGTTCACGTCCATAACTTGTTCCCTAACTACTCTACTCATTGGTTGGGTACCTGGGATGGCCCCCTTGTTGCGACAATTCACAACTTCAGGCCTGTATGTGCCGCGGCAACACTCTTTCGTGATGGACAGACGTGTACTAAGTGCCCTCAGTCAGGTCACCACAACGCAGTCATTCATGCATGCTATAAAGACTCAAAAATTGCGACGCTGCCACTGGCGATTCGATCATCGCGAGGCTTGACTCATGACCCTGTTCTCTCACGCGCTGATGAGTTGGTTTTCCTCTCGGATCGAGCACTGCGTACATACCGCGAACTAGGGTTGTCGCCTGAAAATTGTACGATAATACCTAACTTCGTTAGTGGAGATAAGAGGACGGGAACGCCAGGGGCGGGTAAGCACTGGATTTACGCCGGGCGCCTCACTCAGGAGAAGGGCATAACCGATCTGCTTCGGAATTGGCCCTCCGATGAACTCCTGAGCGTTTTTGGGGATGGCCCGTGTCTCGAAGAAGCCATGGACCTTGCAGGATCGAATGTCACGTTCTCTGGTAACGTACCCCGGGCGGTATTGCTGTCTGAGTTGAGCGCAGCTAAGGGGCTAGTTCTACCGAGCAGTTGGGCTGAGGGGCTTCCGACGATTTATCTGGAGGCACTCGCAGCAGCACTCCCAGTCGTCGCTAGGGCGGGCAACAGCGCGGCAGACGACATATCCTTGCACGAACACGGGGTTGTATACAGCGATCCTGAAGATGTGAAGGAGGCAGTGCAAGTAGTGAACGATGGGCGCGAGCTCTTCGCAGAGCAGTCACTCGCTCGCTATAAGCAAGCCTATACTCCCGATGCTTGGGTCGATGGAGTCGTAGCGGTTTATCAAAAGGCGATCAGAACCAGAAAGCGGACGGACTATGCGACTAGGCATTAATAATCTGAACGATCTTAGTCGGTATGTGTCAGCAGATAGACGAGCAAATCCCAGAGACCCGAAAGCCCAACTGGGATTGCTAGTTTTGAGAGTCTGCCAGTGGCTAATGGGTGACAACACCCGCCCTAGAAAAATATCTCTGCCGTTTATTGCAATCTACCGAATCATTTCGGAAATTGTGTTTGGGTTTGAGCTGCGGCCTAAGACCTTTATTGGTCCAGGGCTCACTATCTACCACGGTTTTGGGCTTGTGGTGAATGATCATTCAGTCATCGGATCTGGAGTAATCCTCCGCAACGGTGTCGTTATCGGGAACAAGGTTCCGGGCGGTCCGTGCCCGACGATAGAAGATGGTGTTGAAATTGGTGCCAATGCTGTCATTATTGGCGGGGTCCGCATCGGTCGCAACTCAAAAATTGGTGCCGGTTCGGTCGTGACCAAGGACGTTGCGGCTGAGTCGGTCGTTGCGGGCAACCCAGCCCGTGAAGTTGCCAGAATTGCCACCTGATAGCTTCTCCGCAAGCTTGGTACGAGAGATGAACGAGCCTGAATGCAGTCTACCCAGACGCGAGTGAAAGCCCCCACGCCCGGCCCGCAGCGTGGTGGGTTCCGCAAACTTGTTTCCACGGCAACTAGCACGGGTATTCTCACAGCAGGCATCGTCCTCCGTGTATTAAGCCTTTTTGTATTGACTATTCTTCTGGGTAGAAGCACGGGTGCAAACGAACTAGGTGCATTGTCATTGCTTCTAGCTGGTGCGGCACTGATGCAGTCAATATCAGTGGGTGGCCTGGCGGGCGCTGCCGTCCATAAACTTCTGACTTCCGGCGATAATGTTAACTCCGCTCTGCTCGCACTAGTCTCATCTAGACTAGTCTTGATTTTTCCAACATTTTTAATTGGAACTCTACTCATTGCCTCAACGGAAATAATTGATAGCCCAGTTGGAATCGCAGTCTTTTTTGCTGGCTATGCCATTGGTGCCTTTGATGTCGGGGAGCTCGGAAAGTCTGCCAAAGGTCACTTTCTGTCCATGGGAATCGCTCGCATATTGGCGGTTATCGTGGTTGCGGCCCCGAAGTTCATCGCGGCAAATCAGGGTGACCTTGCGGGTGTTCTAATTTGGCAGGGATGTGAGGCAGCGTTGTGGCAGCTTGTGGTACTGCCAGGATCCGGCTTCAAGCTTCGCCTGCTAGGTTCGGCCTTCCGGCAACTGAAATCTGGCTTTGAGCAGGTCTGGACGCTAAGAAGCCTTTGGCTGGGGAATGTGCTCTCATCGCTTGCGCAGCGCATCGATATCTTCATTGTCGGTGCCCTGATAGGCCAATCAGGTGTTGGGCAATATTCAACTGCAAGTCGTCCAGTGGAGGCTTCTGTAATTCTTGCGACGAGCATGGTCACGGTCCTCTTCAATGGCCTCGTTCGTTCCAGTCACACCCCGTCAAGATATGCCAGGAACTGTCGTAAAAGTGGCCGCATAGTAGGATTGATGGGTTTGGTAGCAACATTATTACTCGCCTTTGCAGGGCCACCATTGATCGAGTGGCTGTATGGGCCGGAGTTCTCAGCGGCAGCTGCACTGATGCCGATTTATGCGATATCGACATTTTTCGTCTTCCAGCGGCAATTTCTGAGCCGACTTATTATCATCGAGAAGGCCTACAACGTTAGCCTTGTAAACAACTTAACGATGCTGCTCTGCAGCGCCGGGTTAAATTTTGCGCTCATCCCATACTTTGGTGTGCTCGGTGCCGCAATAGCTGCCGCTGTCGCCCACCCACTCTCCCTTGGAATGAGCATGGCAACAACCAAGCGGGGCCGGCGTCTTCTCGGTCTCGCGTTCGGTGGCCTGGTGCTTTCCAAAAGACTGGTTCGGCTCACTGCGCACCGCGCAATAGATGAAAGGCAATAGACGTTGACAGCAACGGGCAGGATGTTCGAGTTACTTCGACGACAGAAACGGGCCGTCTTCAGCAAGGCAAGCCACCTGGCGCAGGCGAGACTGGGGGCAGGTCTGTACTTCCTCCTCACAGGCGCCTTCGGCGACGAAAAAACTGCTGTCATGCAGGGGAACCATCTTCACTTTAGTGGGGAGCGTCTGGGAAACCATCGCATGTTTCTGCGTCGTTCAGTCCACAGGATTGAGAAGGGGCTGATCTCCCGTCCCATGCGGAAATCTTTCGCTGCTGACTACATTGAGGGCACTCTTGAGACGTACGTGAATTTGCGCAACGCAGAAACGGAAGACAAAGGCGAGCTTCAGTGGGCCCGCGACGTACTGGCAAGATACTTTGAGTCAACCCTTCAGTCGACGGACGATCGCATAATCCGTGCTCGGAAGCGCTGGCACGGGACTGATCATGCCCCTTCCATCGTTTCGGACGATCTATCGCCCTTCCCGTATCACGCGATCAGTTCGGAAAAAGCGTTCGACGAAGTTTCCCGTGTCGCCATGAACCGAAGATCGGTACGTTGGTTCAAGCCGGACGTCGTGCCGAGAGAAGTGGTTGAAAGAGCCGTGCAAGTCGGCTTGACTGCACCAAGTGCGTGTAATCGTCAGAGTTACCGGCTTGAGTTAATAGGACAAGGAGACCTTCTCGACGAGGTAGCCTCTATTCCTATGGGCACTGCTGGTTTTGCCCAGCAGATACCCCTGCTTGGGGTCCTGATAGGGCAACACCGAGGGTACGAGCATCACCGAGACCGACATGCAATCTACGTCGACGGCGGTCTATTCAGCACAGGATTTATTCTCGCCCTGGAAAGCCAGGGCGTCAGTTCCTGCTGCATCAACTGGCCCGAGATCCCTTCGTTGAACAAGCGAATGTCTGCAGCCTTGGGCCTGCAGAGAGATGAAAGGGTTGTCATGTTGATAGCCATTGGATATGGGATTGATGGTCAAGAGGTTCCGAGGAGCCACAAACGGAATATTGGGACGGTATTGTCATGGCGCTAAAAACCATTCTGATAAGTGGCGCTGAAGTTGGGGATAAGTTCCTTGGAAATCGCGGAGCCGAACATCTTCTTAGAACGTCCGCAAGCCGCCTGCGGAGCATGGGCCTACAGCCAGCGGTAACCTTCGGCAAGGTCGATGCATCGTTGTCAGCAGAATTGGGTCTGGTTCAGTATGTTGGTAATCCGCGAATCGACAAGGTGGACAAGTTTCTTCCGCGGTTCAAAACATCCAATTTTGTCAACATCAAAGAGCTGTCTGGCGTTTTGGATGCTTCAGGATTCGCGCTTGGTGACGCTTGGGGAACCGAGACGGCAAAATGGTTGAAGCGGAAATATCAACAGTGGGATAGCCACGGCGTACCGGTCATCGCCTTGCCGCAGGCGTACGGATCTTTCACAAGTCCGGAGCTAGCGAAGCTCTGCCGCGAGGCGCTTGAGATCTGCCAATTGGTTTATCCACGGGACAGAACGTCGGCAGAACACCTGGAAAATTTGGGGCTAGGTGCTAATCTTTGCGACCCTGTCCCGGACATCACCATCGGCGAAGAGCTGCAGGGCACAAAGTCGCAGAGAGCGGAGCGAATGGTTCTGGTACCAAACTGGAATCTAGCGGAGCGCGGCGATAAAGGTGCTTACAGCGCCTCACTCCTCGAGAGCATTCGTTGGGCGCACCGCCACAAACTTGAAGTTGTAGGGGTTCTTCACGAGGGTTCTCGCGATCTCAAGCTTCTGCAGCAATTGCAGTCTGAGGAGACAATCCGCATAGTAGCTGACCTCACAGGATGGGAAACAAAGCGCTACATCGCAGAGTCCCAGGTCGTGGTTTCTGGTCGTTACCATGCCGTACTGGCCGCACTGACAACAAGCACGCCTGTCCTAACACACTCGTGGTCCCACAAATATCGGGAAGTGCTGAGCCAATTCGGAGTCGAGGAATGGCTGGCAGATCCGAGCGACCCTAGTTCAGTTTCGAGACAACTCGACCAAATTTCGGCATCTGGCAAGACGGTGAAACTAAGCGATCACAAGCAGCTCCTGAGGTCCTCCATTGATGCAATGTGGGGCCAGGTTCAGAACCTGCTCAGCTCATCTTCGAAGGTGACACTTTCGTGAGCGGAAACGGTGACCACAGCACACCCGTTGTCTCTGTGATCATGCCTACTTTCAACGATCGGCAGGTAATCGGCGACGCCATTCAGTCGATAGTGAACCAGACGTTCGACTCTTGGGAGTTGTTGGTGGTCGACGATGCATCAACAGATGGGACGGCCGATTTCGTGGCCAAGAACTTCCAAGATCCCAGAATCTCCGTTATTCGTATGGAGTCCAACTCAGGTTCGGGCGTATGCCGCAACCGAGCCATAGCCGCGGCACGGGGGGATTTTGTGGCGGTCATGGACGCAGATGACATCTCCTTACCGCAACGGCTAGAGCTCCAGGTCGATCAGTTGAGACTTGACCCGGATCTTGGGGCTGTATCAGCTCAGGTACTTGAGTTTGGAACATGGGGTGGACCTGTGCCTGGGTCGTGGCCAACAGATAGCTCGAATATCAGGGATCGACAGCTGGCTAAGAAGATGCCGATTCCTCATCCGGCTGCGATGTTCCGGCGGCAACAAGTAATAGATGTTGGCGGATATGACGAGGCGTGCCTGCGTGCACAGGATTTTAGTCTGCTCTTGCGTTTGGGAAATATCAAGTTGGCAACTTTGGACACGCCTCTTGTCAAGTACCGGACAAATAGACCGATCGGTCTTGGATACGTCATACGGAACGATTGGTACGCAGACTTGGCGCGACGCCGAAATAGTGCCCAGCTGAATGGCACTCGGCTCGACGAACTTCCGACAGAAGTCCAAAAATCGATCCGGGGCCTCGTGGGCTCATGCAAGAGCTGGTTGATCCGCAATATTCGGGAGCAGTGGCAACTCCTCCGTCTCAAGCGGAATCCGAACTTGCGCCGGACACACTCCGACACAAGCTGGGGCAGTTGATGACTGCCTTCCTGAGCACCAGTCCGGGGCGACTTGCCCGAAGTCGATATCGGGCGGAATGGCCTTCGTCACCAGCGTTCGCCATTTGTGAGTACACATCTCTGGGGCTGAGCGAACTAGTTACGAATCCGTTCAGTGGTCATCGGGTGTCGTCTCATGCCGAGTTGAGCCGGGGCATCCACGTAGAATTGCTGTCGACACACTGCCGCCACATGGCTTTTCCATTGCCAACTTTCAGTTATCAACCCAAGGGGACCCGGTTTGAACATTCGTGACTATGTGCGAATTCTCCGTCGCAACTGGATCTTGATCACGGCACTTACTCTCTTGGGCCTTCTCGCGGGTGGAGTCTTAACCGTGATTTCCAAGCCTACGTACACCGCCGAAACTCAACTATTCGTTGCGATTCAAAACTCAGGCACCGTTCAAGAGTTGCAGCAGGGCAACAACTTCAGCCAGGCACGGGTTCAGTCATACGTTCGCACGATCGATTCCCCGCTTGTGCTTCAACCCGCAATTGATTCCCTTGGCATCGACGTCACGGCGGAACAACTGGCGTCTCGCGTTACGGCTTCTACCGAACTCAACACCGTGCTAATCAAGATTTCAGTCGCTGACGAGTCCGCAGTTCAAGCGGCTGCGCTAGCGCAGGCCGTAGGTGACAGCCTTATTCGGACCGTGGACACTTTGGAGAAGCCTAAGACCGGAGGCTCCTCTCCAGTTAGCTTGTCCATAATAAAACCAGCGAAAGCTCCGCTGGCGCCTTCGGCTCCTAATGGCCGATTGAACGTGATTTTGGGGCTCGTGGTGGGGCTTGTCCTTGGAGTAGGTGCAGCGCTCTTGCGTACGGTTCTGGACAACCGCGTTCGAACGGAAGCGGACCTGCGGAAGGTGACAGATGCTCCTCTCTTGGGCGGCATCACTTATGACCAGGACGCCACTAAAAAACCGTTGTTGACACAGGCAGCGCATCAAAGCCCTCGCGCCGAATCCTTCCGCCAACTTCGCACAAATCTTCAGTTCGCTAACGTTTCGGGTCGGGCAAAGTCTGTCTTGGTAACGTCGTCGCTACCTGGTGAAGGAAAGAGCACCACAGCGATCAATCTTGCTATCGCACTTGCGCAAGCTGGGCAGTCTGTTTGTTTGGTGGACGCGGACCTTAGGCGGCCGATGGTCAGCGAATACCTCGGTCTTGACCGAAACGCCGGCTTAACCACATATCTCGTAGGCAAGGCCGACGTCAACGACCTACTCCAGCCCTGGGGAGACGACCAGTTGTTTGTCCTGACGTCTGGTGAAATCCCCCCTAACCCCAGCGAACTATTGGGCTCCGAAGGCATGAGGCAATTGCTGTCACGTCTAGAGAGCGTGTTCGATTCCGTAGTAATCGACGCGCCGCCTCTCCTACCCGTTACGGACGCGGCTGTCCTTTCACAGCATGTCGGGGGCGTAATGGTCGTCGTTGGCTCCCACAAGCTCCGGATCCATGATCTGGAAAAGTCCTTGAACGCGCTTGAGCTTGTTGGATCCACCGTACTCGGAATGGTGCTTAACCAACTCCCCTCCAAGGGGCCCGACGCATATGCCTATAGTTACTACAGAACCGAAGTGGAGCCTGCGGGGCGCAGGCCGATTTCAGAACGAGTAACATCGCCTAAAGGCTCTTAGCCCCCGCAGAGCTGCGTCAGTGGATGCTTGCTAACTTGAGAGTCCATAAATTTCACAAAGGCCCGCCGTCCGTATGGAAGGCGGGCCTTTGTGTGAGCATGCAGGCCCTGTTTCTCGACAGCATGGCGGGCGGCAGACGTTCCTGCAGAAGGCCTGCACTGAGTCCAGCCGACATCACGTAAAGAATCGTGCTCCAGTAACGTGCGGGGACAGCCCAAAAGGATTTGAGCGGGGCGACATCACGCTGTTCGCAGTTCAGGAAGATGTCCCGCATCGTTGCTGCCGTACAAGCCTAGTTCCGGGCGCGTGGAGTCCCGGAAATCGTGTTCCGCCTAGCGTCTTCTATTCTCGGACTTCCGACGCCGTGAGACGGTTCCGGCTCACTTTCTGGTTCTAGAGGTAGGCCCAGAGACGCCCCGATAATCAAACCAAGCGGCAGCATGATGAAGGGGTAAACGATCACATTGTCGGTGATGGCGGCTGACAGGACTGCCACCAAGGAGAGTAGTGCCGACCAGTGGATTGGGTCTCCGGAGCGCCTTATTCGGGCCGCGATGCGCGTCAGTAGCATAACCATACCGAGCCCGAAGAGAACTAGTCCGACCCAACCGAAATCGTGCAGTATTCTCAAGTACTCGTTGTGCGGATGACCAATGTTGCGAAATAGCGGTGTTATGAGGGCTGAGGCGGAACCTGGGCCATGCCCGAAGACAGGCGCTTCCTGGGATGACTTGTACGTAATATCCCATAGGACAGCACGGCCAGACGTATTCAGTTCGACCCCACCGACTGTAGCCCCGCCGTCGCCTTCCAAGAAACGTTCTCGAAAAGGTTCATAGAAGTTGAAGAGCCAGTACGCGAGACCACCGGCCGCGACGGCCATTCCCAGTGAAGCCAATAACTTCAAGCCCTTCCTAGCCCGCAATGCAAGGAACATGAGCATTGCAATGGCGATAACTGTTGCTGTTCTCGACAGGCTGAGAGCTATCGCGCCCGCTACGAGGAACGGTGCAAGGCGTACGATTTTTCTTCGGGGTGTGTTGGGAATAAGCACAGCCAAGAAAATGAGTCCGACTAGGCCGAAAGCTCTCTCACTAAATAGCCGAAAACCCGCCAAATTGGTAACTATGAAGGCGCACGTGACTATCAAACCCACTAGCCGCATCCTGTGGCCGATTGCCTGCGCTCCCGCTCGGCTAACCTGCACCGACGTGAGGCCCGCACTTGCGACAAAGATAGTATAAACGGCAACGTTCTGCAGGCCTTCTGCGGACGGCTCCATCGCCAGTGCAATGAGGGCAACCACAACGAAGGCGGTTAGCGGCCACGGAATTGTGGCTCTGCCACTGCCGCTCTTTTGAGAAGTGCGGCCGAGAATGATGATTGGTGATAGGAAGGCGCAGAGCAGTGCAGTCGCCAGAGTTAGTGCCCCCGATAAGCTTAGCGGCCCGGCGCTTACTCGAGTAAGAGAATCAACGATTAGTAACCAAGCCACGCCGAGGGTCAGCAGAGTTGGAACCTTCGTCCTTGAGCTCTGCTGCAGTTGGTTCCTTCCCCTTCGACCCGTATCTCTCGAGATTGCGCGTCGTGCATCCCCCGCCACGGCTTGTGTCATGTCTTGGATTCTACCTGTGCTGCGGATTGCTTTTCTCTTTCCCCAAGTGGGCAGAGGCCGTATGTGACCTCACCGTCGCACGCTGTTCGAGCGTTTAGACGAACATCGTGTGGACGGAGTGAGATGACAACTAGCCTCGGAAACCAAGAATTTACCCAAATGGCTCTGGTTGTGATGCGCAGGAAATCTCTGACTTATGGAGGACAACTAGAGTCGGTCTCATGTCGCATCCTCGGTTCATGAGCCTCAGTAAAGAGACGCGGCGGCAAGCCAAGCACCGGCAACTGCGGCTAGTAGTTCTCGTTGGTTTGGTTGGCCTGTCGCTTGTTACAGCGTTCTTTGTAGTGATAGCGCTCGCCTAAGCGAGTCGCCGGGAGTGTTGATCTGGCTGGGGAGGGATGCTCGGCGACGGCAGGCTAAATCTCGGGCACCGTTGTCATGAACTTGCAACTTTGGAAGCAATCGCCAGCGACGCTGAAGCGACGCGTTGTATCCGTCCTGCGAGCGACTCCAGCCAAGTATCCGAGAACGGAAATGCTGGTGCACGTTGGTCAACAAGTGTCATTAGCCCGAATTGCTTGTCGCCACGATGTCCTCAGCGGCCACACCTGCGGCTAGCAGGCTTGCTCGGCTGGTGCTCGGGCGTCAACCGCAGGAAAGTGATTTGGCTGGTGGTCTTCGGAGGCTGGTACTACCTGGATCAATGGTTCGCCGTGGTAGAAACAGGCGATTGCCCATGCAGTAGAGGTGGTGGTGTCGCCTCGTACGATCACCACGTCCGGCTTGCCTAGCGAAAAGTAGGAGTCGAGCCCGCTCATGATGCTGGCCATGATGTCCCGGCCGGATGGCCATCCCAGCCCACTCAGCATTCCGGCCGCACCCACACATCCAACAGACCACCCGTTTCCACCACGAATCGCCACACCCAAGCCGCGGGGGAGAGCTCCGGCTCCGTACCCACCATATGAACGTCGGCAGCGATGCACTGCTTCATCAGGGTGCCGGCCCGCTGGACGTGATAGTCGGAGGTCACCACGGTCACCGACGTCCATCCGTGTTCTGCCGCAAGGTCCCGGAGCTGCAACGCTTCGCCTCTGGTGTTCAGCGGGTCCGGACGGAAGCAGTCCAGGTGAGTGACGCCGTCGTGCTCTTCACAAAACTTGTCCGAGCCGACGTTGGCTGGCAGCCCGGTGGTGACAACCACCATGTCCTGGATGCCCAACTGCTCCCGCAAGGCGAGGCCCACTGGGAGCCGTTCGTTGCTCATGCCGCCCAGCACCACAATCGCATCGGTCTTCTGGGGAGTGGCGTGGGGCGGGTTGTGGAAGAGCTGGAAGGCAGCGACCAGCCACAGGACACCCGCCAGGACGCAAGCCACCAGCGCCCAGGCGAGCTTTCGCTTGAAGGTCACCGGGTATCGACGTCCTCGAACACCAGGAACGTTTGGGTGTCCAGGATCCCGTCCATGGACTGCAGTTGATCGAAGATGACGCGTCGGAGGTGGATGTTGTCTGTGGCGCGGACCAGGAGGATGACGTCGAAGTCGCCGCCCACCAAAGCGATGTGGTGAATCTCGGGGATGGCCCGCAGCTGTTCCTTCAATTCGCGCCAGGAGTGCTGCTGAACCTTCAACGTCACGTAGGCAGAGGACCGAAGGCCCGCCTTGATGGGATCCACTAGCGCCGTGAACTTGGTCAGCACGCCCTCGCCCGTGAGCCGGGCGATCCGGGTGTACGCGTGGGCGCGGCTGATGTGGACGTTCTCCGCCACCTGCGTGATAGACATGCGCCCGTCGGTGGTCAGCTCGCGGATGATGTCCCGGTCCACGCTGTCCAGCGGTACGGCGGTCTGCTCCGCCTCGGCCTCGCTCACTGGCTCTCCAATTCGTCTACAACACAGGCACGTTACCCAGCTCACAATTGCAATTCGTCTTTCAGAATACCCAGTTTAGGCAAGGGCTTCCATGATTCGGCGGAAAGCTGGATACGAAACAGAGCCGGGGAACATACTGGAAGCACATAGTGGCTAGAGAAGGACGGACCAATGACGATCCACGCAGATCACTCTGCGCCGGAAACGGCTGTAGAGGACCAAGCTGCTGACGTTCGGACAAAATTCGGCATCAGCGTTGAGGACTACATGCTCCCCGCCCGGCACCAGATCCAAATGGTGAACCCGGACGGCACCCTCCGCTCCCATGACGAGCAAGGCAGCGAACCCGGCCACGAATACCCCACACCCGGCGATTCTGAACTGATGGCCGCTTACGAGCAGCTCGTCGTCGGACGCCGCGTCAACGATCAGAACTCTGCGCTGGTCCGGCAAGGCCGCATGGCCGTCTACCCCTCAAGCCACGGCCAGGAAGCCTGCCAGGTTGCAGCTGCCATGTGCCTCAGCGAAGGTGACTGGCTGTTCCCCACCTACCGCGACGCCGTCGCCGTCATGACCCGCGGGGTGGACCCCGTTGAGGTGATGACCATCTTCCGCGGCGACTGGCACGGCGGGTACGACCCCAGCGCGCACAACGTGGGCATCCAATGCACCCCGCTGACCACCCAGCTGCTCCACGCCGTCGGCGTCGCGCACGCTGCCAAGCTCCGCGGTGAAAACACCGTAGTGATGGCCATGTGCGGCGACGGCGCCACGAGCGAAGGCGACTTCCACGAGGCACTGAACTTCGCCGCAGTCTTCCACCTGCCCGTCATCTTCTTCGTGCAGAACAACAAGTACGCCATCTCCGTACCGCTCAGCCACCAGTCCGTGGCGCCGTCGCTGGCCCACAAGGCTGTTGGCTACGGCATGGCCGGTGAGCGCGTTGACGGCAACGACCTCGTCGCACTGCTCGCCGTGATGGACCGGGCCGTGAAGCTGGCCCGCGAAGGATCCGGCCCGCTCCTGATCGAAGCCCACACCTATCGCATGCAAGCCCACACCAACGCCGACGACGCCACCCGCTACCGTCCGGACAGCGAAGTTGCCGAATGGCAGGCCAAGGATCCGCTGACGCGCATGAAGTCATACCTCACGGATAAGGGACTGCTGGACGATTCCGCCAATGAGCGGATCGCTGCGCATGCCGAAGCCGTGGCCACCCAGCTTCGTGAAGGCCTGGGGGAGGAGGTTCCGGTGCAGCCGCTGGACCTCTTCAAGTACGTCTTCGCCAAGCAAACCCCGCAGCTGAAAGAGCAGTCCGAGATGCTCGCCGGCGAACTCGCCCGCGCCGAAAGCGCCAACACCGGAACGGAGAGCGCAAAATGACCGTCACCACTAGTGCCAACGGCACCACCACAGCCAACGTCAGCGCAGCCACCGCCAGCGCCGCCGCTTCCGCCGCGGCCACTGCTGAAGCCACCGGCCCGCAGAGCCTCACCATGGCCAAGGCACTGAACACCGCCATGGCCGACGCCATGCGCAATGACCCGTCCGTCCTGGTATTCGGCGAGGACGTCGGCATGCTGGGCGGCGTCTTCCGCATCACCGATGGCCTCATGGCCGAGTTCGGCGAACAGCGCTGCTTCGACACCCCGCTGGCAGAATCCGGCATCGTCGGCATGGCCGTAGGAATGGCCATCAACGGCATGCGACCCGTCATCGAAATGCAGTTCGACGCCTTCGCCTACCCCGCCTTCGAACAGATCGTCAGCCACGTAGCCAAAATGCACAACCGCACCAAGGGCAAGCTCAAAATGCCCATGGTCATCCGTGTTCCCTACGCCGGCGGCATCGGGGGAGTAGAGCACCACTGCGACTCCTCCGAGTCCTACTACGCCCACACCGCCGGTCTGAAGGTCTACACCCCGGCCACCGTGGCCGACGGCTACCGCATGCTCCGCGAAGCCATCGACTCCGACGACCCCGTCATGTTCATGGAACCCAAGAAGCTCTACTGGTCCAAGGACCAGGTGGACTTGGGTGCCCTGCGAGCAGAGCACGACGCCGGCACCTCCACCGAGGGCCGCGCAGCTGTTGCCCGTCCCGGCACGGACGCGACGCTCATCGCCTACGGCCCGTCCGTCCCCACCGCGCTCGCCGCTGCCGCTGCCGCCGCCGAAGAGGGCCGCTCACTCGAAGTCATCGACGTCCGCACCCTGGTCCCCTTCGACGACGAAACCGTCTGCGCGTCCGTACGCAAGACGGGACGCGCCGTCGTGATCGCCGAAGCGCACGGATTCGCGTCCGTGTCCTCCGAGATCGTGGCCCGCGTCCAGGAACGCGCGTTCCACTACCTCGCCGCGCCCGTCCTTCGAGTGACCGGCTTCGATGTCCCGTTCCCGTCTCCCAAGCTGGAGCACTACTACTTGCCGAGCGTCGACCGCATCCTCGACGCCGTCGACGACCTTCAATGGGAGGACTGACCATGAGTTCAGATATGCAGGTCTTCAAACTGCCCGATCTTGGGGAGGGCCTTACCGAGGCCGAACTGGTGAACTGGCTCGTTGCCGTGGGTGACGAGATCGTAGTTGACCAGCCCATCGCCGAGGTTGAGACCGCCAAGTCCATGGTTGAGGTGCCCTCGCCTTACGCCGGCACCGTCGCCGAGTTGCACGGCGAAGCAGGTCAAACGCTCGACGTCGGCAAGCCGCTGATCTCGATCGCTCGCGCTGGTTCTGCGGCGAGTTCGCCCGCTGCCGCGCCTGTTCCTGCTCCGGCTGGTTCTGTGGATCCATCGCCGGTGTCCTCGGGTCTTGACGTTTCGTCCGCCGTGGAAGCTGCTGCCGAGACGTACCGGACCGAGGAAAAGGCAGGCTCGGGCAATGTGCTGATTGGTTACGGTACGCCCGGGGGAGCCACCGGTGGCCGGACCCGACCGCGGAAGGCGAGTGCTTCTGTTGTTGCTTCTGCTGTTGCTGAGCCTGCTGCTGTGCCAGAGATGGAGCCGGCTGTGGCCGGAACGCGCATCCCGGGCAAGCTCAGTGCCGTCATCTCTCCGCTTGTCCGCAAAATGGCACGCGACCACGGTGTTTCCCTCGACGCTATTGAGGGCTCGGGTGCCAGCGGACTGATCATGCGCAGGGACGTGGAGGCTGTTATTGCTTCGCCCTCGGTTGCTGCTGAGCCTTCTGTTGCTGCCATTCCTGCTGCTCCCCTTTCTGCTCCTGCTTCTGCGGGTGCCGTTGATAGCCGTACCGGTTTGTCTGTCTCTGCGCGGACGCCCGTCCGTGGAGTCCGCAAGGCCGTGGCCGCGAACATGACCCGCAGCCGCTCGGAAATCCCTGAAGCCACCGTTTGGGTGGACGTCGATGCAACCGCGCTGCTGGACATGCGGGCCGATCTCAAGAAGCGCGCACCGCACGATACCCCCGGTCTGCTGGCCTTCATCGCCCGTTTTGTCACGGCTGGGTTAAAAAAGTACCCGGCTCTGAACACTCGCTTTGAAACCGCGGGGGACGGCTCTCAGGAGATCGTCGGGTTTGAAGGAATCAACCTCGGCTTCGCCGCCCAAACCGACCGCGGGCTCGTGGTCCCGTCCGTACGGAACGCGCACCAGCTGAGTGCCCGCGAACTGGACGCAGAGATCCGCCGACTCACCGCCGTCGCACGTGACGGAAAGGCGACCCCCACGGAACTGGGCTCAGGCACGTTCACGCTGAACAACTATGGTGTGTTCGGCGTGGACGGCTCGGCCGCGATCATCAACTATCCCGAGGTAGCGATGCTGGGCGTGGGCCGCATCATCGACAAGCCCTGGGTAGTCAACGGCGAGCTTGCCGTTCGCAAGGTCACCGAGCTGACCCTCGCCTTCGACCACCGCGTGTGCGACGGCGAAACCGCGGCCGGCTTCCTCCGGTACGTTGCCGACGCGATCGAGAACCCTGGCGGCGCGCTCGCAGACATGTAACCCTCTCTCACATCCCTAGGGTTTGGGCGGGTCCCTCTCTCACATCCCGCGGGTTTGGGCGGGTCCCTCTCTCACATCCCGCGGGTTTGGGCGGGTCCCTCTCTCACATCCCATCTCTAGAGCGAACAGCAGAGACCACGAGCCTTCGGGCCGTGGCCTCTGTTGTATGTCTTCCAACTCCGTACGCTTGGATGATGGGAAACCAGCACAGAAACGTCGACGCCGTCCGAGACGAGATCACATCCGCAATTGCCGAGGTGCGGTCAGTCGCGCAACTCGAGCACGACATGCAGCGCCAGCGCACCCTGTTTTTCCCAGTCTCGTGATCCACCACTAATACAAGTCATTCGGTTAACAGGAGAGACCACGAGCCTCCGGCCTGGCGTGCAGGACGCGCAGGGCACATTGTGCGCGAACAACCATTGACGCCGCACTTGCATTTTGCAAGTATGGGCCGCATGAGCCTCTTCATCACTTGCCCTGTTGACAGCGTCGAGCGCGCGACCGCTTTCTATACCGCCCTCGGCTGGACCCTTAACACCGAGATGTCCGATCACAACGTGTCATGCTTCGCGATCGCACCCGAGCAGTACGTCATGCTCGGCAGTCGCGAGATGTACGCGAGCGTCGGAGGCGCCGAGGAACTGGTCGGCGGACCCGACACCCCCTCGAAGGTCACGGTTTCCTTCGACCTCGGCAGCCGAGAAGCGGTCGATGAGCTCATCGAACGCGCCGGTGCCGCCGGCGGCCGGATCGGTGACACCGACGACTACCCCTTCATGTACCAGCGCCAATTCGATGACCCCGACGGCTACCACTACTCGCCGTTTTGGATGAAGCCGGACGTCGATCCGACCGCGTGAGCAGCCTCGCCGCGGCCCTCGACATCGTCGGAGCGCGGTGGGCCCTGCTCATCGTGGAGCGGCTGCTCGACGGGCCACAGCGCTACGGCGATCTGCAGCGCGACCTCGGAGTGCCGACCAACATTCTCGCGACCCGACTGCGCGAGCTCGAGGCCGCTGGCGTACTGTCCCGCCTGCCCCTCCGGCACAACACGCGGGCCTACGCGCTGACCGATAGGGGGCTCGCCTTGCGGGAGGCGATTAATGCGCTGGCTCGCTGGAGCCACGAGGAATGGCCTGGGTGAGACATAGAATCGCGATGCGCTCCGATCTACCGCATCACCTGATCAGTTGCCGGGACTGAACACGATCGAGTCGAAAACGGCGCGTGCCTCTCTCGTCAGCTCCGGATTGATCGATTCGTGGAATTGGACCACCCAGCTCACAGCGCGCTTGCCGTTCAAGTCCATCACCCGGTAGGTTTCGCGCTCAGCGGCGCTCGAGTACCAGCGTGTGCATTCGTTTGAGAATTCAGAGTGGATGCAGAACTTGCCGCGGTCGCAGGCTGCGATGTCCACGTCGCCCTTGACGAAGTGGTCGAACTCGAAGCCGGAGTAATCACCCACCTTGACCTTGACGGGAGGGGTGCTCGCTGTTGACGTCTGCGCCGTCAACGCGTCAACGAAGTCCTTAACTGACGGATCGATCTTGACGAGCGCGCCGTCCCAAGCGCATGAGTCCGTCGGCACATACTCGGCGGGCCACCAACCCACGAAGACCCCCCATTCATCAGGGTGATTCGGGTCGTCCTTGGCCACACCATCGCCGTCGTCAGTCGACCAACCGGCTGGGACGGTGATCTCGAAAGGCGCCGGGTAGCCCTTGACGAGGACGCGGTAGGTGCCGGCGTCGAGATCGCCACTCTCCGGCAGCAGTGGGACTGTTCGAGGGGCGCCACCGTCCGGCTGTGCCGGGGCCGTGCGAGCCTCCGTTGTCGAAGAACTTGCGGACGGGAGGGAGGCGTCGTCGGGCTTGGAGTCGCACCCACCGAGACATCCAATGAGTGCGATAACCAGCAAGGGTAAGAGATAGCGCCATCGCTGAGTGGCCAGTTCAAGGGGTGTCATGGAGCTCATCGATCCACCAAGCCGCTTTTGGGTACTGCGATGCCCCGCAGCTCAGTGGCCTCGCGGGCGGCCCCAGATGGGATGCCGTCGCCACAAGTCTCCTCCGGCACAGAACCCATGACAATAAGAGTTGTAAGGAGATCAGTTTCGACGAACTCACGCTGGGGGTCACCGCCCCCCCATTGACGGTCCATTCGGCCGCACGTTCACCTTCGCCGACCCCGACGGTTACCACGTGACGCTTCACGACCGGTCTTAGCCGCTACAACCGCGACGGCGTGAAGGTCAGGCCGTGAAGGCTCCCGGCGTGGTACCCAGAACACGACGGAAATGCCTGGTGAGGTGCGACTGGTCATGGAAGCCAGCCTCAACCGCCGCAACAGAAGCCGGGCGGCCATCGAGCAGCAGACGTCGGGCGCGGTCCACGCGGCGCCCCGTGACGTAGCGGTAAGGGGCGATGCCGTAGGCCTTGGAAAATGCGCGGACCAAATGGCTCGGATGAGCCCCCAGTAATTCAGCTGCTTCGGCAATGGTGAACGACTCAAAGAGGCGGTCATCAAGCATCTCGCGCAGCTTGCGGGCCAGGGGAGCGTCCCGCGTCGGCGACGACGGCGTTCCCAAATGGGAGCGGACCGATTCTCGCAGAGCCAGAACGCCGCATTCGGCCTCCATCACATCCGCCGGCAAGGACAGCGCCGCGTGGATGCCAGTCACGGTTGCCACCGTCTGCGGATCCACCAGCAGTGGTTGCGCCACTGCCGCCTCTGCTGCTCTGGCGGGCAGCCAGTCTTCACTCAGGTACAGGACTCGCTTACGGAATGATTCACCTCCGACGGCGGAGCGACCGTCGTGCGGGACATGCGGGGGTAGCAGGGTGATTGAGGCGGGAACTGCCTGATGCTCGGTGCGGCCGAGGTCGTAAGTCACTGCCCCTTTGTCGATCAGAAGCACCGTCCAGTCGTCGTGAGTATGGGACGGGTACCTGTGATCGTCGAACGTTGCATGCAGCACCTCGCGCACGTAAGGCACGGCCGGATGCCATGCGTGCACTGAGTTACCCATGCAAGAAATGTACAAGACCGCCATTCCTGCCTGCGGCCATGCTTGGGTTCATGCAAGAAAACTCGACAGCAGTCATTGATTCCCCTTCCTCCGCGACCGTTCGCTTTGACACGAAAGTGGTGGTGGTCCTCGCTGATGATCTTCTGCCCTGGCAAGAGCTGAACGTCACAGCATTTCTCATGAGTGCCATCGCCACCAGTGCCCCGGGTCTGACGGGGGAGCTGTATCAGGACCGAGACGGGAACGGCTACCTTCCCATGCTTCGCCAGCCCGTTCTGGTGCTCACTGCCGGGCAGGAACTCCTGGCGGCAGCGCGGGAGCGGTCTCTTGCTCGGGAGATTCCCATTGCCCTGTACACGCGAGATCTTTTCTCCACCGGCCACGATGAAGCCAACCGGGCAGCGGTGGCGGCGGTTGCTGCCCAGGACCTTGACCTCGTGGGAATTGCCCTCCGCGGTCCCCGAAACGTGGTTGACCGGATCGTGAAGGGCGCACGAATGCACGCGTGAAAATGTTGGGCTCCCGTCAAAGACCTCGAAAGAAAGTGCTGATCATCCATGACTGATTTGGTACGCAACATCAATGCCGCCCTTGATTCAATCTCGGCGCACTGGCAGCCTCACAGGCTGACTAGCATCAACGATTACGACGTGAAAGTTGTGAAAATTCAGGGTGAATTCGTTTGGCACACTCATCCCGATACCGACGAATTGTTCATGGTCATCAGTGGGAATCTCACCATTCAGCTCCGCGACGGCGATGTGGTGCTCGGGCCGAACGACATCTACGTGGTCCCCAAGGGGACCGAGCACTGCCCCAAGGCTGAAAACGAAGTCCACGCCCTGCTGTTCGAGCCAAAAGGTACGGTCAACACAGGTGATGCGGGTGGTGACATGACCGCCACGCTGCGCGAACTGGGCTGACCCCTCAAAGGTTCCCCGCCGGCGTCGAGTAGCCTTGCACGCAACCGTCCCGAAACAGAAGGAAGTGTCGCGATGCAGCAGTACGTCGTTCTCCAAGTGATCCTGAAAGAGAAAATGTGGGGCGCCGGTTCGGGCAACCTTCCCTCCCTGGAAAAGGCCATCAACGATCAAGCCGCCAAGGGCTACAGGCTCCACACCATAACCACTGCCAGCAGCGGGAGTAAGGGAGTGATCGGAGGCGGTGACCGTATTCAGGCGACCATGGTGTTTGAGCGCATCGGCTAGGTCCCTCCCCGTCCGAGGCAACTGTCGCGGAAGCTGTCAAAATCGGCGACGTCCGGCCGTCACCGCCGACGGCAGCTTACAAATTCCCGCGGTCAGCTGGTGGTACGGGACCCGCATCGAATCACTGGGCTAATTGACTATCACCGGACCAGCTACATGCACGCTGTATCAGAAGGCCGGAACTTCCTGCGGAACGTATGAGTCTGCAGTAGTGCCGTTTCCTAGCTGTCCCAAACCGTTCTCTCCCCAAGACCAGAACCTGCCATCGCTGGTAAGGGCATAGGACGTGTAGAGGCCTCCAGTGACAAACTGGACACCGTTTAGCTGCTGCACGCGAATCGGCACGTTGGTGGTGTTGCGGGTACCATCTCCCAGTTCTCCTGAGTTGTTGTTGCCCCAAGCCCAGAACTCATCTGCCCCGTTCGATGCGAAGACGCTATAGACGTTCGCTCCAATGTTTTCGATGCCACTCAGCCCGGGGATTTGAACGGGGACGTCGCTATGTCCCTGGTATGTTCCGTTCGCCAACAGGCCAAGCCCGTTGTGACCCCAAGCCCAGACGGTTCCATCGTTGCGAAGGGCAAGGGCGCCATAGCTGGTGCCCACCATGTCCCGCACGCCGTCCAGGCCGGAAACCCTGACTGGTACCAAGGAGTTGACGGTTGTTCCGTTGCCAAGCTGGCCCTCCCCGTTGTACCCCCACGCCCACACTGAACCGTCGCTTTTGAGCGCGTAGCCCGAATTTCCGCCGCCCGAGATCTTGGTGACATCCGTAAGACCCTGCACCTGAAGGGGCGTATGGCCTGTCCCCAGAGTGTGGCCTTGCCCTTGCTGGCCTTTGGTGTTGTTTCCCCATGCCCACACAGTGCCGTCCGAGCGCAACGCGTAGGCTGTGTTCCCGTTAGTGGCAATACTCCTGACGCTGCTCAACCCCTGGACCTCGAGCGGGACTGATGAATATTGCCCACCATTTGAGTTGCCAAGTTGGCCGTAATAGTTGCTTCCCCAGGCCCACACGGATCCGTCGCTCTTGAGCGCGTAGGCGTTGTATCCGTATGCTGCTACAGCTGTCACCTTCCGAAGGCCCAAAACCTGAGCGGGCACGTAAGTGGCATACGCATCGGAGCCTGTCCCCAAATTTCCGGAGGCATTGAAACCCCATGCCCAAAGTGTCCCGTCCGCTTTCAAAGCGAAGGCGCTCTCAATCCCAGCGGCCACTCCGATGAGCCCGGTTGGTACCGGGTCGGATGGTTTGATGACCGGGGTGCCTTGGCAGGGGTTTGCTGTGAAGAGGGGCCATGTGTTGGTTGCGGTGGCTTTCCATTCGCCGAGGTCGAAGCCGAGTATTTTGATGCCTGCCAGGACACCGAGTCGGCCTTCGACGCCGAGTTCCAAGGGGCAGGTCCAGGTGAGGTCCTGTCCGCTGGCGGTGGTGACGGTGATGGTGGTGGTCGCGTACGGCCCCATTCCGAAGGTGATCCCGGCAATGCCGTAGAGCTTGATGGTGGCGTCGAAGTCCAGGGATGCTCTTGCGGTCAGTGAGGCGGAGGCTTTGTAGTCGTTTTCGATTCCTGCGGTGGTGGGTTTGTCGTTGACCAGGCTGAATGCGCCGTTGTTGTATTTGAATCCGTGGTTGCTGGTGACGGTTTGGGATGAGGAGAACACCACTTCGGCGTTTCCGTCCAGGGAGAAGTTCGCGTTCATGGTCGCGTTGCTGGTCACTACTACCGGGACCGGGCCGGCCATGAACGTGAACGCGGAGTTCAGCTCGCCCAGCTTGGCCGTGGCCTGGCCTTTCAATGATCCCTCTACCGTGAGGGAGTGTTCGGCCTTGATGGAGGGGGTGATGACTACGGAGACTTCCTTCAAGCTCAGGAAAGCGGTCTCTAATGTCATTTTCGCTGTGGCCTTGGCCGTCACTGACGACTTTAGGGTCACCGACCCGTCACCGGTCAAGGGCGCGTCGGGTTTGCCGAACTCACCCTTGACGGTCCTGGTCAAGGCCATGGACTTGTTGAACACCTCCGCAGAGGCCGCCGCGTACGGCCGGGCCATATCTGGTGTGGGTGCGGGGCCGGTTCTGGTTGCCGTCGGGGCTGCGTCTGGTTCAACCACGACGTCGGGCGCGGGGATGAACTCGGAGCTCACCGGGGTGCCGGTGACTTCGAGCAGCCCGCCGGTGGAGACCACGGCTTCGGGCACGGTGGCGGGTTTGGTTTTCACCAGGGTGGTCCCGCCCGGGTCCCGGACAACCTGGACCACCCGGGCGAGCAACCCGTCCGGGGTACCTGTAGTGATACCGGAGACGAGGACGTCGTTGGGTTTGATGTCCGTTGCCTGATCCGAGGGCAGGACCACCGTGTTGCTGGTGACTTGTGCGGTTTCGAGTTGGTCCGGTTCCAGGATCTCGACGTCCGGGGCTACCGTGACGGTCCCTGCGGCCGGATTCTCAGGGTCGGCGGGTTCTTTCTGTCCTGCGTACCGGTACAGGAACGCGGCCATCGCATCCCGGGCGATCCCGTTCAACGGCCGGTATTCCCGCACCCCGTTACCCACATCCCAGCCCGTGGAAATACCGGACGCCGCCAACCAGGTGATCTCGGTATAAAACCCGCCACCGGCAGGGACATCCGTAAACGGTGAGAGCATCGGGGCGGTGAAGGCTGGTTTGTCCGCGTACCGGTACAAGAACGCGGCCATCGCATCACGGGCAATCGGGGACAACGGACGATACTCACGCTTCCCGCCACCAACATCCCAGCCGGTGGAAATGCCCTTGGAGGCCAGCCAGGTGATCTCCTTATAGAACGCTGCCCCAACCGGAACATCAGTAAACGGAGACGCCGAAGGGGCTGTGAACGCAGGGGACCCGGCATGCCGGTACAGGAACGCGGCCATCGCGTCCCGGGCAATGGACTCCAACGGACGGTACTGCCGCACCCCTGACCCGGCATCCCAGCCCGTGGAAATACCCGACGCGGCCAACCACGAAATCTCCGTCGCGAACTGCGACCCGGCCGGCACATCCGAGAACGACACCACGTTCTCCACCACCGGATCCGCAGCCACCGCCGCAGGCAACACCAACAACCCCGGCGCCACCACCACCACTAAAGCAAGCAACCACGCCACACCACGACGAAACACCGCAACCCCCACACACCGGCGACACCCAGACAACCCTCAGAAAGCTAACTAAATGACATCCCTCATCAGCAAAGCAACAGCAAATCCCCAAAAGTCGTGGGGATTGCTCAATGTGGCGTTCAATGCGTCAACTGTTACCCGCTTTGGGGGGAAGCCAAACGACCCAGCCATTGCACGGTGTCATAAACGGTTAGGTCATCCAGCGCAAGTCAAAAGTCTGCTTACAATCTCCTGGGGGTCAGCTGGTGATCTCCAGTTGCCTGCGACCAGCCAGCTCTGGCTTTTTCGCCTTCCCTAGGATGCCCAGAAACATGCTTGAGAGATTCCGCGCGCCATCGTTTAGAACCGTCGGCGTCGCCGTGACAACACTCCTTTTCAGCGGGGGACTGGCTGCACTTCCAGCAGTCGCCGACGAGAGTGACATCGTTTCCAGTACGACGCAGGCCATGCAGCCTGCTCTCGAGATTGCTACCGACCAGTTCATCGTTGGACTGAGAGAAGACAACGCGGGAGCACAGGCTGCGGAAACGGCAGGCAATGCCGTTAGTCAGGCTGCAACAAAGCTAGGCGTTCTTGCAACGAATTTGCGCGAGAGCGCAACCGGGGGACACATCGTCAAACTCGATGAAGCCCTTCCTGCGGATGAGGCTGAGGTCTTTCTCGACGCTCTAAGGTCAGATCCGGCCGTGGAATACGCGGAACCCGACGCGATTATGCAGACGGCAGCCGACCCAAATGACGGGCTGTATTCCCTTCAGTGGGATCTGTGGGAGGACTTCGCCGGACTTAGAGCTCCGGGTGCGTGGGAGTACAACCGTGGTCAAGGTGTGGTGGTGGCGGTCGTGGACACAGGCATCACAAGTCATTTTGAACTCGATGGCAACGTACTGCCTGGCTACGACATGATTTCCAGCTCCCAAGCCGCCCGCGATGGGGACGGCCGGGACGCTGATCCGACAGACGAAGGCGACTGGATTTCGGCGAACCAATGCTATTGGGGCAGCCCACAAGGTGTATCTTCTTGGCACGGAACTCACGTGGCAGGCACGGTCGCGGCCATCGGCGGGAATGGCAAAGGTGTAACGGGCGTAGCGCCCGAAGCCAAGATTCTTCCTCTTCGTGCTCTGGGCGCCTGCGGCGGGTACACGTCGGACATCGCCGATTCGATCGTATGGGCCGCGGGTGGTGTGGTGTCTGGTGCCCCGATCAACCCCAACCCGGCGAGAGTCATCAACCTTAGCCTCGGTGGCATTAGCCCCTGCTCCGCCAGCTACCAAAACGCGATCAATTTTGCTTACAACTCCGGGGCGGCCGTAGTTGTTGCTGCTGGCAATTCCAATAGGCCGGCAGCCGATTCGAGCCCAGCTAACTGCCAGAACGTGATTACAGTTGCAGCCAGTGGAAGGAACGGTGCCAGAGCTCCGTACTCCAACTACGGTAGCGCCGTGGATGTCACAGCTCCCGGTGGGGACATTAGTTTTGACGTTCGAAATGGAATCCTTTCGACATCGAACTTCGGGGCGACCACCAGAGAAGACCCCGCCTACGAATTCATGCAGGGAACATCCATGGCAGCCCCACATGTTGCAGGTGTCGCGGCTCTGTGGTTCTCCGAACTTGGTGGCATGACCAACCCTGAGTCTTTAGAAAGACGGCTGAAGGCGACTTCTCGGCCCCTTCCTGGTGGATGTCCGGCTGGCTGCGGATCGGGCTTGGTAGATGCAGCGGCAGCCCTGGACATCTATTTGCCAAGCTGGGTCATCCCATTGCCGGTACTCTTCACAGATGAAGACGGAACTTTAGGCGATAGCTTCACGATTCCGGAGGTGACCGGGGTTGAATACTTGGTTGGCGGAAATGCTGTCGCGGCTGGTACTTACCCGGGCACTGGGACGGTGACGGTTGCGGCTAGAGCCCTCAAGAAATATGTGCTCGCGGAAGGTGCGGCTTCTGAGTGGGCCCATGAGTTCAAGGCGACCCCGTTTGTGGTGACCCCGGCTCCGGTGACGTTTACGGATGTTGATGGGACGAAGGACGACACGTACACGATTCCTGCCACTGAAGGTGTTGAGTACCTGGTTGGCGGGAACGTTGTCGCGGCTGGGAAGTACCCGGGTTCCGGGACGGTGACGGTCACCGCCAAGGCACTGACGGATTATGTGCTGGCTGAGGGTGCCGTTTCTGAGTGGGCCCATGAGTTCAAGGCGACCCCGTTTGTGGTGACCCCGGCTCCGGTGACGTTTACGGATGTGGATGGGACGAAGGACGACACGTACACGATTCCTGCCACTGAAGGTGTTGAGTACCTGGTTGGCGGGAACGTTGTCGC
>NZ_JBXALT010000009.1:0-4365 GCF_058799755.1 Arthrobacter sp. GW822-FHT05G07 | reverse complement strand
CGGCTGGGAAGTACCCGGGTTCCGGGACGGTGACGGTCACCGCCAAGGCACTGACGGATTACGTGCTCGCCGAGGGCGCGACGTCTGAGTGGTCGCAGGTGTTCAAGGCGACCCCGTTCGTCGTAACCCCGGCTCCCGTGACGTTCGCGGATGTTGATGGGACGAAGGACGACACGTATACGATTCCTGCGACAGAAGGTGTTGAGTACCTGGTCGGCGGGAACGTTGTCGCGGCTGGGAAGTACCCGGGCTCCGGGACGGTAACGGTCACCGCCAAGGCAATAACGGACTACGTTCTTGCCGAGGACGCGACGTCTGAGTGGTCGCAGGTGTTCAAAGCGACCCCGTTCGTGGTGACCCCGGCTCCGGTGACGTTCGCGGATGTTGATGGGACGAAGGACGACACGTACACGATTCCTGCGACAGAAGGTGTTGAGTACCTGGTCGGCGGGAACGTTGTCGCTGCAGGGACGTACCCGGGCTCCGGCACAGTAACGATCACCGCAAGGGCTATGACGGATTACGTCCTCGCTGAAGGTACCGTGACTGAATGGTCGCAGCTCTTCAAGACCACCCCGGCTCCGGTAGTGTTCGCGGATCTTCCCGTCGGTGCTCAGTTCTTTGATGAGATTTCGTGGTTGGCTGCTCAGGGAATTTCCACCGGCTGGACGGAGGCCGATGGTTCCAAGTCGTTCCGTCCTGTTCAGGCAGTGAACAGGGATGCGATGGCAGCGTTCATGTACCGGCTTGCCGGTTCACCCGCATTCAACGCTCCGGCAGTGTCTCCGTTCGCGGACATCACGCCCAGCACACAGTTCTACAAAGAGATCACGTGGTTGGCGTCCCAAGGGATTTCGACGGGCTGGATCGAAGCGAACGGTTCCAAAACATTCCGGCCGGTACAACCTGTGAATCGCGACGCTATGGCCGCGTTCATGTACCGCTTTGCCGGGAAACCGGCGTTCGTGGATTCCCAGGTCTTCGTTGACGTGCCGCCGGGCGCACAGTTCCACGCCGAAATCAGTTGGTTGTCCGGTGCCGGCATCTCCACTGGCTGGACCGCTGCGGACGGCTCCAAAACGTTCCAGCCACTCGTCCCAGTGAACCGCGATGCCATGGCAGCGTTCATGTACCGGTACCACCAGAAGTACATGAACAACTAAGCGGCGGTAGCCGCCTCTTCGCATGAAAAGAGCGACGCCGGAGGTCAGGTTGGGATTTCAACCTGGCCTCCGGCGTCGTCATCTGATGGTCTGGACCGGTGCGAGAGAGTTCTAAGCCATCAGCAGATTTACAGCGGTGAGCCTTGCACCCCGAACGCAACTGGTCTGGCCCGGTTTTCGTATGTCCCGTCACCTAACTGTCCAAATTCGTTCCAACCCCACGCCAAAGCATCACCGTTTCCCAGTACGACGTAGGCACAAGCGGATCCGGCGGAAACGGCAACTGCACCGGTGACACCTACCACGGGAGTGGGGAGGTGCCGCTCCGCGGTATCCCCACTTCCAACGGCACCCAGTTTGTTATAACCCCAACCGCGGACTGTCCCGTCTTTCATGAGGGCGTAGCCGTTTCCGTCGCCACCCTCAAGAGCTGCGACGCCGGACAGGCCGGCAATTGTCACGGGCAGTGAACGCCAGGTTGTGGTGCCATCGCCGAGCTGCCCCCAGCTGTTGCTTCCCCAAGCCCGCGCCGTGCCATCCGTTTGCAGTGCATAAGCAGTGCCGTTTCCAGCCGAGATGGATTTGACGCTGGCGAGGTTGCTGACCTTCACAGGAGTCAGTCGCTCAGTCGTCGTGCCATCGCCAAGCTGTCCTGAGCCGTTGTCACCCCATGCCCATACCGTTCCATCACTCTTAAGTGCATAGTTCGAACTTGACCCTGCAGCGATGGCCTTAATGCTTGAAAGCCCCGATAGTGGTTGCGGCACGGGACGAATCTCTGCATGCATGGCGTCCGCCCCCATTGTGTACAGGCCCCATGCCCACACCGACCCGTCCTTCTTGAGCGCAATGGCCCCGTAATAGGTCGCCGCTACATCGATCACGTCGCTAATTCCTTGGATGCGGGCAGGTGTTGAGCGTGAATCGGTTGTTCCGTCACCGAGCTGATTTGTGGAATTGTCACCCCATGCCCAAACAGTGCCATCCGACTTGATGGCGTAGGCAGTCTGATAACCGGCGGCCACGGATTTGACCCCGCTGAGGCCAGGTACGGGTCCCGGCAGACTCCGCCAAGGCATGCTGCCTGCCCCCAGTTGGCCGGAGTCGTTCCTGCCCCACGAACGGACAGTTCCATCGACCTGAACCTCATAACCGACTCCCATGTACCCTCCCGTCAGGTATCGCTGACTATTCCCCTCAGTCGGCTCGGGCTCCGGTGTGGGAGTCGGGGTCGGGGTGGGGTTTGTTGGTGGGGGCTGGATGACAGTGGTGCCTTGGCAGGGGTTTGCAGTGAACAGGGGCCATGACTTGGTTACTGTGGCTTCCCACTCGCCGAGGTTGAAGCCCATAATCTCGATGCCTGCCGTCACGCCGAGCCGGCCTTCGACGCCGAGTTCCAAGGGGCAGGTCCAGGAGAGCTGTTCCCCGCTGGCAGCGGTAACGGTGATGGTGGTGGTCGCGTACGGCCCCATTCCGAAAGTGATCCCAGCGACGCCGTAGAGCTTGATGGTGGCGTCGAAGTCCAGGGATGCTCTTGCGGTCAGTGAGGCGGAGGCTTTGTACTCGTTCTGGATTCCTGCGGTGGTGGGTTTGTCGTTGACCAGGCTGAATGCGCCGTTGTTGTATTTGAATCCGTGGTTGCTGGTGACGGTCTGGGATGAGGAGAACACCACGTTGGCGTTCCCGTCCAGGGAGAAGTTTGCATTCATCTCGGCCTCGGCGGTCACCACCACCGGAACCGGACCGGCCATGAACGTGAACGCCGCATTCAGCTCACCAAGCTTCGACGTCACCTGGCCCTTCAAAGACCCCTCGGCCGTGACGGAATGCTCGGCCTTCACCGACGGCGTCACCACTACCGAGGCTTCCTTCAACTGCAGGAAGCCGACGTCGAGCGTCATCTTCGCCGTGGCCTTCGCCGTCACCGACGACTTCAAGGTCACCGAGCCATTACCGGTCAAGGGTGCGTCCGGTTTGCCGAACTCGCCCTTGACGGTCTTCTTGAACGTCATGGACTTGTTGAATACGTCCTTCGAAGTTTCGGCGAACGGCCGCGCCATGTCCGGTTTTGTTGCGGTCGGGGCCGCATCTGGTTCAACGACGACGTCGGGCGCGGGGATGAACTCGGAGCTCACCGGGGTGCCGGTGACTTCGAGCAAACCTCCGGTGGAGACCACGGCCTCGGGCACGGTGGCCGGTTTGGTCTTCACCAAGGTGGTCCCGCCCGGGTCCCGGACAACCTGGACCACCCGGGCGAGCAACCCGTCCGGGGTGCCTGTAGTGATACCGGAGACGAGGACGTCGTTGGGTTTGATGTCCGTTGCCTGATCCGAGGGCAGGACCACCGTGTTGCTGGTGACTTGTGCGGTTTGGAGTTGGGCCGGTTCCAGGATTTCAACGTCCGGGGCTACCGTGACGGTCCCTGCGGCCGGGTTCTCAGGGTCGGCGGGTTCTTTCTGTCCTGCGTACCGGTACAGGAACGCGGCCATCGCATCCCGGGCGATCCCGTTCAACGGCCGGTATTCCCGCACCCCGTTACCCACATCCCAGCCCGTGGAAATACCGGACGCGGCCAGCCAGGTGATCTCGGTATAGAACCCGCCACCGGCGGGCACATCACCGAAAGGAGAAACAGAAGGGGCGGTGAAGGCTGGTTTGTCCGCGTACCGGTACAAGAACGCGGCCATCGCATCACGGGCGATCGGGGACAACGGACGATACTCACGCTTCCCGCCACCAACATCCCAGCCGGTGGAAATGCCCTTGGAGGCCAGCCAGGTGATCTCCTTATAGAACGCTGCCCCAACCGGAACATCAGTAAACGGAGACGCCGAAGGGGCTGTGAACGCAGGGGACCCGGCGTGCCGGTACAGGAACGCGGCCATCGCGTCCCGGGCAATGGACTCCAACGGACGGTACTGCCGCACCCCTGACCCGGCATCCCAACCCGTGGAAATACCCGACGCGGCCAACCACGAAATCTCCGTCGCGAACTGCGACTCGGCCGGCACATCCGAGAACGACACCACGTTCTCCACCACCGGATCCGCAGCCACCGCCGCAGGCAACACCAACAACCCCGGCGCCACCACCACCAACACCACAGCAAGCAACCACGCCACACCACGACGAAACACCGCAACCCCCACACACCGGCGACACCCAGACAACACTCAGAAAACCAACTAGACGACATCCCTCA